>CAZVYB010000001.1:0-68485 GCA_964631405.1 uncultured Lachnospiraceae bacterium
CAAACTCTGGCTTATGAGCGTAAAAGAGATATACACCCTCGTTGGAGGAGGCACGGTAGGTGCCGACGGCACAATTCCAAGCAGTTGGTCGACATATTACGACAATTTAATCTGGAACAAGGACTATTATTGGCTTCGCTCGCCTCACCCTCTCCATTCTAGCCGTGCGTTCCTTGTCGACCTCGGTGGCGCTTGTTACCGCGACGATGTTGCCTACACTTACGCCGTTCGCCCCGCTTTCAATCTTTTGTTCTAAACAACCAAAAAACCGACAAATTTTTGTCGGTTTTTTATAATTTCTTTTTTGTTAAATAATAGGCTCAAAGTTTTCAAATATCACATTGTCGCAATATTTGACAACCTTCAAATATTCGCTTTGGCTTTTGATTGTCCAAGCAAGAAGTGGGAGGTTTTTATATTTTTTGACAAATCTGTTTGGCAGGCTTTTCCCCTCATAGCAAATGAAATCAGGGCGAGAAACATTTTTATTGAAAATCATTCTTTTAAGCCCATATTTTTTCATATGAGGCATTTTTTCTTTGCAGAAGAAGCCTGAAATTTGCCCACGAAGAATGTTTGGTGCGTGCTTATAAAAATATTCAAGCACATAAGGGTTGATAGACGCAACAGCAATCTCTCCCTTATACTCCTTCAAAATTTCAATCACTCCCTTTTCAAGATTGCCCACCTTGTCAAGATTTTTGATTTCAATCAAAACAGGCACTTTGCCAGCAATATAGTCGAGAGCCTCTTTCAAGGTAGGGATTTTTTCTTTACTGCCAGAAAGGGTCAAAAGGTCAAGGTCGCTTTTGTTTAAAAATTTGATATATCCGTCATTGTCGGTCAGGCGGGATAGGCTGTCGTCGTCGAAAACAACAATTGTACCATCGGCAATCAGTTGCACATCAAGTGCGATAGGAAAACCGCCCTCAATGGCTTTGCCAAAGGCAGAAAGAGAGTTTTCTGGGTGTGATTTGTCATGAATTCCCTTGTTTGCTATTGGTTGTTCCACCAGCCAAGAGTTGAAAAGATTATCCATAAAATACCTCAATAGAATAATATGCGTAAAAACGCTAAAATAGGTCTAAAATGTGTTACAAAGATATTGTAACATAACTAAACGATAAAATAAAGCGATTTTGGGTGAATTTTAACAATTTTTTACCCTATTTGACCTCATTTTCGGCCTGTTCTGCCAGTTTTTCCACTTTTTCACGAGAAGGGAGGGGTGCGTTTATATCAATTCCTCTTTTTTCATAATAAGAGGCGTAATGCTCTTGCAGTTCTATGCCGTACTCACAAAGTTCCATCAAAAGTTTTTCGTTGATGCCTGTTGTTTTCTTAAATTGGGAATTTGAAGAGGCTAGAAGGGCATAGTCTTTTTCTTCATTTTGTATGTAAGCCCTTGCGTAAAGCCTTTTTTCGTCAACCATCAGACAACCACTTGAAACAAACTTGCGTTTACTCAACCCCATGCACTCACAAATAGCCATACGCTCGGTGATTTTTTTTGCAGGCAGAGACAAAAACATAGGTTTTTTCAAGATTGCTTTGTTGGTGACGCCAATCTTTTTCAAGAAGGCGATTTTTTTGAGGCTTGCCTTTTCGTTGTATCCAAAAATTGAAGGACAGGAAAGTATAAAACGCTTTGCGTCTTTTGGCGACATATAAAGATGCCTGCCATATGATTGCATTTTCTTTTCGATTGATAGGGTTGAATATGTTAAAATTCGTGGTTGTTTTGCAATAAGCCTTCCAAACTCTTGGGGAGAAAACCCAAAACTTTGGAGGAAAAAATTATATTTTTCTTTGATTGCCTCAGGAGAATATGTAAGAGCAACAGTTGTTCTTTTCAACATTTTTTTTAAACTTATCGGTGAAATTTTATATTCAGTGCAAAGAAATTGCAATTTGTTGTTCAAGGATTTGGCATTTTTTAGTCCAGCAGATTGTATCAATTCTTCAATTTGTGGGTCGGAAAATTCCATTTTGTGTTTCAAAAAATCATTCATAAAGACCTCGAAATCATTTGTAAAGCCCCTGAAAATATTTCTAAAGCATTTGCTATTCTTGCGTATATTGTACCTCTTTATGCTCATTTTGTCAATACAGCATTTTGCTGGCAAAAATTGATTGATTATTTGAAGAAAATGGGCTATAATAGGGCTTATGAAAAGAATTGAAAAAATAAGAAACTTTTGCATTGTTGCACATATTGACCACGGCAAATCCACCCTTGCCGACAGACTGATTGAAAAAACTGGCACGCTTGCCAAAAGGGATATGCAATCACAACTGCTTGATAGTATGGAACTTGAAAGGGAGAAGGGCATCACCATCAAACTTACCCCAACTCGAATGAACTATACCTATGAGGGTGAGGAATATCAACTTAACTTGATTGACACACCCGGTCATGTTGATTTCACCTATGAGGTGTCACGCTCACTCGCTGCCTGCGAGGGTGCAATTTTGATTGTTGACGCATCACAAGGCGTAGAGGCACAAACGCTTGCCAATGCATACCTTGCAATTGATAATAATTTGGATATTTTGCCCGTTGTCAATAAAATTGACCTTCCTTCCGCACGCCCAGAAGAGGTGAAAAGGGAGGTTGAAGATGTGGTTGGCATACCGGCTATGCACGCACCTTGCATTTCTGCAAAAGATGGCACAAATATCGAGCAGGTGCTTGAAATGATTGTCAAGGAATTTCCAGCCCCAAAAGGTGATGAAAATGGCAAACTTAAATGCCTGATTTTTGATAGTTATTATGACAATTTTAAGGGGGCGATATGCCTTATCAGGGTTTTTGATGGCACGGTCAAAGTTGGCGACAAAATCAAGATGTTTCAAACTGGCAAGATTTATGATGTGACAGAGGTGGGCATTTTTGTCCCACACGAGAAATCAACAGGGCTGTTACAGGCGGGCGATGTCGGCTACCTTGCTGGCTCAATCAAAAATATAAGCGATATTGCGGTGGGCGATACAATCACCAACGCCCTTGACCCAATCGACCAACCTCTTGCGGGATATAAGAAAGTGCAACCTGTTGTATTTTGCGGTATTTTCCCAGTTGACGGGGCGAAGTATAATGAACTTAAAGACAGCCTTGAAAAACTCAAACTCAATGACGCCTCACTTGAATTTCAACCAGAGGTTTCGCAGGCTCTTGGCTTTGGTTTTAGATGCGGATTTTTGGGACTTTTGCACCTTGAAATTATCACCGAACGACTGGAACGAGAGTTTAATCTTGACCTTATCACCACTGCACCAAGCGTATTTTATCGGGTGCATAAAACTGACGGGACTGTGATTGAACTGTCAAACCCATCGTCACTTCCACCAGTTGTTGAAATATCAAAAATTGAAGAGCCTTTTGTGAAGGCAAGTATTTTCACTCCGCCAGAATATGTTGGTGCAATCATGGAACTTGCACAGGAGAAAAGAGGGGTTTATAAAGACCTCACATACCTTGACGCAGGCAGGGTGCGACTGAATTATGTTTTGCCACTGGGCGAAATCATTTATGACTTTTTTGATAGCCTTAAATCACGCACAAGGGGCTATGCAAGTTTTGATTATGAAATGGCGGACTATGCAGAAAGTGACCTTGTAAGGGTGGATATTTTGCTCAATGGAGAAAAGTGCGACGCCCTTTCAATCATTGTGCATAAGGATAAGGCGTATGCAAGAGGCAGGGCGTTGACTGAAAAACTGAAAAAAATCATACCACGCCAACTTTTTGAAGTGCCGATTCAAGCGGCAATTGGCGGGAAAATTATCGCCCGTGAAACGGTGTCGGCAATGCGAAAAGATGTGCTTGCAAAATGCTACGGCGGAGATATCACAAGAAAAAGAAAACTACTTGAAAAGCAGAAAGAAGGCAAAAAGCGTATGAGAAAGATTGGCTCGGTTGAAATTCCATCAGAGGCGTTTATGTCAATTTTGAAATTGGACGATGAGGGCTGATTATGCTGGGAATATATGTTCATATCCCTTTTTGTGAAAGAAAATGCAATTATTGTGCATTTTCTTCTTTTGTGTCTAGCGAAGAAGAGAGAGAAAAATACATCAATTTTTTAGTGCAAGAGATAGAAAAATTTGCAAAAACAAACAAAAAAAAGGTGGATACAATTTTTATAGGTGGCGGGACGCCAAGCCTTTTAGAAAACAGTCTTTTGGAAGAAATTTTCAAAGCCCTTCGCTCTGGCTTTGATATAACCCCAAGTGCGGAAATCACCATAGAGTGCAATCCAAACTCACTGACAGAGAACAAACTTGCCTTTTATAAAACCCTTGGCATAAACAGAATTTCACTTGGCGTGCAAACCCTCGACGAGGACGGGTTGAAATTTATTGGACGACTTCATGATAGAAATTCGGCAATAAACGCAGTCAAAATGTCAACAAAAATGTTTGAAAATGTCAGCGTTGACCTTTTGATAGGCGTCAAAGATATGGAGAAGGAGGAGTTTTTGGCAGAAATTGACCTTTTGGCAGGCCTTGGCATAACACATATTTCAACATATATGTTGCAGGTGGAGAGGGGGACGCCTCTTGCCAAAATGACCGAAAGAGAGAAAATCTTGCCCGATGATGACGAATGCATTGATGTTTACAACGCCACCGCAAAAAGACTGAAACAACATGGCTTTGGGCAATATGAGGTGTCGAACTTTGCCAAAGGGGGGCGAGAGTGCAGACATAATCAAAAATATTGGACGGGCGAGGACTATATCGGTTTTGGGTTGTCCGCCCATTCGTATATAGATGGCACAAGATGGGCAAATTCGGGAATTTTTGCCCATTATTATGCTGGCAAACCTGCCATGAAGGAAGAATTGACGAAGGAGCAACGCATCACCGAACATATTATGCTTGGGCTCAGATGCAACAGCGGGGTGAACAAACAATATCTTGTCACGCTTGGCTATGATATCGAAAAATGCAAAGACCTTGCCATATTTATTGAACGAGGGGTTATCAAAGAGGAGGGCGATAGGCTTTTTCTTAATCCCGAATATTATGGCGTAAACAATTTTGTGATTGTTCAACTTTTGCCATAAATTTGAAAAAACTTCAAAAAACACTTGCAATATTTTGCGTAGTATGCTAATATATGGTGTAAAGCAAAAATGCTTTACAAAAATCATTATGAAAGTTGAAGAAAAAGTTGCATATATCAAACTTTTTGATGCGTATGGCTCACTTCTAAGCGAGGGGCAACAGGAGATTATGGCGTATTATATCAATTTTGATTTCACCGTAACCGAAATTGCCGAAAACTTGGGGGTGTCTAGGCAGGCAGTCAAAGACAGCGTCAGCAAGGCACAAAAAAAACTGCAAGAGTTTGAGGAAAAACTTTCATTTGTCAAAAAAACAGATTTGCTGAATGAAGAAATCAAAAAACTCAAATCACAACTTTCAAAAAAGAGGGAGCAGTAATGGCACTATTTTCATCACTATCAGAAAAATTTAACCATATATTCTCCAAACTGACCAAACGAGGCAGACTTACTGAACTTGAAATCAAAGAGGCAATGCGTGAGGTAAGAATTGCACTTTTGGAAGCCGATGTCAACTATATGGTGGCAAAAGACTTTGTCAAATCGGTGTCTGAAAAGGCGGTGGGCGACGAGGTGCTTAAAAGCCTAACTCCTGCCCAACAGGTGATAAAGATTGTAAAGGACGAACTTACAACCCTTATGTCCTCAAACAATCAAAAACTTGCAATTTCACCAGCACCACCTTCGGTGTATATGCTTTGCGGACTTCAAGGTGCGGGCAAAACGACAATGTGTGCAAAACTGGCGTCACACATCAAAAAGACGGGGAAAAGGGTTCTCCTTGTTGCCTGCGATATTTATAGGCCTGCCGCAATCAATCAACTTCAAGTTGTAGGCAAACAGGCAAATGTTGAGGTGTTTGAGCGTGGTACACAAAACCCAGTAAAAACGGCGAAAGAGGCAATTGCCCACGCAAAAAAACAGGGCTTTGATGTGGTGATAATTGACACTGCGGGCAGACTTCATATCAATGAAGAGTTGATGGCGGAACTACGCAATATCAAAGCAGAGGTCAAGCCTTGCGAGATTTTGCTCACCGTTGACGCAATGACAGGGCAGGACGCAGTGACGGTTGCCGAAAGTTTCAATAAAGAACTTGACATAACAGGCGTCATACTCACAAAACTTGATGGTGATACAAGAGGTGGCTCAGCACTTTCAATCAAGGCAATCACAGGCAAGCCAATCAAATTCACGGGCGTAGGCGAAAAGATAGGTGACATAGAACCATTCTATCCAGACCGCATAGCCAGCAGAATTTTGGGTATGGGCGATGTGCTTTCACTTATTGAAAAGGCACAAGAGGCGGTCAGTGAAGAGCAAGCGAAAGAAATGGAAAAGAAATTTCGCGAAAATTCATTCACCTTTGATGACTATCTTATGCAACTAGAAAGCATCAAAAAAATGGGAAATCTAAAAGATGTTTTGGGCATGATTCCCGGGCTTGGCAATAAACTGAAAAATATTGATATTGATGAGGGGCAACTTGCAGTCAATAAGGCAATCATTCAGTCTATGACGCCAGCCGAAAGACGAAACCCAGAAATCATCAAAGCAAGTCGCAGACAGCGAATTGCAAAGGGAAGCGGGACATCAATCCAACAGGTCAACGCACTACTGAAACAGTTTGAACAGTCGAAGGAAATGTTCAAGCAGATGCGAAGCGGGAAATTTAAAAAGATGTTCGGTTAATGACGGTATATCATTGCAAAGCAATTTAATATACAAAATAATATAGGAGGAAAACATGGCAGTTAAAATCAGACTTACAAGAATGGGAGATAAGAAAGCACCATTTTATAGAGTGATTGTTGCAGATTCTCGTGCACCAAGAGATGGCAAATTTATTGACATCATCGGCACATACAATCCACTTACAAACCCTGCTGAAATCAAGATTGACAACGAGAAGGCAAAAACTTGGCTCAAAAACGGCGCAACTCCAACAGAAACAGCAAAACAACTTCTTGTAAAAAGTGGCGTTATTGAAAAATAAGGAGAGGACATGAAAGATATTGTTGAATATATCGTAAAAAGCCTTGTTATAGAAAAGGACAGCGTCCGTGTTGAGGAAAGCGAAGAAAATGGGGAAACAATCCTTCATGTTTTTGTCGCCGAAGACGATATGGGACGAGTGATTGGCAAAGGCGGAAAGGTTGCTTCAAGCATCAGAGCAATCATCAAGTCAATTTCTTCAAGACAAAACAAAAAGGTGTTTGTCAAGTTTGGAGAATAATTTGCTGGAAATCGCAAAAATCGTAAAACCGCAGGGGATAAAAGGAGAGGTCAAAGCCATTCCTTCAACCAATGTGGTTGAGGTCTTTTCAGGACTTCAAGAATGCCTTGTCGGGAAGAGAACTATGCATATCCAGCATATTGCTTTCAGACAGGGCTTTTTGTATATCAAGTTCAAAGAGGTTAATACTCGAAATGATGCAGAACTTGAAAGAGGAAATGCGATTTTGATTGACCGCTCACTTCTTGCAGAGGCAAAGGAAGATGACGAATTTTTTGTTGAAGAACTGATTGGCATGGTGGTCTATGACGACGCTGGCGAAATGGTGGGACAGATAATCAATGTCCTCAATTATGGTGCAAGCGATATTTTAGTGTTTGAGAAGGAACATAGAATTTCCGAGGCCCCATATGTGCAAGATGTTTTCTATCGTGAGGGCGATAAACTTGTTGCAAGGGCGGATAAACTGAAAGAGGTTTTGATATGAAAATTGATATTTTGACCCTCTTCCCAGAAAGTTTTTCATACCTGAATTCAAGCATTTTGAAGAGGGCACAAGATAGCGGAAAACTTGAAATCAATTTGATTGATATTCGAGAATTTTCAAAAAATAAACATAAAAAATGTGATGACCAACCTTTTGGCGGTGGTGCGGGTATGCTTATGACTCCACAGCCAATTTATGACGCCGTCAAAAGCGTACAGAAAGAAAACTCACATATCGTTTTTCCAAGCCCAAGCGGTCAAAATCTCTCCCCAACAATCGCACAAGAACTTGCAAAGAAGGAGCACCTTATTTTCATTTGCGGACACTATGAAGGCATAGACCAACGAGTGCTAGACCTTTTGTCACCTCAGGAAATTTCTGTAGGCGACTATGTTTTGACGGGGGGAGAACTGCCAAGCATGGTGATAATTGACTGCCTTTCAAGATTTATAGACGGGGTGATTTCAAAGGAGAGTTTGACAGAGGAAAGTTTTTCGGCTGGCAATTTGGAATATCCTCAATATACAAGACCTCAGGTTTTTGAAGGACTGCCAGTTCCAGAAGTTTTGCTTTCTGGCAATCATGCCCAAATTGCAAAGTGGCGTGCCGAAGAGAGCGAAAAAAGGACAAAATCTCGTCGCCCAGATTTAATAAAATAGATTTTTTGCCCCCAAAAACAAAAAAACGGGGGGATTTGTCAAAATAAAAAAAAACAAAGAGAAAATAAAGGAGGGATTTATGAAACTGAATTGGTTTCCCGGGCATATGAAAAAAACACTTGCAGAAATTCGCACAAAACTTGCCAATATTGATGTGGTGATTTATGTGCTTGACTCTCGTGCACCAATTTCTTCAATAAACCCAAGCCTTGATAGACTTTCACAAAATAAACCCGTCCTTTATGTGTTTAATAAACTTGACCTTGCCGATGAAAAAAGGGTGAGAGAACTTGCGGGGGCATATCGAGGAGAGAAAAAAGATTATGTCCTTCTCAATAGCACCATGTCTGGGGCAAGCAAGATAATAAGACAAAAACTTGCCTCTCTTGCAAAAGAGAAGATTGAAAAGTTTTTGAAAAAGGGGATAAAAACAGTTGTTCGAGCAATTGTTGTAGGTGTTCCAAACTCTGGCAAAAGCACCCTTGTCAACAACCTTTGCGGAAAGGCAAAGGCTGTGACGGGCAATCGTGCTGGCGTAACAAAAATGACCCAATGGGTGTCAATTGGCGATAATATTGAAATTTGCGATACGCCCGGAACTTTGTATCCAAATCTTGAAGAGCAGGAAATCGCAAAAAAACTGCTTTTTATCGGAAGTATCAAAGATGAAATCGTGGCGGATACGGCAGAACTTGCCGAGGAACTTATCAAACTGCTTGAAAAAATCAAGCCAAATGTTTGCAAAGAAAGATATGGTGAAAACCTGTCACTTGACGCAATTGCAAAAAAGAGGGGCTTTGTTGTAAGCGGTGGAGAACTTGATATATATCGCACAGCAAACGCCGTGATTGACGATTTTAGAAAGGGGCGTCTTGGGAAAATCACCCTTGACTAAAAAAATATGAAAGAATTTAACAAAACCAAAGGAATGCTTGGAGAAATCAAGGCAACCGATTTTTTAAAGAAGAAAAAATACAAAATTTTGCAAGAAAACTATACAAACAAAATTGGGGAGATTGACATCATTGCCCAAAAGGACAAAACACTTGTTTTTGTTGAGGTAAAAGCCCGCTCGACTGCGAAGTTTGGCAGACCATGCGAGGCGGTAAACGCAAGAAAACAAAAACAAATACGCAATGTCGCCCTTGTTTATCTTATCCAACATAAAATCAAAGACACCCCAGTTCGTTTTGATGTGATTGAAGTGCTTGGCGACGACATTAACCATATTGAAAATGCTTTTTAAAAAATATGTATATCACAAATCCTTTTTGTCAACAATTCTCATAAGGAGAAAAAATGAAGAAGGGATTTTTTGTTTGCTTGCTTGCCGTTTGTCTGTGCCTCTTGTGGGGGTGCGAAAATGCGACAGAACTAAGGACTGTATATTTCAACGAAATCACATCGACAGGAAGCGAAAATTATGGAGTGAGGGTGACATTTGCAAGCGATAGCAGACTTGACGGCAAGGGGGTTGATATTCAAATAAAATTCAGCAAAATAGGCACAATAACCTTGTGGCAGGAAAATCAAGAGAAATTTGACTATCAAATTGCCGATTATGACGAATGGTTTTCTCTTACTTCAATCTTTTCAGAGGAAAACCAAGAAAAATTTGTCACTTATGAAAATGTGGTATCAAAAACATATTTGTTTTCAAGCGAAGAAAAAATTGAGGTGACATTGCGTGCTGTCGCAGGCGATATTCAAGAAAATGCATACAAAACGGGAGAAATTTTGCTTGATGCAACCCCAATTTCAAATCAATTTATACTAAAAATCAAATAAAAGCACAAAAACGCTTTTATTTTTTTTGCGTTTATAGTAAAATATAAATAGAGGTTTTTATGCTTAAAGTAAATAATTTGTTTTTGAGATATACAAGAGAGTTCTATGCACTTTATGATATCAATATTGATGTTGCCGACAATGAAAAGGTTGCTTTTGTTGGTCAGGACGAAAGCGGAAAGACAAGCCTTCTTCGCATTATCGCAAAACTTGAAAAAATGACAAAGGGAGAGGTTTTTGTCCGAGATATTCCAATTGATAAACTTGATTATAAAACAGATATAAGTGCAGGCTATGTGCCAGCAACACCTGTATTTTTGGAGAAAAAATCGGTTTATGAAAACTTTAAATATATCTTGAAAGGGTGGAACCTCACAAGCACAGAAATTGAAAATAAAATCAATGATGTGATAATTGAATATTCACTTGAAAAAATCAAGGACACCAAAATCAAAGACCTTTCAATTGAAGAAAAATACGTGCTTTCCCTTATAAGACTGACTTTTAGAGAACTTGACCTGCTTCTTGTTGACAACATTTTTGATAAACTCAGCCCGCCAATTTTGGAAGTTGTCATATCACTTATCAAAACTCTTGCAACAAAGAAAACAACGCTTATTGTTGCAACCTCGAAAGAAGAAATTGCCGATAAACTTTGCAAACGCAAAATATACTTCAAATATGGCTCAATCGTAAAAAGCCTTGACCAATAATCAAAAGCCCGCCCTCATAATGCCCTTTTGGCAGACGAGTGCGGACTTTTTTCATAGCAATATTTCTTCGTCTGGCGGGGCATCGCTATTTGAAGATACAGAGGAAGTAGGCTTTTTTGAAAGCCCTTCCATTATGCCAGAAAGAGGATTGCCCCCTTTGCCAAGAAGGGAAAGAAGAAGGGGAAGTACGCCATTCATGTCGCCAGTTTGACCTACTGGCCCCATGCTCTGAGAAAAAGCCTCTTTGGGATAACTTGACATTGAGGGATTGTCAAAAGAGGGGGTTTGCTTGGGCTGATTTTGGCTATACATCATTTTTAAAAGCATTTCAATCATAGAATTATCCATATAAATTTATATTCGCAATCCAAGAAAATGTTGCATGAAGAAAAAGTGAAACATTTGCTCCAATCTTCATATATTGAAAGGAGAGGTGAAAAATGGCAAGACTTTCGCAGTTTCAAGGGAAAGAAAACAAGGAAAACGCACAAAAGCAGGCAACAGAGGGGGATATAAAGGCAAAATTTGACCAGTACAAAAATATGTCACAGGAGGAATTGAATGATACCCTTTTTCAAGAAGTGGCACGACAAAAGCAGGCTGGGACTTTTGACTATGAGGGACTGTCACGCATGGTGGGCAGTTTGAAGGGGGCATTGCCCCCGCAGGACTATGAGAATATAAAAAGGCTTCTCGATGGTTTAAGATGAACAAAAACAAGATAGACAGCCAACTTTGCTATATGGTCAGCCTGCTTGACGAAGACAAAAGGTGGGAGTGTATTGTGCAGACGCATGATTTTTTGCGTACAAAAAATATACTTTTACATAACAATATCAGAATTTTAAATGAATATTTATTCATAAAAGCCTTTCGAGTCAAAGCCACAAGAGGTCAACTTTCAGCCCTTTCTCATATGGCTCAGGTGAAATATATTTCATCGCTTGCCCGTGTTTCTGCCCAAATGAATGTAGCAAGAGAAATTTTGGGGATTGAGAGATTGCACCTTTCTGGCGAAGGCGTTAATGTTGCATTTATTGATACCGGAATTGCCAAACATTGTGATTTTTGCTTGGGTGAAAACCGAATAATATTTTTTAAAGATTTTATTGGTGACAAAAATTCTCCATATGACGACAATGGTCACGGAACATTTGTTGCAGGTGTTTGTGCGGGCAGTGGGGCAATGTCGGGAGGTCGATTTGCGGGCGTTGCTCCACGATGTAAAATAATCTCACTAAAAGCACTAAATGGCAAGGGTGAAGCGTCGGCTGATAAGATTTTGGACGCCATGGCATGGGTGTATGAAAACCAAAAACAATACAATATCAAGGTGGTTTGTATGAGTTTTGGCAGTGAGCCACTCGGGTATAATGACCCTATTATGAAGGGTGCAGAAATTTTATGGCAGGAGGGGATTGTTGTGGTTGCTGCCGCTGGCAATAGCGGGCCAGATTATGCGACAATCAAAAGCCCGGGGGTGTCGGGCAAAATAATCACAGTTGGTGGTTTTAATGACAATCGAATAAACGGGAAAGAATATTGTGAAAACTTTTTTGAGATTGCAGATTTTTCATCACGAGGACCAGCCTTTCAAAGATTTAAGCCAGATATTGTCGCTCCATCGGTGGATATAATTTCTTGCGACAAAAAAGGTGGATACACCACGCTTAGCGGAACATCTGTTGCAACGCCAATGATAGCGGGCGAGGTTGCACTGATCTTTCAAAAATATCCAAACATCTCTCCACAAGAGGTGAAGCGTGCAATTTTGTCGTCGGCAAAACATATCACATATAATAAAAATTTTGAAGGCTTCGGCTATCCTCAAATTGATAAAATATTGAAATAATATAATCAAAAATTTTATTTTAAAATCATAAAAAAAGGGAAGGCTCGCCTTCCTATTTTTTAAGTTCTATATCTTTGATGATTGAAATAATTTTCTCGCAAGCATTGAAATTCCCACTTTTTTCCATGTTTTTTATAAAAATTTTGTCATTTTTCACTAAATTTTCAAGTTTTTCCATAAAAATGTCATTTGAAAATTCTTCCTCTTCCAAAATTTCTCCATAACCTAGGTTGTGATATAATTTAGCATTTTCAATTTGGTCGCCACGAGAGCAGGCTTTTGAAAGGGGGATTAAAAGCATGGGGATTTTAAGTGTGCGAAACTCGTTGATTGCACCAGACCCGGCACGGGAAATCACAACATCAGCCAAAGATAAAAAGTCGCCAATGTTGTCAGCATATTCCACTTGAACATAACGAGGCTTTTCCAGTTTTTGCGTTTTGCCCTTTCCTGTGATATGAATGACATTGTATTTTTCAAGCAATAAATCAATGTTTTGGGTCACCTTGTCATTGATAAATTTCGCCCCACTTGACCCGCCAACAACAAGAATTGTTTTTCTTTTTCCGTCAAGGCTGGCAGTGAAAGAAAGATTGTTTTTGTTTCCTTTCAATACAGCCTTTCTTATAGGTTGACCTGTGTAAATACATTTGCCAGAGATGTGGGCGGTTTCTTCAAAAGCCACACACATTTTGTCGCAATATCTTAATATAATTTTGTTTGCAAGCCCCATTGAAAGGTCGCTTTCGTGACTGACAACTGGGATATTTAATTTTCGACCTGCGACCACAACAGGCAGAGCAACAAACCCGCCTTTGGAGAAAATTGCAACGGGGCTTATTTTTTGCAAAATCTTTTTTGCCTGTCTGACAGCCTTTAAAAATTTATATGGAATTAAAAGGTTCTTTGGGGTGAGTTTTCTCACTAATTTTACGGCGTCAATTTGGTGAAAGGTGATGTCTTTTTCCTTTTCAATAATCTCCTTTTCCATTCCGCTTCCGCCAATAAAATGCACATCATATTCTTTTCCAAGATATTCTCTGAGTGCAAGGGCGGGATAAATATGCCCGGCAGTTCCACCGCCAGTCAAAACAATTTTCTTTTTGTTGTCAAGCAAATCTTTCATAAAACCTCTCTTGCTTATTATATGCAAATATATTTAATTTATATGAGGGGTTTTATTAGATTTTTGCTCCCGCTGTTGGGTGTTTATAAATATAAAGCATTATGAATAAATATGCAAAATTGTCTATAATTATAAATTTTTAAATTTGGCAATAAATTGCTTGAAAATGGCGGAATTTAATTGTTTAAATTGGCAAAATATGATATAATGACAAAAACATAACTAAGACAAGGAGATTTCATGGCTGGAAAGAATTATGACGCAAAAGATATAGTTGTTTTGGAAGGGCTTGATGCTGTTAGGCTTCGTCCGGGTATGTATATCGGCACGACGGGTTCAAAAGGTATGCACCATATTTTGTGGGAAATTGTCGACAACGCAATTGACGAAATTTCAAACGGATTTGGCGATACAATCACAATCACCCTCAATAAGGACGGTTCGGCGACGGTTGAGGATAATGGAAGGGGCATTCCTGTTGACCAACACCCAACATTGCACAAATCGGGCGTTGAAGTTGTTTATACAACCTTGCACGCTGGCGGGAAATTCAACACAGAAAACTATAAATTTTCGGGCGGACTTCACGGCGTAGGTGCGTCGGTGACAAACGCTCTTTCAAAATTTTGCAATGTCACCGTTTACAAAAATGGAAAGGAATATTTCATTGGTTTTCATTCTTATACTGATGAAAACGGAAAGACACATAGTGGTGTGCCTGTTGAGCCTCTCAAAATGGTGGGCAAGACGAATAAAAGCGGTACAAAAGTGACCTTCCTTCCTGACAGCGAAATGTTTGGGAACATCAAATTTAGTTTTGACACCATTTGCAATCGTGCAAGAGAACTTGCCTTTTTAAATAAGGGATTGAAAATCGTCCTTAAAGACGACATCAATGACAGGGAAGAGAATTTTCATTATGAAGGTGGTATAAGCGACTTTGCCGAATATTTGGTTGAGGGCAAAAGCAAACTCTTTTCAAAACCAATTTTCTTCCATGCAGAGGACAAAAACTTTGACCTTGAAGTGGCAATCATATATACAGACAGTTACACCGAAAATTGCTTTTCATTTGTAAACAACATTCCAACCATAGAGGGCGGGACTCATGAAACGGGCTTTAAAACGGCATATACAAAGGTGCTGAACGATTATGCCCGAAACAACAACTTTTTAAAGGAAAAAGAACCAAACTTTTTGGGCGAGGATTTTCGTGAAGGCATCACCATTGTTTTAAATGTCAAGATGAACAATGTTCAATTTGAGGGACAAACAAAGACAAAACTTGGCAATCCAGAGGCAAAAACGCTGGTTGAAAACCTGTCTATGCGAGAACTTGCTCTTGTTTTTGCCAATAAGAAAAACACAGCCATTGCCGAAATCATTATGGGCAAGGCGAAAGGTGCTGCCAAAGTGAGAGAGGCGGCAAAGAAGGCGAAGGAACTTACCCGTGCCAAAAACTCAGCAGAAAATTTCAACTTGGTGGGCAAACTTGCCGCTGCAACCAGCCGAAAGAGTGAAGAGTGTGAACTTTTTATTGTAGAGGGTGATTCTGCGGGTGGCTCGGCAAAACAGGGTAGAAATCGAAAATTTCAGGCAATTTTGCCACTTCGAGGCAAACCTCTTAACGCAGAGAAAAAACGCATTGACCAAGTGCTTGCAAACGAGGAGATAAGGACAATCATTTCCGCCCTCAATACCGGCATTGGCGAGGATATTGACCTGTCGTCGCTGAGGTATCACAAAGTGATAATCCTAAGCGATGCCGACCAAGACGGTGCACACATCAGGGCGATTCTTTTGACATTCTTTTTCAGGTATATGCGAGAACTTATCAATGCCGGTCATGTTTATATAGGCCTTCCACCACTTTATAAAGTCTATAAAAAAGACTATGAAGAGTATGTTTATAGCGATGCAGAACTGCCAGACGCAATCGCAAGGGCGGGGCGGGGGTATAACCTTCAACGATATAAAGGTCTTGGTGAAATGAACCCTGACCAATTGAAAGATACCACAATGGACCCTGCAAAACGCAACCTTATTCAGGTGACAATTGAGGACGCTACTGAGGCAGAACGCATGGTATCAACACTTATGGGTGACGATATTGATGCGAGAAAGAGATATATAAACGAACACGCAAACTTTGACCGTGAAGACTATTTTATGAAAAACTATAAAAGGGTGTAAAGGGCGTCGCACCAAAATCGACCTGCACCCGATTTTGACGCTCCGCTTACAACTGAATTTTAAAGAAATTTAACGATAATAAGTGCATAACTGCACAATTGGAGAAGATATGAAGGAAAACAACTACGAGCAATCAAAGATGGACTATGGCGAAGAGGGAAGCCTAAGCGAAGAACTTGCGACCATTGAAGGCGAAACATCTCAAACAAAGGGCAAAGGTGGCGGACAGAAAGGGATTATATATAAGTCCATGAGCGAGGTGCTTCATGAATCTATGATTCCATATACCGAAAGCGTGGTGCTTGACCGTGCTCTGCCTCGTGTTGAGGACGGCCTTAAACCTGTGCAAAGAAGAATTTTGTTTTCAATGCTTGACCTATCGGTGACACCGGATAAACCTCACAGAAAAAGTGCGAGAATTGTGGGGGATTGCCTTGGTAAATATCACCCTCACGGCGACAGCTCGGTTTATGATGCAATGTGCCGTATGTCACAAGAATGGGTGCTGAGAGCCCCACTTGTCGACGGACATGGAAACTTTGGCTCTGTTGACGGCGACCCACCAGCGGCTATGCGATACACGGAGGCTCGCCTCACCCCACTTGCAATGGAACTTATGCGTGACCTTGAAAAGGACACTGTGCGTTGGAGTTTGAACTTTGACGACACGCTGAAAGAACCAGAGATGTTCCCGGGAAGATTTCCAAACCTGCTTATCAATGGTGCGTCAGGAATTGCGGTTGGCGTTGCGACAAATATCCCACCACACAACATTGGCGAAACTATTGATGGAGTTGTGGCTTACATCAACAATCCAAACCTTAAAATTGAAGAACTGACAAAAATAATCAAAGCCCCAGACTTTCCAACGGGGGGGATAATCATTTCCAAAGATGACGGACTTATGCAGGCATACAAAACTGGCAAAGGAAAGATTGTCATTCGTGCAAGAGTTGGCATTGAGAAGTCGGGGGATCGTACATCACTTGTGATAACAGAAATCCCATATCAAGTGAACAAGGCACTTCTCCTCCAAAAAATTGCCGAAGCCAAGGAGGCAAACAAGGAAAAACTTGCTGGCATCACAGAAATTCGTGACGAGTCGGATAGCCACGGCATGAGGGCTGTGATAAAACTGAAAAAAGACGCCAACCCTCAAAAAATTCTTGAATTTTTGTTTAAGTCAACAAACTTGCAAATTTCTTTTGGTATCAATATGGTTGCAATCGCAGATGGCAAACCAAAACTTTTAAATCTGCTTGAAATTGTGTCATATTATGCCCAATATCAGCGTGAAATCATTGTAAAACGCACAAAATATGACCTCAATGAGGCAAAAGAGAGGGCTCATATTGTTGAAGGATTGTTGGTTGCAATCAAGAATATTGACGAGGTTATAAAGATAATCAAAAAATCTGCCTCTGTCAGCGAAGCCAAACAAAAATTGAAGGAAAAATTTGCCCTCAGTGACCGCCAAGTGCAGGCAATTATGGATATGAAACTGTCCCGCCTTGTGCATCTGGAAGTCAATAAACTTGAAGAGGAACTTAAAGAATTGAAGGCCAAAATCGCCGAATATGAGGCAATTCTTGCCTCTAAAAAGGCACAATTTGATATCGTTAAGAAAGAACTTTTGGAAATCAAAAAGGGGTATAGTTCTCCAAGAAAGTCAAGCATCAATGGCGACGAAAATATCAAACTTATTGACCTTGATAAAGAAGAGGAAGAGCCAACAAAGAACTTTATTTTCGCCATATCCGCTGGAAATACAGTGAAAAAGGTCACAACCAAAAACTATTCAATGTCACAAAAGACAATTGGTGAAAACACTACAATCACCGATATACCAAAAGAAGTCCAAACAATTGTCTCAAACGAAAATGTACTGATTTTTACAAGTTATGGCAATGTCATCAAACTCCCAGCCAAGGATATAAAAGAATGTAAGTGGCGTGATAAAGGACTTGCACTTCTTGCTCTTGACAAAAATGCAGGACTAAATGAAATGCCTGTCGCAATTATGAAAACCCCTGAAAAGGGAAGCGAAATCATTTTTATGACAAAACAGGGCATGACGAAAAAGAGCCTAGGCGAGGAACTTGTCCTTTCAAAATCATTCTATCAAGTTTGCAAACTTGGTGAGGGGGACGAGGTGCTTGCCGTGGAAGTTGCCAAGAAAGGGAAAAGCCTTCTTTTCCTTACAAAAGGCGGTATGTCACTGAATTTCGAGCAGGCAGAAGTGCCACTTCAGGGTAGAATTTCTGGGGGTGTAAAGGGCATCAATCTTGACGAGGGGGACGAGGTTGTTTTCGCGTCACAACTTGATTTCTCTCATGTGATTGTCGTCACTGAGAATGGATATATCAAAAAACTTTCAACCACCCAATTCCCACTTTCTCCAAGATATCGCAAGGGGCTTAAATATGTCAATTTCGCCAAAAACGCAAGGGCAGTCACCTATGCGTGCAGTGCAGAAGGAGAAACAACTCTTGCAGTTGACTTTGGTCTGAAAATCTTGCCACTTGACACCTCAAAAATCCCAGAAAGCGAAAGACTTACAAGCGGAAACGAGATTATCAAGAAAAACTTTTTTACAATCAATAAAATGATTTAGATTTGCGGAATTTTTCACAAAAATCAAATCAATATTTGAAAAAGACTTGAAGAAAACTTCAAGTTTTTTTTGCATTTTCTATACGGACAGGACATATACATATCTCGAAATGCACCCAACCGACAAATTTCAACCGAAAACTCCCATTTTTGGCATTTTTCTTCTTTGCGAGGACAAAAGGGTGCTATATCATTAAAAGCGAGGTTTGTTATGCCTATTTGTGCAATCAAAGCGAGAACAATCAAAATTATTGTGGCGGTGCTTATCATTGCTGTTTTGCTTATTGTGCCAATCGAGGGAAGTGCCTCGGCACAAGTATGGTTTGGCAAAACAGGACGCCTCGTGCCAATTTATGATGTGGCAACAGAGGAAAAGCAGGTGGCAATTTCCTTTGATGCCGCATGGGGTGCGGACAAAACTGAAGAGATTTTGCAGGTGCTAAAAGAGTACAACGCAACCGCAACCTTCTTTCTTGTTGGCTTTTGGGTAGATAAATATCCAGACATGGTGAAGAAAATTGATGAGGCGGGCATGGAGATTGGCACTCATTCAAACACTCACCCCGATATGGCAAAACTTGACGAGGACACGATAAGACAAGAACTTACGCTTTCTATGCAAAAAATCACCGATTTGATAAATAAGGACATCAAGGTTTTTCGCCCACCATATGGCTCATATAACAACACTTTGCTCAACACCTGCACAGACCTTGGACTTACCGCCATTCAATGGAATGTTGATAGCCTTGACTGGAAGGGGCTTTCAGCAGGTGAGGTGACAAACAGGGTGATGCAAAAGACCAAAAACGGCTCGATAATTTTGATGCATAACAACGCCGACCATGTGATTGACTCAACAAGGCTGTCACTTGACTGGCTTACCAAAAGTGGGTATAAGGTGACAAGCGTGGGCGAACTTATCTATGACGGCGACTACTATATTGACGCAAACGGCACACAACACAAAAAATGAAAGGAGAAAATATGAATAGTACAACGATAGTTGCAAAGCCCAATAATAGGGGGCAAATCAGCGGAATTATTTGCGAAAAACCAACCAAACAATTTGAGGTTGAAGGAGAAGGCTTTTATGAGGGCTTCTTGTCTGTGGAACGCCTCTCTCAAACCAACGACATTTTGCCTTTTACCATTTCAGAAAAACTAATGAAGGCATATGATGTCAGCCTTGAAAGGGGAGAGAAAGTCAAATTCACAGGAGAACTTCGCTCCTATAATAAGGTGATTGAAGGAAAAAGCCGTTTGATTTTGTCCTTCTTTGTCAAAGAAGTTTCACATATGCAAGAGGAGGCAGAAAACATTCTTTCACTTGTCGGCTTTATCTGCAAAACGCCTGTATACCGCACAACCCCATTCAATCGCCAAATTTGTGATGTGCTTTTGGCTGTCAATCGCCCAAACTTCAATAAGTCTGATTATATCCCGTGCATAATGTGGGGAAGAAATGCAAAGTTTATTCAAAACCAACCAGTAGGCACAAAAGTCAACTTGACAGGCAGAATACAATCACGCAAATATCGAAAAGAGATTGCAGAAGGTCAGTTTGAAGAACGCACCGCCTATGAAGTGTCTTGTCAAAGCGTTGAAATCGCACAAAAAGAGGAGTCATCTTCCTCTCTTGACCTTGCATAAAACGCCTCGCACCTGCGTTGACCGTCGACCAACGCAGAGGCTCGGCTCACAACCTATGCATTTAATTTAATTAATAAAAAGCCCCTTCTGGGAGGGGCTGTCGGCATAGCCGACTGGGGGAGAATGCAACATTGTGAAGAGCCTTCCCTTGGGGGAAGGTGGCAAGGCTACAACAAAAAGTGCAAACGGCACTCGTCCAGTGTAAGGCTGCGGAAGTAGAACGCAAAAATAGTAAACAAAAAGACTTGAATTTTTCAAGCCTTTTTTTCATTCTTCCAAACCCGCTAAATAGTCAAGGCTTACATTAAAATATTCTGCCAAAACAAGCAAGGCGTCAAGCGTTGGACTTCTTTTGCCCAATTCCCAAAAACCAATGGCAGAAGGGGAAACAAACCCCTTCAATTCTTTGGCAAGTTGTGCTTGACTTAAATTTTTCTCCATTCTTAATTCTTTTATTCGTTCAGGGAATTTATTTTTCATGAAAGTTCCTTTTTTAGGATTATAAACAATAGTGGTTAAAACTCTTGACATAACCACTATTGTGGTTATATAGTTTAAATGTGGAGAAAAGATGGGGAATTATACGATAAAAGCAAAAAAGATTATAGAAGAATATTTAAAAAAATGAAATTTCAAAAAGCAGGTTTTGTCGTCTTTGCAAAATATCCGTTCGAGAGTTTAAGCATTTGTTTGATTATCGTCACTCAGTCAATAATGACACTTTTTATAAAATCGCACAAACAATGAAGTTGAGGTTGAACAATTGTTTGTTGGTATAAAAGAAGATTGTTTAGAAATGATTAAAAATTTGCAATTAGGATTAAAAGTTGATTTTTCTAAAGTTCAAACCCTTTCAAAAATTCAAAATAAATCTTCAAAACTTCCAAATAGCGATATTTGAGAAGGGAGGAATATGTTTGACCTGTGCTGATTGCCTCTCCGGTGCAAAGTTTTTGGCTGACTTTTGCCATATTTTCAAGCATTGCATCAATGTCGGCAAGAGGTGAGGAAATCACACTTGGAAATATGGTTGAGAAGTCGGCATATACGCCAGCAAGGGTGTTGTGGGCGGAGTTGACGGCAAGTTTTGCAGAAATTTCATTATAAACGCCGGTGTCAAGACTTATGGCGATGTCATATATAGAAAGGTAAAAATTGATGCCTGCCGACAGAGCCTTTCCAAGCGACTTTTTCTCTTCTGCCGAAAAATTGCCAGAAATGGTGATGCTATCAAATTTTACCGATATGATTTCGCTTTCAAGATTTTGGGTTTGCTTGATACTGCTTTGCACAAGAGAAGCATCATTTTTGTTTGAATAGGCACTTGAAACTACATAAAAATATCCATCAATTTCCCAAACAAACCCGCCAGCACCAATTTTGCGATAGTCTGGTGCGAGGGCTTCTGCCTCACTTTTGACCTGAGATTTTGCGAGAGATAAAAAATACAAATCTTCACTTTGGGAGGAAATGTCGCCAGTTGTTGCCCCAGAGGGGATAATCATGTCGGCGAGGAAATTTGCCAGCAATAGACATACAATCAAAGAGATAGCCCCAGCAACAGCGAAAAAAGTTTTTTTGCCTTTTTTAAAAATTTTTGTCATAACAGATTGATTTTCTCCCATATCATGCGTTATCAATGTAGTGTATGACAAAATTATGCAGGCTATGAGCAAAAACACCCAAAATTCGCCCAAAAAAAATTTGGAGTTTTGCTTGTAAAGGTGTATAATCAAATCAAGAAAAGTAGGAGGAATTTATGAATATAAAACCATTGTTTGATAGAGTCGTTTTGTCACCACTTGAAAATGAAAGCGAAACCAAAAGCGGAATTTTGCTTCCAACCTCAGCCCAAGAGAAATCTCAACTTGCTCTTGTTGTCGCTGTTGGAAATGGTCAAGATTTTGAAGGCAAGAAAACCGAAATGCAGGTCAAAGTTGGCGATAAAGTGCTTTACGGCAAATATACAGGCACAGAAATCACAGTTGAAGAAAAGAAATATGTTGTCATTCGCCAAACGGATATCTTGGCGGTGATTGATTAGGAGGAAGATATGTCAAAGAAAATTTTGGAAGGCTTGGAGGCAAGAAAGGCTCTTGAAAAGGGCGTCAACACTCTTGCAAATACAGTCAAAATCACACTCGGGCCAAAGGGGCGAAATGTGGTGCTTGGCAAAAAATATACCACCCCACTTATCACAAATGACGGCGTGACAATCGCCAAAGAAATAGAACTTGACAACCCTTTTGAAAATATGGGTGCAGAACTTATCAAAGAGGTTTCCGTCAAGACAAATGATGTTGCGGGCGACGGCACAACAACAGCGTGCGTGCTTGCTCAGGCAATCATTCGTGAGGGCATGAAAAACTATGTCGCAGGTGCAAACCCAGTCATTTTGAAAAAGGGCATTTTTAAGGCGGTTGATGTTGCGTGCGAAGAACTGAAAAAACTTTCAAAACCAGTTGAAAACTCAAATGATATCCGTCAAGTTGCATCAATCTCTGCGGGCGATGAGCAGATTGGAGAACTTATCGCAACCGCCATGGAAAAGGTGGGGGCTGACGGCGTGATAACAGTTGAAGAGGCTCAAACCATGCAAACAGAACTTTCAATTGTTGAGGGTATGCAGTTTGATAGGGGATATCTTTCGCCTTATATGTGCACAAACACCGAAAAAATGATTGCAGAACTTGAAAACCCATACATTCTTATCACAGATAGAAAAATTGCCAATATTCAAGAACTTTTGCCACTTCTTGAACAAATGGTCAAAATCTCTGCCAAACTTCTTATCATTGCTGAAGATGTTGAGGGTGAGGCACTCACGACGCTTATCCTTAATAAACTGAGGGGGACATTTTCCTGCGTTGCAGTCAAAGCACCAAGTTTTGGGGAGAAAAGAAAGGCAATGCTTGAAGACATCGCCGTGCTGACCGGAGGAAAGGTGATAAGCGAAGAACTTGGCTTTGACTTTAAAAACCTCACCCTTGATATGCTTGGCAGGGCAAAAATGGTCAAAGTGGGCAAAGATGATACAACAATTGTTGAAGGCGGTGGCGATAGCGACCAAATCAGAGCAAGAGTTGCCCTTATAAAATCTCAAATCAAAGAACAAAAAAGCGACTATGAAATTGAAAAACTCTCAGAGCGTCTTGCCAAACTTGCAGGAGGCGTCGCAGTAATCAAAGTTGGCTCGGCGACGGAAATTGAAATGAAGGAGAAAAAACTCCGTATAGAGGACGCTCTTTCTGCTACAAAATCTGCCACAGAAGAGGGAGTTGTTGTTGGTGGAGGTGTCGCTCTTCTTAAAACGGCAAAAGCACTTTCAAACCTTATCGAAACCCTTTCGGGCGACGAAAAAACAGGTGCAATGATTGTGCAAAGTGCGATTGAAGAGCCTGTTCGCCAAATTGCCAAAAACTCAGGCGTTGATGGAGGGGTTGTTGTCAATAAGATTTTTGAACATATTGAAGAAAAGGGCTTTGGCTTTGACGCTCTCGCAAATGAATATTGCGATATGTTTGAAAGGGGAATTATCGACCCAACCAAAGTGACCCGCTCAGCCCTTCAAAACGCAGGAAGCGTTTCGGCAACAATGCTGACAACCGAGGCAATTGTTGTTGAAATTGAAGATAAAACAGACTTAAAACCAAACCAAGCAGATGTGTATTAAAAAATGATATTTTAAAAACAGCGGAAATTTCCGCTGTTGCATTTACCGACAAAAAAATGTGAAGTTTCACATTTTTTTTTGTTTTTTGCTGTTTTTTTTTGCATTTTTTCTTAAATTTTTGTTTATTTTTTCTTTGCTTTGTCACGATAAAACATTTTTGTCAGCACTTTCAAAACGAGAGAGCGAGGGAAAAACTTTTGGGCTTGATACAAAAATTTATTGCGAAAACTCATGATGTATTGAGGCTTCAATTTCTTTTTATTAACAATTTTGACAATGATTTTTGTAGCCTTTTCAATTGGCATACGCTTGTCCTCTCGCTCTGTGATTTTGTTGAGGGAAAGACTTGGTGCATCGCCATATTTTTCATTTGTCGCATATGTGTTGACACGATTTTTTGTGAAATTTGTTTTCACCTCACATGGACAGATTGCGGTAGATTGGATTTTTGTTTTGCATAGTTCCATACGCAGACAATCACTGAGCATTGAAACAGCCGATTTGCTTGAACAATAATATGACCTAAACGGGATAGGGAAGAGTGCACAAATGGAACTGATGTTGATGATTTTGCCCTCGTTTTTCATAAGTGGCAATGCACACTGAATTGCATTTATGACGCCCATCACATTGACATCATACTGAAGGTTGACTTTGCTGTTTTCAATAAGTTCAATTGTGCCATAAACGCCAAGCCCTGCACATGGGATAAGAATGTCGATTTTGTCCATTTTGGTTGCAATTTGCTCAAACACCTTTTTCATTTCCTCAAAGTTTGCCACATCGCAGTTGAAGTCGTCGTCTGAGAGACTGATACCTAAAACATTGTCGCCATTTTGAAGAAAGTGGTTTTTAAGAGCCTGTCCGATACCGCTTGACGCACCAGTGATAATAATATTTCTTTTTGTTTGCTTTTTCATAAAACTCCTCATAATAATTCGTAAATAAGTATATAATATTTTAGTAAAAGAGGCAAATGATTTGACAGATTTTTCTAAATGTGCTATTATGCCTTTAAGAATTCAAGGAGGGGGCAATGAACAAAACAAAGAAATATTTGATTATTGTAGCAATTATTTTCAGTTTTTTGGATATTTGCAAACAGATTTATGATATTGTCGAATATTTTTCCACTGCACCACAAAGCAGAACCCCAGTATTTTATGTGATTTTGGATTTTTTGACCATTGCCGAATGCCTAGCCGTTGCAATCCTTTTGATAATTGCAATTTGGAAGAATGGTGCGTTGTTTAGATATCGATATGGCTATTATATGACAGCCCTCATGTTGTCTATTGTTATCAATTTGTTTTCTGTGACTTCAATTTTGCTTATTGTCACAATGTTTATCAGCGATTGGGTTTGGCAAAAGCCATCAACTCAACAGGCGGACGATGTGGTGATTGATGCCGAGATTGTTAAGACAAGAGAAGAGCAAATTCAAGAACTTAGAAAAAAGCGTGATAACGGAGAGATAAGCGAGGAGGAATTTGAGAAAAACCTGCTTGAAATTTTGTAAAAACTGCCTATTTGGCGGTTTTTTTTATTTTAAAAAATTATTTTTGATATTTTTTTGATATTTTTTTCTTATTTAATCAAAATAATTTTAGTTATTCCAAATAAATTTAAGTATCTATTTATTTGACTATTTTTTATTTATTGATATAATTAAAAGTGAGGAATTTTTTATTATGTTGCGAAAGAAAAATCTATCATATATATTTTTGTCAATAATTGCAGTTCTTCTGTCTTGCACAGGACTTTTTATTGGTGACAATGATTTGTTGTCGACCGAACAATTTGAAGAAAAGGGTTTTATTGCTGACGCATATAGCAGTTATAGCGAATTGTATTATAGTTACACCGATTTTTCAAGCGACTATGATGGCTCAACTCTTCCAGCAGAATATTGCCTGCGTGACGAATATATGCTTTATACACAACAACAGGCATCGCAGGGGCTTTGTTGGGCATTTGGCTCTCAAACTGCACTTTCTACTACAATTATGAAGGCAACGGGGGAGTGGCTAGATTTTTCTGAATCTTGGATTTCAATTGCCCTTACATACGCATTAAACTATGAGGGCTTTTCCGACTACGCAAACACACTGAGCGGAAGTTATCTTCCCGGCGGTGGCGGATATTATTGCAGTGTAGATTTGATTGCAAGAAAGTATGGGCTGGTACTTGAACAAGATTGTGGATTTGAGGATAGTTCTTTCCTTACAAAAGAAAATACACAAGAGTTTTATGAGTTTTACTCAAAATATGCAAACACAAACATTATGGACAATATTGAAGGCGGAAGGTTTTTGCTTTATAACAACTATGCGTCCACTGCTAAAACAAAAATTATAAACTCAATGAAACAACACATTCTCAATAATGGTGCAATTGAAGCGGGAATGTATTGGGAAGATTATGTTGATGAAATATACAATGGCGAGGCTATCACATACAAAATTCCAAGCACAACAGCAAACGCAGGGCACCTTGTCACTTTGATTGGCTGGGACGATAATTTTTCGGTGACATATGAAGGCACTGCGTATACTGGTGCATGGATTGCACTTAATAGTTGGGGCGACGACCTTGGTTATGACGGGATTACATATCTTCTTTATGATGATACAGATTTCAACTCTGCCTTTTTCGGCTGGAAGTATACAGAGGACACAACTCAAGATACATACTTTCTTACAACAATGAATGACGCCACAACAGGCGATTATACCACTGATAAAGTTGGTGCATACTATGGTGATTTTTCGGCAGAGGAGGGGCAAACCCTTCAACAAAATATCTTTTATAATGTTGATGATGTGACCCTCGTTTATGACTATACAATAAGCACAAACACCCAAATTTCTTCAACCAAGGTTATAAAATCAGACGGCGAAGATGTGACAAGAAATTTTGATATTGATGTCACATCAAACCAAATCACATATACAGCAAGCGATGTGGCTGTTGGCTCATACAAAATAGTCACAATCGTTTCAAACGCCACAACGGGAGAAACAAAAGAATATCTCAACGCTTTTTATGTCACCGATGGTATGGAAATAGGATATGGCTATTTGTACACAGCAAATACCACAGTTTCAAATCAAGGCAGATTTCAAAATTTCAATTCCCTTTATACGGGAAGTAAAGATTTTTATTATGCAACAACCAACACATCTGGCAATTTCTATATGTTTATCATAAAGGCGTCATATAGCGATATTCTTAGGGCTGTGCCAAGCAGTGGAATTTCTATTTATGACGCAGGCGACTATTATCAACTTTACATTCAATACAATTTTTCCTCTTCTACAATAAACCATTTTACAATCACATTTTATAACTCTCAAAACAAGTCCAGCGTAATGAATTTTTATATTCAAAAAACGGTGTCTGGAAACGCATACCCAAATCTGCTGATTGAAACAAATGGCGGTACGCTGAACGGGGAGGAACTTAAAAGACTTGTCGTTTCTCAGTCATCGGGCGGAAAAGTCCCAACCCCAACACGAGAGGGCTATGACTTTAAGGGCTGGTATTATAGCGACGACTTCACATCGGCAAACAAACTTTCACAAACTGATGGCGAATATTACATTGACTATGACAAAATCATCAACTACTCATCTTCAACGGTTGACTGGCAGTCGGCATTCAATTCATACTATGACCATGCCGAAGTTGTTTTTCTTTACGCCGATTGGGAGGTTTCAAAATACACCATCACAGCATCAGTTGAAGGTGGCGGGTCAATTTCTCCAAGCGGAGATGTTGAGGTAGAATATGGTCAAAACCAAACTTTCACATTCTTGGCAAACGCAGGCAATGCAATTTCTTCAATATATGTTGACGGGGTGGAACTTACCGGCACAACACTTACAAATGCAATCGCAAACGGATACACATTTGAAAATGTCACCCAAAACCATACAATCAAACTTGTTTGTACGGCAAATTCATATTCAATCACTGCATCATGCTCGGTGGGTGGCTCAATTTCTCCAAGCGGACATATCACAATCACAGAAGGCTTATCTCAAACCTTCACCTTCTCTCCAAACGAAGGATATTATCTTAGCGGAGTGACAGTTGATGGCACAGCACTCGACGCAACCGCACTTGCAGATGCTTTGGCAAATGGTTACACATTCCAAAATGTGAGCCAAAACCATGAAATCGAGGCAACTTTTGCCATTCAAACATTCACAATCACGGCAAGCAAGTCGGGAAGCGGTACAATTTCGCCAATCGGTGCAAAAACACTCAATTATGGAGGAATGCAAAAATACACCTTCACTCCAAACGAAGGTCAAAAGGTTGTTTCTATAATTATCGACGGCGAAGAACTTACAGGCGATGCATATATAGAGGCGTACAATAATGGATACTATATTTTTGAAAATGTCACAGAAAACCACACAATTACTGTGCATTTTGCGACAATATATTTCCAAATCGTTATCACCCATAACGAAGGCGGTACAGTTTCGCCAGACGGCAATGTTTCAGTTGCTTATGGCGAAAGCCAAACAATCACAATCACACCAAATGAAGGCTATATGGTTTCAAAAATTGTTGTGAATGGCATTGAAACCACACCAACAAACAGAGTTTCATTCTCAAATGTGACTTCACATAAAACTCTTGATATCACATTTGATACAATAAAATTTGCAATCAACGCTTCGTCAACAGGCAATGGCACAATCTCGCCGGAGGGTAGCGTGATGGTCGTTCAAGGCGAAAGCCAAGCTTTCACATTCTCTGCGGGAGAGGGGTATCATATTGCAAGCATAATTGTTGATGGCATTGCTCTTGAAGGCGAAGAAATGGCAGAGGCGTTTACAAACGGATACACCTTCACAAATGTTCAAGGCATACACAGCATAAAAGCAGTTTACGAAATTGACACATTTGCAATTTCAGTTGTGGCAACAGGAAACGGCACAATTTCTCCGGCAGGGGAACAGATTGTCAACTATGGGCAAAACAAGACTTTCTCATTCACTCCAAACGAGGGCTACAAAATAAAAGAAATCATAGTTGACGGACAAAACATGGGTGTTCTTACATCATATACTTTTGAAAATGTCAAAGAAACCCACTCAATTGAGGCGATATTTGAAAGAATATATTTCACACTGACAATTGTCAGCAATGAAGGGGGTATAGTCACTCCAAACGGCAATGTTCAAATAGGCTATGGCGACAGCCAAATAATAACAATCACCCCAAATGAACATTTCAATATTGATAAAATCCTTCTCGACGGAAGCGAAGTTGAAATTTCAAACACGGTCACACTTACAGATGTCAAAAAAGACTATAACTTGCAAATAAAATTTATTGAAATTTTTACTATTACATCGGTTGTTGTTGGCGAAGGGACAACCACTCCAACAACCGAAGTCTTGGAAGGTGGACAACTGAAAATTGAATTTTTCCCAGCCGAAGGATACAAAGTCAAAAATGTAGAAATTGACGGAGTAAGCGTTGGTGCGGTTGAATTTTACATTTTCATTGATGTAAACTCATCTCACACAATCACAGTGGAATTTGCAATTAAAACATTTACCATATCACTCAGCGTTGACGGCAAGGGAGAGGCAAAATGTACAGAAACCCTTACCTCAGTAAAATATGGCAGTGAAAGGACAATCACTATCACGCCAAACGCTGGCTGGAAAGTGTATAAGGTGTATGTCGACGGAATTGCTCAAACACTTAAAGATGACACATTGACACTTCTCTCAATCACCGAAGATATGACAGTTCAAGTGATATTTGAAAGAGGTGAAGATTCAAGCCAAGTAGACGGAACAATGATTGCAATCATTGTCGTAGGTGTTGTGATTGTAGGACTTTTGGTTGTGCTTATAATGAAAAAGGGCAAAAAACCACCTAAAAATGGGGACAAAAAAGAGGTGAAACCTCAGACATCTAAAAACGCAACTCCAAAACAAGAACAAAAACAGGAACAGGTGGCGGAAAAAACTGCCGAGATGAAGACGGTTCAGCAAAAACCTCAACAATCAAAAGAGATAGCAACCGAACAAAGACCTCAGGCAGAGCAAACTGTAACAAAAACAGAACAAAAAACAACTGAAAATTTACAGCAAACAATTCAAAAAACAGAGGAAAAGCCTCAACAATTTGCAACAGAGCCGAAGAAAATCCCAACTCCACCACAACGACCAATTCCGCCAAGACCACCAGTGCCACCAACAAGACCAATCCCTCCAAAACCACCAGTTCAACCACAAAGCGGGACGGTCAATCAAAAGGCACTAGAAAGGGCACAGGCCTTCAAAAAGTCAAATGGAGAAAACAAACAAGGCTAAAAAGAAGACTTCAAAATAACCCGTAGGGTTAAAATGAAGTCTTTTTTCTTTTTTCTTTAAAAAAATTTGAAAGCATTTGAGAAATCTCGCCTTGGTATCTCCCGTCAAAACAAATTTCGCATTTGTGGTTAAGCCGATTGCTTGTCAAAATTGCCTCACACAAATTATCGCCAGATGTTTTTTCTTTTGCCCCATAAACAACCCTTTCAAGCCTTGCATTTGCGATTGCTCCCGCACACATGGGGCATGGCTCCAATGTCACATACAGTTCACACCCATCAAGCCTCCATGATTTCAGTTTTTTGCAAGCCCTTTCAATTGCAATCACTTCTGCGTGCATAAGTGCATTTTGCTTTTTCTCACGACGGTTGTAGCCACGAGAAATTATCCTTCCGCTTTTGACAACGACAGCCCCAATTGGCACTTCATTTTTTTTGAGAGCCTTGCCAGCAAGGTCTAGTGCTTCTTTCATAAAATCTATCATAAAATAATTGTAATATGATTTTTGCAAAATGTAAAGCCGTTGCTTGCGAAAAAAAAATAATTGTTGTATAATTTACCTATAAAAAGGACAAATGATGGAAAAACGAGAATTTTATAGAAACGATGATAGCGGGAAAATGTTTTTGATTTGCCTTCTTGCACCATTTTTGATGGCACTTTTGTTTTCAATGATTGCGGGCAAAATTGCCGAGGTTCAGGGCGTTGAGGCAGGAGAGATAACATCAAGCCTCGCATACACAATCATATATTCACTCTGCACCTGCGTGCTTTACCTTGCAATCTTCTTTATATATAATAAGTTTGCAAAGGTTTCTTTCAAGGCTGTCAATTTAAAGTTTAAAATGCCGTGGAGAACATACCTCATTTTGATTGCCGTGGGCATAATTTCACTCTTTGGCATCAACTATTTTATTGGTGCGACAGACAACTTTCTTTCTCTAATAGGTTTTCCTGTTCAAGAGGGTTTGCCTCTGGTAAATCCAACAACATTCCCACTATATTTGCTTGCAATTTTGCTTATGGCGGTCATTCCTGCCATTTGTGAGGAACTTTTGTTTAGGGGGGTAATTTTACAGGGACTTCGCTCCCGCTTTGGCGACTGGGCAAGCATAGCACTTTCCGCCTTGATGTTTGCACTTATGCATGGCAATTTGCAACAATTTGTCTATCCTTTCATTTTAGGTGGAATAATGGGCTGGCTGGTGCTTAGGACAGGCTCGCTTGTTTCCTCAATGCTTGTGCATTTTATCAACAACTTTTTGGTTGTCACTTTTGCATTTATTCAAAATTTGACAGGCTTTTCACTGGCACTGCCAAACACATGGTGGTTCTATTTGATTGCTTTTGGACTGCTTTTTGTCACATTCGGGGTGCTTTGGCTTATAGAAAAGTTCTATTTTAAGAGAAAAAGTGCGAAAGATGTTGAAAGGACTTCACAAAAGACATCAATTTATGTATACTTGTCCTTAGGTATAAGTGCCTTTATGCTGACAATTGTCACAATTTTGCAGTTTGTGTCAAACGCGGTATAAATACCCTCAAAATCATACCCCAAAAGGTTATCGAAAGAGGAAAAAATCAGTATACTATTTCAAGAGGTTTTCAATGGATTATAGAAATAATTTGACCCGAAAGGTCATGTATGTTTATCTTCCCATAGTCATTTTATTTGCGACAATAAGGACACTGTCCGCATTTGGCGTATTTTCTTTCATGGGTGATACGGCAGAATATGTGTTCACAATAATCATTCAAATAGGACTTATGTTTTCGGTGGGGCTGTTTGGATTTGCCCTTATCTCCAAGAATAAGGTCAAACAGGTTTTCAAATTTTATGGTTTTAGAAGGATAAATTGGAAGGCAATTCTCATTTCAATCGCAATCGGACTTGTTGTGTATTTCCTAAATATTTTTGTATCAACATTCTTCAACGCCTTTCTTTCGATTTTTGGTTATTCTTCTTCTGGCGGTTCTACTGTGACATCATACCCAACATGGCTTTTCTTTGTCAACATTCTTATGACAGCCATTTTGCCTGCCATTTGCGAGGAAACTGCACATCGAGGACTTCTTCTTAAAGGACTTTCTCCACTTGGGCAGAAGAGGGCAATTATAATTTCATCTGTGTTGTTTGGGCTTTTGCATTTGAATATAGAACAAATGTTTTACGCCACACTGATTGGTTTTTTGCTTGGATATATTTCCACAATTTGCGAGAATATTTATCCTGCAATGATAATTCACTTTATGAACAACTTTATGTCGGTGTTTATGAACTTTTCAAGCGTGCGAAAACTCGGTCCTGAAATCCTTTTCACATACCTCAATAAATGGCTTCAAAGCAATTTCATTTTGGCGATTTTGTTTATGGTGGTGCTAAGCGTGCTTCTCTTCTTCCTCTTAAAATTCCTTGTTAAACTGCTTTTCAAGGTGACAACGGTCAAACGGGTAAATCAACTTCAAAACGAGATTTTAAAGGAACTTACAAAAGAGGCATACATCAAAGATGCACAGGCTGTTGCCGAAGGGAAAGAGATTGACCCGACCGACGAAAACCATACAATTCCATTTGAGAAGTTTGACGAAATGTATCGCAAACACAACGACAAAATAGGCTATACTAGCGAGATAGACGAAAAGATTTTGGCAGAGAAGGGTGAATTCAAATTCAACAAAATCACAAAAACCATGCTTATCACAACCCTCGTGATTGTGTCAGTCATCACACTTTTCACCTTCATTTGGGGCATATTATGATTTCAATCAATGTGATAGCCGTTGGCAATTTGAAGGAAAAATTTTGGCGTGACGCTTCGGCGGAATATCAAAAACGCCTTTCAAAATTTTGCAAACTCAGCATTGTGGAACTGCCAGAACAGAATAAATACGATGATGAGAAAAAGATTTTGCAGGCTGAGGGACAATTGATTTTAAAGACGGTCAAAGAGCGAGGCGGAAAAACATATTTGCTTGCAATTGACGGACGGGAATATTCAAGCGAGGCACTTTCTCAAACTCTTACCGCTGACACATTAAAAACAAGCACAATCAATTTTGTGATTGGCGGGTCATACGGCACAAGCGAAGAGGTGCAAAATACTATCAAAGACAAGTTATCCTTTGGCAGGGCAACATACCCGCATAACCTCGCAAGAATTATTTTGCTAGAACAGGTGTACCGCTCATTTATGCTTGCAGGTGGCGGAAAATATCATAAATAAAACTAAAAACACATTAAGAAAAAATTTTCCTTAAACAAATTTTTAAGGAAAACTTAAATCTTAGTGTGTTTTTATTTGAAGAAGGGTTTTTATAAAAGATTGAAAAAGAGTAACGAAAATAAACACCCACCGAATATAATAATAAGACACAAAAGAGAGAAGTTTTTACTCATTATTCAACCTCGCTGTCGTCAAAATGCTCGTCAAAAAGAGGTCTAGGGGAGTGGCTTCGCTCGTCGTGCATTTCACTATAAGACTGATGCTCATAGTGACGGGAAGGACGCTCGTTTGGCACAAATTCCTGCCCACTTTCAATGTTTGCATGGGCGGGTTCACTTTTATTTGCCATTTTGCCGATGTTTTTGGCAAGGTCTTTTTTGTTTCGGCGTGAAAAAACGGCAATTGTGCCCCTGCCCTTAAACATTTTAAAAATCAAAAAGGCACAGGCTATGCCGAAGATAATATAAATGATTCGAGAGAAAACACTTGCTTGATATCCAAATATGCCCGCAATAAAATCATATTGAAGTAGACCGATTGTAAGCCAGTTGATAGAACCGAGGACGGTGAGCAAAAATGCGATAATTGTCAACATAAACAACCTCCAAGGTTGTTGTGTGCAAACAACGCAAAAAAAATGCAAAAATGTTTGACATATTTAAAAAAAATGTATATAATATGTGCTTGAATAGCAAAAAGGAGATTTACAGAAATGACACATTTTTTAACAGCCGAAGGCAAAAAACAACTTCAAGAAAAACTCAACTACTATAAGTCAACCCGCAGGGTAGAGGCGAGTGAAAAAATCGCAATTGCTAGAGAGTTTGGTGACCTTTCTGAAAACTCAGAATATGACGCAGCCAAAGAGGAACAGGCTCAGATTGAGGCAGAAATCCGAGAAATGGAGGATATCCTTCTCAACTGCCAAATCATTGAGAGCAAGGCAGACGAAGGCGTTGTAAATATCGGTTCAACTGTCAAGGTTTATGACGAAGAATTTGATGAGGAGTTGGAACTCAAAATTCTTGGCTCAACCGAAAGCAACCCACTTGCAGGCATCATCAGCAACAACTCACCACTTGGCATGGCACTTATTGGCAGAAAGATTGGCGAAAGGGTGTGCGTCAAGACCGAGGCGGGAGAACTTTCATACAAAATCGTGGACATTAAACAAAATATTTAAGTTTTTATAGAAATTTGGCAGACTTTCTCTTGCCAAATTCTATTTTTTATTGTATAATTTTAATGAAGTCTTTTGAAAGAAAATTTTTGTAAACGGAAAAACCAATATGATGTTTAAAAATTCAATAAAACTTTTGTGTGCAAACTTTGCCGAGGTGTGGAAACTGCTTGTTTACCACATTCTTTCCATCGGTTTTTGCATAGGTCTTCTTGCCATTTTTCATGGTGAGTTTTGGGACTATGCGACTATGGCGTATGAACAGGCTGGGCTTGCAAGCGTATTTGGTAGCGGGACATTTTATGGCGGTGCAGGGCTTGCCTCGTCAATCACCAAATTTGCAAACTTCTGCATATACTTTTTCCAAATAATGTTTTCTTCAAACGCATGGCTTGGCGTCTATTTTATCTTTGTCGTACTCTTTCTTTTTCCACTTCTTATGAATATAGGCAAAGTTGTCACTTGTGAACTTATGTATGGCTATATGTCGGCTTGCCAAAAACAGTCATTCACAGGTACATTCATCAAAACAATCAAGTCATCACTTGCGTATTCTTCACTTAAAGTGATATACGCAATTCCATTCAACGCACTCATTTTGCTTTCAATGTGGGGATTGACAAGAATTGACAATAAGGTTTTTGATTATATCATGCCATTTTTGATTGTGATTGTCCCAGCCCTTTTTATGGCAATCAAATCACTTTTCAATGCTGGTTGGGCACCAGCGAAGGTGGTGTATAACCAAAACATTTTCCGGTCATACAAGATAGGAATGAGGGCAGTTTGGCGAAAAGGGGAAAAGGTCTTTTCGACAGCATTTGTTCTTTACCTTTTGGCAATCGTCCTTTCTGTTGTACTTGGACTTTACTCATTGATAATCATTTTGCCAATCGTGTCACCACTTGTGCATATTTTTGAAATGGTTTCATTCTTCACCAGTCAAGGCATGAGATTTTATGTTGACGGCGACACCATTTTCTCGCCAAAGAGATTGGAAGAGAATGATAAGATAGAAGACGCAAAATACATTTTGTAAAAGTTTATAAGGGAAACCTTAAAATTGATTTAAAATAAAAAAAACACAAAAAAGAGTTCCTTTCGGGACATTTTTTGTGCTATAAAAAAGGAGAAATTTGTGAATAATAATAAACTTAAAATCACCTTTTTGGGCGGTGTAGGCGAAATTGGGAAAAACATGACAGCCCTTGAATATAATGACGAAATAATCATTATTGATGCAGGACTTACATTCCCGGGCGAGGAACTCCCGGGCGTTGACCTCGTTATTCCAGATATGACATATTTGGTTGAGAATAAGGATAAAATCAAAGCCCTTCTTCTTACTCATGGACATGAGGACCATATTGGAGCAGTTCCTTTTCTTTTGGAACAAATAAGCGTGCCAGTTTATGGCTCACGCCTCACCCTTGCCCTTGTTGAAAACAAAATGAAAGAGCACCCAAAGACAAAATTCAAAGGCATTGCAGTAAAACCAAGAAATGTGCTTAAACTTGGCTCTTTCGCAATAGAATTTGTCAAAGTCAGCCACTCAATCGCAGGAGCACTTGCTCTTTCAATCACCACACCAGTGGGCACAATTGTTCATACCGGCGACTTCAAAATTGATTATGAGCCTATCGACGGCGAAATGACCGACCTTTCAAGACTTGGTGAAATTGGACGCAAAGGCGTTCAACTTCTGCTTTGCGAAAGCACCAATGTTTGCCGAAAGGGCTATTCTATGAGTGAGAAATCGGTTGGTAGAGCCCTTGATGAGATAATCAAGTCACACGCCAATAATCGCATTATCGTGGCAACTTTTGCGTCAAATATCCATCGTATGCAACAGATTATGGATATCGCAGAAAAGTATAACAGAAAAATCGCATTCACCGGCAGAAGTATGGTGAATGTCAGCGAAGTTGCCCTGAAACTTGGAGAACTTAAATTTAACAGAGAAAATATCGTTGATATTGAAAAAGTTGACAAAATGGACGATAAAGAGGTGCTTATCATGACCACGGGCAGTCAAGGTGAGCCTATGAGTGCCTTGACAAGAATGGCATCTGGCGAATTTAAAAACCTCAAAATTCGTCAAAATGACCTTGTAATTTTGTCTGCATCACCAATTCCGGGCAATGAAAAGAATGTGTATAATGTGATAAACGCACTATATAAACTTGGAGCAGATGTCATTTATGACGAACTTGCTGATGTTCACACCTCAGGTCACGCCTGCCAAGAGGAGTTGAAACTTATGCACAGCCTCGTGAAACCAAAATTCTTTATCCCTGTGCATGGCGAATATAGACATATGAAAACTCATAAAGAACTTGCAGTGACCCTTGGCATGGAAAAACGCAATGTGCTTATCGCAAGCATTGGTATGCAGGTGGAACTTGGTGCAAACTCTCTTAAAGAAACTGGCTATGTCAAAGCGGGACAACGCCTTGTTGACGGTTATGGCATTGGCGATATGGATAGCAATGTACTTCGAGAAAGAAAACAACTTTCTGAGGACGGAATTTGCGTAGTTTGCGTTAATATCAACAATATTGAAGGGGAAATCACAGGCGAGCCATTTATTATCACCCGTGGCGTGGTGTATGCTGATGAACAAGAAAGTTTTGTTCAAGACGCAAAAGCAACAATCATTGCCTCACTGAAAGAAAGCGACCTCCGAGGGGCAGAACCATCAATGATAAGGGCGTCACTTCGCCGTAATGTGTCAAACTTCATCTTCCGTCGTACAAAACGCCGTCCAATGATTTTGACAATTGTCACTCTTGACTAAGGCGGGACTTATGAAAGAAACTTTTGCCCCAATTATTGAGGCAGTTCGTAAAAAAGCAATAGAAAATCATGTGCCAATCGTAAGAAAAAACACCCTTGAAAGACTGCTGAACATCTGTCAAGAGAGAAATGCGAAAAGGGTGCTTGAAATCGGAACGGCAACGGGGTATTCGGCACTGAATATGCTTGCCCTAGAAAATGACTTGCACCTTACCACAATTGAAAAGGAAGAGGCAAGATATGCCGAAGCGAAAGAGAATTTCGCAATGGCAGATGCAACCGAAAGGGTAAGCCAAATTCTTGGCGACGCAGGCGAAGAAATCCAGAACCTTTGCAAAGAGGGACAGACATTTGACCTTGTTTTTCTCGACGGACCAAAGGGACAATATTCAAGATACCTTCCAATAATCTTAGATTTATTGACAGACGGCGGAGTTCTCTTTGCCGATAATATTTTGCTTGGCGGACTTTTAAAGGACGACGGGCTTGTGACACACAAAAATCGCACTATGGTGAGAAATATGAGGGATTTTTTAGAAAAAATACAAAATCACCCAAACATTACTAGCAAAATTTATGAAATTGATGACGGCTTTGCAGTTTGTGAAGTCAAAAAACCTTAAAAATGACAGAAATTGCACTTTCTGTTGTTTTTTTTATCTCTTTTTGTTACAATATAATCGTATGGAATTTGAAAGCGATATCATAAGATTTTTGCAAACAAACGCAAGCACTGGCTGGATAACATTTTTTCAAATAGTCACTCTTTTGGGCAGTTATCTAGGGCTTTTTGTTACCTTTATAATCGTGTTTGTAAGGGATAAAAAACTCAGCGTCGCACTGCTTGCCACATTTGCCATTGCAAGCGTTATCAATCATTTTTTAAAGGCACTTATAGGTAGGGCAAGACCCTTCGACACATATGAAGATATTGCCAATTATGGGGGTGAGGACGGGCTAAGTATGCCGTCAGGACATAGCGTATGTGCGGGGATATTCGCCACATTTTTGGTGTATAACCTCTTTAAAACAAGCAAAGATGCTTTAACAAGGACGCTTGGTACGACCGCATACGGCTCAATTATGGTGCTGATTGCCTTTTCACGAATGGTGCTAGGCGTGCATTATCTCACAGACATCATAGTTGGCATGATTTTAGGAATAACATTTGCCATTGTCGGAATAATTGTGTATAATGTTTGCATGAAAAAATTTGCAGGAGAAAGACCTTGCAGGGAATAGGAGAACAAATGAAAGAAATTTTTTCTGTTGTGACAAAAAATGAAAAAGAAACAATGCTTGTAGGAGAAAAAATTGCAGGCATCATACAAAAAGGCACTGTGATAACCCTTGTTGGCGACCTTGGTGCGGGCAAAACTCATTTTGTCAAGGGCTTTGCTGTGGGAATGGGGAGCGATAACCTTGTAACCAGCCCTACATTCACACTGCTTAATGTGTATGAACGCGGAAAGATGCCAATATACCATTTTGATATGTATAGGTTGTCCTCAAAAGAAGAGGGGGAAGAACTGGGCTTTAATGAATACTTTGACCTGTCCTCACTTGACGGCGTAAGCATTGTTGAGTGGCCACAACAGGTTGAAGGAATGATTGATGTAAATCACTATGAAGTCAAAATTGAAAAGGTGGACGATAGCACCAGAAAAATCACCCTTTCATATGTTGAGGTGACAAAATGATAGCAATCTCGACAGCCTGCAAAGAGGCATTGATAGCAATTGAAATAGATGGCAAACAACACACCACAAGCCTGCCATCAAACTGTAAACATTCAGAAAATATGCTTTTTGCCATAGATAAAATGCTTGACGAAATGGGGGAGGAATTTGCAAAAAATCAGCAACTTGCAGTTGTGATTGGGCCGGGTTCTTTCACAGGAATACGAATTGGCGTATCCCTCATAAAAGGACTGCTTGCGGGCGACGAAGAAAAAAAAGTTTTGCCCCTCACAACCTTTGACCTTATGGCATATAGTTATATTAAAAAATTTGCTCCACAAGAAGAATTTGCCTGCATAATAAATGGACTAAGCGGATACTATTTTGTGTGTAGATATTCCAGCGACGGACAAAAACTTGGCGGGGAGGAAATGCTGACGGAGAAACAACTGCCCTGCCTGCCACTTATAGGGCTTGAAGAGGAGGGAATTGGACAATTCCAAGTCCGCCCAACAGCAGAAGATTTGCTTGCCCTTGCAAAAGAGAATTATGAAAATGGTGGGGCAAAAAGGGCACAAGAAATCTGTCCTTTATATCTAAGAAAAAGCCAAGCAGAAGCCAGCCTTGACGGGAGAAAATGTTGATAAAAACCCCTTTAAAGAAGGTGTAAAAAAATAAAAAATGTATGGCAAATCGCTCGACATTTCATAGGATAAAGGGTATAATGTGAGTGTTGATAAAAAGACAAAAATAAGGAGAAATTATGAAAAAACCTGTGTATATCAGATGCCCAAGATGTGAACTTAATTATATCCAAAAAAAGGATAAATTTTGCTCAGTTTGTAAGGCTGAGATGGAGGCAAAAAAGGACTATGTTGACGACATTGATTTGGAACTTTGCCCAATCTGCAAAACCAACTATATCCAACCTGACGAAATCATGTGTGCAAGTTGTTTGAAGGAACATCGAAGCGACGAGGACGGGGAACTTGCTGACGATTGGGACGAATATATGACACGAGAGGACGAGGACGACGAAATGACCCTTGACGATGAGATGGGTGAAATGGCATCTGTCAACGACCTTACAAAATCAAGTATGCTTGATGACGACGAAATTGCACCAGACATTGACTTTGAGGACGAGGACGGCATAGACTTTGACGACGAAGAATTTGATGACGAGGACGACGAAGATGATGACGACGATTTCGACGACGAAGACGATGACGACGATTTTGATTATGACGATGACGAGGACTAGTCGCCCACATAGATAAACATAACCAATGAAAAACCACATACAAACCCCATGTATGTGGCTTTTTTATACACAAATTCTTTTTCTTTTATAATTTACTTTCCGATAAAATAGGGGAGAAAAAAAGACGCTTCAAAAAGCGTCTTTTTGGTTATTCTTCAATTGAAGAGTTTTTGCGTTCTGCTTTGTATTGCTCTTTGGCAATTTTCTTTTCGGCAGAGAATTTTGCCTCTTCTTCCATAACAATTTTATTTTCAATTGAAAGGAGATATTCGGCAGTCATAACATTATCAATTTTCTCTTTGATGATGTTGATTTTTTCGTTTATTCTTGCAACAGAAGAGTTGTATTTTTTGAATGCCTTTTCCATCTCACGAGTGAGTTTTCCGTTTGATGTATTTCTGCTTTCTCTTACAAATTCTTTGTGCTTCATTTCAAGTTCTGCCCTGTCATTTTCAAGCATTTTCTTTGCATTTTGAAGGTCTGCAACCTCTTTGTCACGACGCTTCTTTGCCTCAGCCATCACAACATCGTGGTCAAGACTAAGTTTTCTATCGTAATTTTCTTTTTTAAGTTTGTTGATTTTTTTGATTTTGATTTTTCTCAATGCAAAGCCAATGATTGCAATTATAAGTGCAACGCCCATAATGATAGAAGGTATCAAAAGCCAAGCAGAATCGTCGCTTTCTGAAGTTGTATCTTCGGTGTCTTCCTCTTCTTCCTCAGCCTGTTCACTTTGCACTGTTGTGAAAGTTGTCTTTTCATAAGTTGGAAGCAGGTTTGCAGAAGCATATTCGTCACTGTTTGATGCCTCGATGTTGAAGTTTGTCAAAAGGGCAGTGCCTGTTGTTTGGTCACAATCAGAGATAAGAGAGAATATGAAGTTTGCCTCAGTTTCTGTTTCGCATTTGAAATATATGGTGTATGATTTAAGCGTTCCGTCAGTCACAATGTTTTTGATTGCGTCAAAGCCGTCCATTGAAATTGAAACGCCGTATCCACAATCGTGCTCGTCACTGCCGGCATCTTTTGCCTCGTCGTTGAAGATTGTTGCAAGGTCAAAGGTGAGTTTATAGTAAGAATCAGATGCAAAATCAAATTTGTATTTTGAAGAGAGCGAAGCCTTGCTTGCCACTTTGGTTGAAAGTACAAGGAAGTTTGATTTGTCGTTTGTCAAGCCGTAAGGGTTGTCCTCTCCATTTACGATACCGCCCTCAGCACCAGCCTCACTGCCTTGATATCCATTGTCATATATTTCGTCAACTGCAAAATTGAAAGCAGGGGAGGAGGTCAATTCGTTTGAAATTTTTCCGTTTGTTTCAAGAGAGAGGAAATAGTCGCTACAATCGGCATTGAATTTGCTTGAAGCGAAGGTTTCTTCGTCGGCTTCGCTGATTGCAAAGTTGTCAAGATAAACAAGCCCGCCAACCTTTTTGCCTTCTTCATTTTCGCCAAGGTGAACAACAACTTGAATGTCGTGCGTCACCATCTCGGCGGTGTGAAGATAGATTTCCATTTTGTCCCAATTGTCAAGACTTGAAATGCCATCTTGTGAGAAAAGGGTGATTCCATTTTCGTCAATGATTTCCACTTTGATTGAAGAAGGGTTTAAACTTCCAAACAATTGGTTGTAATAGTCGAAAGAAATTTTATAGTAAGAGTTTTTTGCAAGAGAATAAACAGAAGAAGTCAAAGATTGGTATGAGTTTTGTCTATTGAACATCATATAAACATTGTTTGTTATGGCATTGGTGCTTGATTTAGGAGAAATTCCAGCCCAGTCGTATTTCCCTGAATACATAGATTTGTACTCGTCGTCTTTGCCAATGTAAATTACTCCACTTTCGTTGTACTGCTCCTTCTCAATTGCCTTTGTCCAATCATTTGCGGTGAGAGGGTAGGCATCTTTTGCATCAGAATACTCAGTGCTGTTGAAATATGGGTTTGAGAAACCAGTTGAAGAACCACTGTATGACTTCAATTCCAATTTGTCAGTCGCATTTGAAAATTCTTCTGTACCAACAATTTCAACTTCAATGTTGTCGACAACAACACAGCCATATGCATTTGAGGTTGCGTCTCCAAGCCAAAGTTCTAAATTGACAGAGGTGTTGAAAAGGTCATAGCCTCTTACAAAAAATTCAATTGTTTGATAGTCGTTTGTCCAGTCATTGTCTGTGTTTGAGGTGTACCCACTTGTTTTTTGGCTGTTAAGTTCATAGAAGATGTCGCTATCCTCGTCACCACTAAACTCAGTAGGGTAGAGCGAATATATGCTTTCATTTTCACTTACTTGCACATAGAAAGAGCCCTCTTTCATGCCGGCAACCTTCATTTTCATTGAAATTTTGTATGCTGTGTGAGCCTTGATTTCAATGTTTTGTGATTTGATACCAATGTGGTTTGTGTAACTTGAATTTGAGGTGGTATATAGCACCAAAGATTTGTCGTTGTTAAAACTAAGGTCATCGCCAACATAGTCGAAGCCGGTAAGATTTTTAAAGCCCTCCTCTTCTGCGGAAGAAATGGTTTTGGCGAAGCCGTTTACATTGCTGATTGTTTCCCACCCAGTCAAGCCATCTTCAAAATCAAAGTTGTAAGTGTCGTGATTTGAGATATAGTTTGGAAGGGTTTTAAGCCCGCTTACAAGAAAAACTGTGTTGTTATTTAGTGATTGATAGTTATCGGTAAAATCATAACCATGCTTTGAAGCAATGTCATAGAAAAGATTTTCGCTATATTTTTCAATGTGGCAGTCGTCGAAGAAAACCGCACCTTGACTTTTTGCACCATTTGCCGAGCCAAGATATAGGTCGATAGTCACAGTTTGCTCTGTATCGCCAGTTGCAATAAAGAAGTAATAGTCTGTCCAACTGCTTGGCGAGATGTTTTCGACACCAACTTGCATGGTCTTACCGTCAAGGTCAACAAGTCCAGAAATATATATTGATGCATTCACATAGTCGTCGCCGTTAAGCATTGTGAGGGCAGAGACCTTGAAAGAGTAGTAAGAATTTTTTGCCAAAGATACAGAAGTTGAACGATAGCCCTTTTTGGCGTCGATATGATGTTGCTCATTATTTGCCTTTGAGTTTATCATCAAGATGCGGGTGTCGCTGGTATCTTTGCACTCAGGGTTTGCATTGAGCATATAGGTATCTTTATATTTAGAGAAGGTTGCAGTTTCGCCATCGCCTTCACTCATTTGCCCACTGCCCACATCAATAATCATGCCAGTCGCACGACTTTCACTTTCAATAGCACTCCAAGAAGAGAGAGTGCCACTTGAATAAGGCTTGCTTCCAGTTTGAAAGGAGTCGTTTTCAAGAGAAACTTCTTCGTTGTGAGAAGTCGCATAAGAAAGAGCCTCTGCCTTTTTGCTGAGTGCAGAAGAGGATAGAGAAATCCCCCCAAAGAGTGCCACAGGGAAGAGCAGAACGGCAGATAATTTTAAACATTTAGAGTTGGTTTTAATTTTAGTCATAGTTCACCTTTTAAATACTTACCTTTGTAGTATACAACATTTCGTCCAAACAATCAAACAAATTTTGGCATTTAATGATAATAATTGCACAGAATTTTCAATTTTTTTGTGCTTAGTAATTAAATTGGAAGAAATTGCAGATAATATGTTGCGAAAATAAAATAAGTCAATACTCGACAAAAGTAGACAAAAGGGTGATAAAAACATGAAAAAATCAAAAAAAAGTGTAAAAAACAATAAAAAACAAGGAGAAAAGGGGAAATCTTTTTCAAAAAAACAAAAACTTTTGCTCCTTCTTTCTGGCGGAGTGATAGGACTGCTTAACGGTTTTTTCGGAGGTGGAGGGGGCATGATTTGCGTGCCAATTTTGCAAAAGGTGCTTTCACTTGACGCAAAACGCTCTCATGCAACGGCAATTGCGGTGATTTTTCCACTCAGTTTGATTTCAGCATTCGTTTATGTCATAAATGGCTACATATCCTCTTTCCCTTTGCTGACAATTGGGCTTGGCGTGGTGGCGGGGGGAATAACGGGTGCGTTTGCCCTTAAATTTTTGCCCCCTAAAATTATAAGACTGATTTTCGCAATGGTGATGTTTGTGGGAGGGCTTAGGCTTATCATATGAACATATTTATAACAATCATTATATATGCACTGCTAGGCTTTGCCTCTGGGATATTTGGCGGACTTGGTATGGGTGGCGGTACACTTTTGATACCACTGTTAAATATCGCACTGGGACTTGACCAAAAACTTTGTCAGGGGATAAACTTGGTGTCTTTTTTGGTGATGGCACTTTTTTCGCTGATAATACATTTTAAAAACGGGTATGTTCAGACGAGAGGGATTTTTTATATCATTGTCAGCGGACTTGTTTTCTCTCTTGCAGGGGCGTTTCTTGCGGGTTGTTTGCCAAGCAAGACGCTAAAAGTTGCATTCGGGGTGTTTTTGTGCATATTGTCAGTGGTGCAGATTATCCAAGCACTCTTTAAGAAGAAGGGAGATAAAAAACAAAAATAAATAGGTCATTGCATATTGGGGGATAAGTTTTTTGCAATGATTTTTTAATTTGTATATTTTAAAAGTTGATTTTTTTGATTTTTATAAAACAATTTCTTGCTTTTGGGATATGATTTTTTATTTTTTAGTTTACAACGCCGTCAAAATATGCTAAAATACAGCCAATGGAGGAATACATGATAGATAAGAAAAAATGCATCAGTTGCGGAACTTGCGTTGCAATTTGCCCAGTGGGAGCAATCGGTTTTGATGGCGACGGTAAGGCTGTTGTAGATAGGAAGAAATGTATTCGTTGTGGGGCTTGCGTGGCAAGTTGCCCGGTAGAAGCAATCAAATTGGAGGATAAATAGATGGAGAAAGTTGCGATTATTGACCTTAGCGAAACCTCGCTTGACCTGACTATATACAAGGTTTCTGGAGGAAAGAGTGAACTTGCCTTGACAGAAAATCAATCTTTTGCCATCGGAAAGGAAATCACGAGGGAGGAACTTTTAAGCCCTCAATTGAAAAATTCAATCATTGAAATTTTAAAGGTATATCGCAAAATGATTGAAGCATACGATGTGCAGAAAATCATACCAGTTGTGACAGGATATATCACTAAAGCGAGAAATTATCGCGGATTTTTGGACGAGATATACAATAATACAGGACTCAGTTTTACAATTGTCAGCGAAGAAGAACGCATGAAACACCTTTTCGCCTCCGTCATTGGAACAATTGATTGTACAAAGGGTATGTTTATTGAAGTTGGTGCATACACGACAAATATTGTCAAATTCAATAGACGCACAGTGCTTGAAAACATTTCATTGCCATACGGCTCATACAATGCAGGGGAAATTGACGAAAACCTTGACACAGTTGTGAAAACAATCAAAAAACAAATCAATCCAAAGGGCTTTACCGATGAGGCTGATGATGACTATAAAATCGTAGGTGTTGGCAAGGCGTTTGTTAGTATGGGAAAACTTGCAAAGAAGATTGAAAGATATCCACTTGATGTCGATAACGCATATGTTGTTGGCAGGGAAATTCTTGATAAAACATTCACCTTCATAAAGGGGTTGGAACTTGATAAGATAAGAAAAATCAAAGGAATTGATGACGAGGACGCACCACAAATCGCATCGGGAATGGCAATTATAAAGGCGATTTACGAGGCACTTAAAATACAATCGGTGATTGTTTCAAACGCCGACCTTGAATATGGGGTGCTTTCAAACAATGTGCTTTCACTTTCAGCTGATAGATTTAATGATGTGCTTGCCTGCTCGCTTGAAAGTTATTTTGAGTTTAATAAAAACGAATTTTCAAATAACGATAATGTATACAATATGGCAATTGTGCTTTTCAAACAATTGAAAGTTATGCACAAACTTTCAAGATACTATGTAAAACCGCTTCGAATTGCGGCATTTATGTATGATAGTGGAAAGTGTATCAATCAAGAAAACTTTGCAAAACATGGCTTTGAAAAAATTGTATATTCGGGATTGAAAGGGGTTGGACATAAAGAACTTCTGCTTGCTGGCTTTGTATGCGTATGCCAAAAACTTGATAACTTCTCACTCAATGAATGGATAAAATATAAGGACATTTTGGGAGATGAAGAACTTGAAGCGGTAAGAAAACTCGGCGTCATTTTGGGACTTGCCGTTGCACTTAACGCATCAAGAAAACCAATTGTACAAGATGTTATGTGCGACATTCTTGGGGACTCAATCATAATGAAGACGGTTGTCACTGGTGACGCTGGATATGAACTGCTTGAAGGCATGAAAGTTGCCTCAGATTATAAAAAAGTATATAAAAAGAGCCTTCAAATTATTTAAATTTTAAATTATGAAAAGACGCCCATAGCCCAACTTGCCTGTTTGAGCCGAGTTTGGGCGGGGCGTTTTTGATAAATTTAAGTATATAATTGTAGAGATTTGACTAATCTATGATAGAGGAGAAAAAAATGAAGAACACATGGGCAAAACTGACAATTTCAATGATTTTGGTGCTGGTGGTATCATTTTTAGGCACACATTTTCTTGTGCCACTGCTGAATAGAAAATCATATTCACAAACCGCTTGCTTAACAGACCAAATCACAGAAAGTATGGATATTTATGACATCGCAAAACTATATAGGGATAACCTTGCCACAGTCGCAGTCACAGTGCAGGGGAATAATAATGTGGACGGATACACATACACCTCACTTGGAAGCGGTGTTTGCGTTGCTTCAAACGGATATGAAACAACAGACCTTGAAACAAACATTGTTGCAAGCACGGGCAGTTATGTTGCCACAAACTATCATGTGATTGACATGATGCTTTCAAATGATTTTTCGGGCACATCACTTAAAATCATCACAGAGGAGGAGGTTGAATATTCGGCACAACTGCTTTGGCATAGCAAAGACCTTGACCTTGCCCTTATTTATACAGACAAAAACCTAGATTATGTCAAAATGCAAGACAGGGTGATTTTCTGCACAGAAGAGGATAAACTAGACTATGAACCTGCATTCACAATTGGCACACCGCTGGAGTTGTCATACCTTAACCGCCTTACAATTGGCTCAATTGCAAGCAATAACACAATGATAATGCCAAGTGCTGAGTATATTTATCCATATACTTCTGGTGGAGAACTTAAATATTCAAACTACTATTCATACGCTCATAGCGACGAGGTTATTGTTATGAGCAACACTTATGAAGATGTTGTTGATATTTCAATTGGCATCACAAGCGGAAACTCAGGTGGCGGTTGCTTTGATAGTAATGGCGTACTTGTGGGACTTACAACGCTGGGGCTAGACGCAAGCGTAACAGCAGGAAATCAAATGAATGGCATTGTTCCAATTTACCCAATCATTGAGGTTCTTGATAGGGTGATTGCAAACAAGGAACAAAACGCAAACTACTCAATCCATACACTTGAAAGCCTTGACATAGTGGGCATTGATGCATATGAGGCATACTACTGCTCACTTTTCCAAGAGGAAGAGGGGGTTGCTTACTATTTTATCGACGGAAATTTCTTTTCAACAAGCCAGTATGCAAACGCCTTCAATTTTTCTTCAACTGGATATTATATTTTGAAAAATAACGGAAGCGTGTCAAACCTTACAGCAGGAAAAACCATAACAGGTTGCACCATAAATGGCGAAACAAACTTTGAAATTGTTGATAGAAATGACCTCATTTATGCACTCTTACAGATAAGAGATGGCGATAATGTGACTTTCACAAGCACAAACATTTTGGGATATTCAAGTTATACACAAGTTCAGTTTTAATTTGCGAAGGAGGAATGTATGAATAAGATAAGATATGCCATAGAAATAGGCGGTTCGTACACAAAAATATATGTCAAAGACGAGGGCTTTGCACTTTGCGAACCAACCCTTATTTCAGCAGAGCCAACCCCACAGGGCTATCAAATTGTGGGCAAGGGCATAGATGCCAAAAATATGATGGGCAAAACCCATGATGGCGTTGAAGTTTTCAGCCCAATTTCCAATGGCGAGATAATCAATTATGAATATTTGAAAGAACTTCTTTCATATTTCCTCGCAAAGGTGGATTTTAGGAAGAATAAAGACTCTTGCATCGTGCTTATAAACTGCGGGCTTAGCGGAGAGGAAAAACAAAACTTTTTGCATCTTTTCCATGATGTAGGCTTTCGTGAAGTGCATCTTGTGCCGACGGTACTTTGCACCTGCATAGGGACTGGCAAAAACATTTCTTCAACCAAGACAAACATGATGGTCAATGTTGGTGGTGCAAATACAGATATCGCCGTTGTGAATATGAACTGCATTGTCAAGGGGGCGACACTTGGACTTGGCGGAAGGGCGGTTGATGTTGCCATCGCAAACCAAATCGCATACAATCACGGTATTGTTGTGGGACTTGGTACAATTGAAAGACTTAAAATTCAGGTGGGAAGCCTATACCAAAATGATACACTTAATATGGAGATTACAGGCATTGATGTTGAAAGCAAAGTTCCTCGCTCATACATCATCTCTTCAAATGACCTTTTGCCGGTGCTAGAACCATTTTTTGAGGAAATCATCAGGGCAATAGATGTCACAATCACCTCATTGCCACCAGAACTTTCAACAGACATCATCAATAACGGTGTACTTTTTGCTGGCGGAATGAGCAAAATTGCAGGACTTGAAAACTTTTTGAGAAGAAATTTCAGATACCCATTCAAGATTGTTGATGACGCAGAAAATGTATCAATTTTAGGTGCGGGAAAACTTCTTGACGACCCAGAACTGCTTGAAACAATCATTCAAAATGCATAACTGACCAAATTTGACAATAAAGGGAGGAAAACGACAAGCCTTCCCTTTTTTTGTTACACCATTTTTTGGTACAATGAAAGGCAGAAGGGGGCATTATGGCAAGAAAAATTGTTATGACAAGCGGAAAGGGAGGGGTTGGAAAAACCACAGTGTGTGCAAACCTTGGCACAAACCTTGCAAAACTAGGCTTTCGAGTCGCCCTTTTTGACGCCGATATAGGACTTAATAATCTTGATGTGGTTATGGGTATTGAAGGACAGGTGGTGTTTGATATAACAGATGTGGTTATGGGCAGATGCCGTGCAAAACAGGCACTGGTTCAGGTCAAAAACCTTTCTTCACTTTATGTTATGCCCTCATCTCACGCATACCATAAATCAAATGTTCAGGGAGAGAACATCAAAAATGTCATGGAACAACTTGACAGCAGTTTTGACTATATTTTGATAGATTGCCCGGCGGGGGTGGAAGCGGGCTTTCATAGGGCGGTTTATTCGGCAAATGAGGCACTTGTGGTTGTCACACCACACCTTTCATCAATTCGTGACGCAGACAAGGTGCTTGGTATTTTGGAGGAATATGACCTGTCAAACAAAAGCCTTGTCATAAATCGCATGAGGGGGGATATGCTACTAAACGGCGATATTATGACAATAGAAAACATAGTAGAAGCACTCGGGTTGCCTCTCGTAGGCGTCATTCCAGAAGACGATATGGTTTGCTCTTCTTGTTCGGTTGGCGGACGATTGCAATCGGGGGAGAGCCAAAGGGCGTTCACACTGCTTAGCGAAAATATCCATAACGGCTCGAAAAAGATTTTTGATTGCACATATAAATATCGCGGACTTATGGGCTATCTAAAACGAAATATCAAAAAGAGGGTATAAATATGGACTATCAAATAAAACAGCGTATGCAATACATTTTAGACGAGGATAAAATGCAAGACCCACAAAGGGTGTGCAAACTTTTGGAAGAGGACTTAAAAAGCGTGATTGAAAACTACCTTTCTCTCAGCGAAGATATAAAAGTGAGGTATAAAAAAGAAAACAATAAAAAAATCTTTTTTGTAGAAATTCAAGCCCAAAGAATAAAGCCTTTCGGTTATGTCCCATAAAATTTGAAGAACAAAGTTGGTTTTAATTGAAACCAAAAAAGAATAAAACGCAAAAAAACTCTTATGTTTCCATAAGAGTTTTCTTGTTTTTAGTAAGTTCCCCAAGTTGGATACAAAGTTGCATTTCCAGCCACGGTGTAAGAAGTCAGTATTGTATAATTATCATTTGAAACACCGTTGGATATGTTTTTCACACCTTCGGTATTCCAAGTAAGCACCTTAAAGTTATAAGTTCCAGTAATTCTCATTGCTTGGTATGTGTATACGCAGGTTGAAGTGTATGCAGAAGGGTCAAAAGTTGTGCCTTCCAGAAGGGTGAGTGCGGAAACTGCTGTTGGTGCAGTTTTGCAAACAATTTTTCCCGTCCAAGCATTGTTGTTGTCCATCCATTCGTCACATTTTGTCCAACCAACATTGAATGTGATTGTGTAGTATTTCTTTGTTTCAACCGTCCAAACGGCTACGATAGAAAGGTCGCTGTTTGGCATCACGCTAGGCACTTCGCCAAGATTGCTATTTACAAGATATCCGACAAATGTATAAGTGATTTTTCTTGTTGTGCCGTCATCGTCATAGTATGTGCTTTGACTTGGCAGAGTAAGAGTCGCACCCTGCCATACCTTTTCGCTTGTGTCTTGCACCGTACCATAAGTTGACTTATAAGCGAGGGTGTATTGATTGCGGATATGCAAAGCAAGGTCGCCCTCAGGCATAGTGAAGTCGCCTTCGTAAAGGGTGGTGTAGTTGGCTTCTAAATAGAATTTGGTTGTGTCGTTCACTTTTGAAAGCCCAGAAAGGTCAATTGAATTGCCGGCAAGGATATATTTTGTGTAAATCACACTGCCGTTGTCATAAAGTTGAAGCATATGTGCCTCTTCGACATCGGCGACCTCCCATTTTGCATAGAGCGTCATGTCGGCACTTGGCATTGTGTAAGTTGTAAATTCAGTTGTAAGGGTCTCGTCAGTATACCAGCCATCAAAGGTATAGATTGTCACAGAAGTTTCCGCCACTTCTTCTTTGATTGAAAGCGATGGAAGGGTGATGTTGCTTCCTTCAAGCCCTTTGATAGGTTCAATTGTTTCACTTGAATTTGTTACAAACGAGATAGTTCGATAATATTTTACATATTCATACCATTTTGCGTACAAAGTTTTGTCGCCTTTTGGAATGGTGTTGCCGGTAAACTCAGTGCCTTCGTCGAAGGTTGAAGTTGTATACCAACCTACAAATATTTTTGTCACCTGCATTACGCCGTCATCAGTTTGCATTGGAGAAAGGGAAGGAAGGCTGAATTCTGTGCCATAAGCCCCAGAAATATCTTGCACTGTTTCGCCACCATTTTCTTCAAAGGTGATAGTGTAGATAATTTCACTTGCCTTTGACCAAGACCCGTTGCTTGCCTCCCATTCAGCGTCAAAGGCGTATTGATAGCCATTGACATAGTCATAAAGTTTGCTCATATCAACAGCCTTGCCCCAGTCAACAAGCATGGTATCATCAGTTGAAAGAGTAAGTTCAAATACACTTGCAAGAGGCATAAACATTTCAAGCCCAAGACTTTGAATGATAGATTCTCCCTCCTCATCAACCCCAAGACCAAGGTCAAGGGTGAGGGTATCAAGAAGTTCATTGTTTGCAATTTCAGCCATGTTTAAAATGACTTCAAAGTTTTCTCCGTCCACAATAGTAAGACTGTTGACGGTGTTGTTAAGGTTGATAGGTTCTTCACGGTTCATTGCCTTTGAGAAAGAGTCTTCAATTGCAGACATGATGCTGTCGGAGAACCCAAGGGCATATTGGAAATAGTACATCGGATTTGCAAGCAGAGTTTCAACGGTGATTTTGGTGCATTTTTCATAAGTTCTTGCGTCCCAACCAAAGAGTTGGTTGACAAGTTCTGTTCGGTAGATGTAAACAGCCCCGTCTTTCATATAGATTGTCACATATCTGCCTTTTCCGCCGTTTGTGTCACCAGTTTTATATGGTACATCGTTGTTAAGACCCACCACAACAGGGATTTCGCCCATAGTCATAAGCATTTCAATGTCGCCGTTGTTGTCCTTGATTTGAATATCAAAAGGAATGTTCCAAGAGATGTCAATTCCAATCAAAGTACCCACAACATCAAAACTGCCTGCGATGTGGAAGTCTTTTTGCTTAGCCATGTTCAGGAAAGCCTCAACAAGGTCAAGCACATCGTCGAGAGAGGTGTAGATTGAGTTATCAATCACAGGGATTTCGCCTGTCACCGCACCGCCAATAATCATTCCACTTGCGTCTGTGGTTGCAAAATCAATTTGTGTTGCACCATTTATGATGGTGATAGTAATTCCACCAACGCCAATTTCAAGCCCGTTTTCAAGTTGGGTGAGGTGAGAGATAAGCACTGATGTGCTATTTGGGTTTATCACATCAAATATTGTGTCAATGATAGATGTTGTATCAATAATGTCTGCAATTTCAAATGTTATGTCCGCTTTTTCAAGCAGATTTTCAAGTGTTGCAGGCAGTGTTTCAAAGTCTGCTACAAGTTTGATAGAAGTTGCAAACTCAATATACACCTTTCCGCCATAGTACATGATTTTTACATTTGCACCTTGAATAACGGTGTTAAACTCAGCGTAAATGTCATTGATATCTGCTTTGTTTACATAATAGTCAACAACAATTGGTTCACTAAGCCCGATGTTCAAAGTTACGCTTCCACTGATTGCTTCGCTGTTTATGATATCAATAGCATTTTCAATGGTAGGAAGAAGAGAAACCAGTTCAACGTAAGTGTCTTCGCTGACAGAAAGTGCAATGTCCTCAAATCCGATAAGTTCGCAATTTACATCAAAACCACTTCCAATAAATGAGATATTTGAAAGAACTTTGTCGGTAAGAGTAAGCGAAATGTTGCCAATTTCCTTAATTGAAATTGTTGTGATATTGCCATCGACCATAACTCCATCAAAGAATGAAAGGTCAAAAGCACTAAGGTCAATTACAAGCCCCAGTTCTTTGAGTTTTGCAAGAGGCTCTTTGCTGTTTTCTGTTTCGATGATAGAGTTTACAATTTGGGTAAGAGGAATTTCAATTCCAAACTTGTTTGCAAGCAAACTTTCAATTTTGTCAATGTCGCTTACGGCGAACTTAGCGTAGATGTTGCCAAGTTCAAGGTAAGCAACTTCGCCTTTGACGATGACATTGAAAGAAACATCATTTGCAAGAACACAAACCTTGATTTCTTTGTTTGCAATGTCAAGGAAGAGTTTGCCGGAAGCAGAAGTTTGATTGTATTCAATTTCAAAGTCAAGCCCGATAAGCCCAGATTTAAGATAGTTGAGGGCACCTTCCGCAAGGTCAATGAACCCTTTGTTGATTGCCTTGCCGGCAATTGCAAGTATATTTTCAATGGTGTTGTATTCACTTTCAACAATTTCCATTCGCTCAATGCTGATGTCCCCACCAATGATAGAGATGTTTGCCGAATATTTGTCATACCCCATAGCCAATGAAAGTGCAGTAGAGCCATTTTCAATTGAAAGGGTGATGTTATTCAAGATTTCAATGTCAAAGCCATTTGTAGTTTCAACAAAACCAGTTACAAGGAAAGGTTTTTCTTCATCGAAGAGAATTGCAAGGACAGCCCCGATAGCAGTTTGGATAGCCTCGCCACTATCTGGAATAGAATACCCAATCTCAGCAACAAAGTCACTGATAGCAGTAGGGAGATTGTCGATAGCAGAAACCAACTTGAATGTGTCAGCAAAGTTAATGAATACTTTTCCGTCAGCGTAAACGATAGAGATATTTCCGCCGTAGATAGAAGTAGAAAATTCAGCGTAGATGTCATTTGCATCTTTCTTGTCAACCACATAGTCAATGACAAGGTCGAAGCCGTCAATATTTGCCTCAATTTGTCCGCTGATAGTGTTTGAAGAAAGAATATCAATAGCATTTTCAAGCGTAGGGAAGAGTTTTGCAATGTCAACATATCTGTCCTCATTTGCAGAGAGAGCAAAGTCTTTAAAACCAACAAGGTCAACACTTGCAGTAATGCCATTTCCAACAAAGCCGATGTTTGAAAGAACTTTGTCGGTAAGGGTAAGAGAGATTTCTCCAACACCTTCAACAGGGATAGTAGTTGTGTTGCCATCAACGACAATGCTGTCGAAGAAGCCAAGGTCAATGCTAGAAAGATTGATAATGATGCCAAGTTCGGCAAGTTTTGCAAGCGGAGCAGAAGAATTTTGGATATCTTCAATTTCCTGCATAATTTCACTGATAGGAATTTCAATTCCAAACTTGTTTGCAAGCAAACTTTCAATCTTGTCAATGTCGCTTACGGCGAACTTAGCGTAGATGTTGCCAAGTTCAAGGTAAGCAACTTCGCCTTTGACGATGACATTGAAAGAAACATCATTTGCAAGAACACAAACCTTGATTTCTTTGTTTGCAATGTCAAGGAAGAGTTTGCCGGAAGCAGAAGTTTGATTGTATTCAATTTCAAAGTCAAGCCCGATAAGCCCAGATTTAAGATAGTTGAGGGCACCTTCCGCAAGGTCAATGAACCCTTTGTTGATTGCCTTGCCGGCAATTGCAAGTATATTTTCAATGGTGTTGTATTCACTTTCAACAATTTCCATTCGCTCAATGCTGATGTCCCCACCAATGATAGAGATGTTTGCCGAATATTTGTCATACCCCATAGCCAATGAAAGTGCAGTAGAGCCATTTTCAATTGAAAGGGTGATGTTATTCAAGATTTCAATGTCAAAGCCATTTGTAGTTTCAACAAAACCAGTTACAAGGAAAGGTTTTTCTTCATCGAAGAGAATTGCAAGGACAGCCCCGATAGCAGTTTGGATAGCCTCGCCACTATCTGGAATAGAATACCCAATCTCAGCAACAAAGTCACTGATAGCAGTAGGGAGATTGTCGATAGCAGAAACCAACTTGAATGTGTCAGCAAAGTTAATGAATACTTTTCCGTCAGCGTAAACGATAGAGATATTTCCGCCGTAGATAGAAGTAGAAAATTCAGCGTAGATGTCATTTGCATCTTTCTTGTCAACCACATAGTCAATGACAAGGTCGAAGCCGTCAATATTTGCCTCAATTTGTCCGCTGATAGTGTTTGAAGAAAGAATATCAATAGCATTTTCAAGCGTAGGGAAGAGTTTTGCAATGTCAACATATCTGTCCTCATTTGCAGAGAGAGCAAAGTCTTTAAAACCAACAAGGTCAACACTTGCAGTAATGCCATTTCCAACAAAGCCGATGTTTGAAAGAACTTTGTCGGTAAGGGTAAGAGAGATTTCTCCAACACCTTCAACAGGGATAGTAGTTGTGTTGCCATCAACGACAATGCTGTCGAAGAAGCCAAGGTCAATTTTGCTAAGGTCAATCACAAGGCCAAGCCCGGCAAGAGTTGCGAAAGGGGTGTTGCTATTGATGTTGTCGATAATTTCAACAACCATGCCAAGAGGAAGGTCGATGCCAAAACGGTCACTTAAAATTCTCTCAACTTCGACAAGGTCGCTGATGTGGAATTGAGCAAAAATGTTCGCAAATTCAAGATATACTGCTTTGTTTTGAGCGAGAATGCCCACTTCTTGCCCCTCAATATCAAGGACAAGTTTAAGAGATTTGTTCTTGAGGTTGAGTGCAAGGCTTCCGCAAAGAGGAGAGCCATTTATTTCAACTGCGAAATCAAAAGCCATATTCCCTTGAAGGGCATAGTTAATAATGCCTTCGGTTGCCCCAAGAAGCCCCGATTTAAAATATGCTTCTGTAAGATATAACATATCTTTAAATTGAGCAAACCTGCCCGCATTTTCAATGATAGGCATTTGCACGACTTGTTCACTGCCAAGAACTGACAGGTTGATTGCAAAGTCGCCATTTCCTGTTGAAATAAGGATTTTCTTTTCACTGTTTTGGGCGATAATTTCTAGACCTTCACTTGAAAGGATAAATCCGTCAGCTGTTTGCTCCAAACCTGTGAAAAGGGTATTGCCTCTGTTTACCAAAAGCCCGAGCCCGGCAAAGATTTGGGAGAGAGAGGAAAGTTCAACATCAAGTTCCAGTTCTGCCAAAAAGTCGTTAAGGTCATTTTGAAGGGTTGTCATATCAATAACGACCAAAGATTGCTCTGCAAAAGAGATGAAAACTTGGTTGTCAAGAAGTTCAATTTTAAGTTGCCCGCCAAGAATGTCGCCCCAGATAGAGCCGTACATCTCGCCAGCAATATTGAAAGAATATTCAAGAGGAATAGAAATTCCGCCAATTTCAAATATAATTTCGCCAGATAGGGTAGGAGATTGAAGGATAGAAATTGCATTTTCTGCCGTTGGGAGGAGAAGTGCAAGGTCGATGTAGTTTTCTTTTTTCATTGAAAGAGCATATTCTTTAAAGTCTTTTGTTTTCAAAACTGCACTGATGTCATGCCCGCTGTATGCAATTTTTGCAAGTTCGCCATTGTCAAGGGTGGTGATTCCAAAATCGCCAATTTCACGAAGGGTGAAAGCAGTCAAATTGCCCTTTGCAACAACACTTTCAAGGATTGAAAGGTCGATGTCGCTAGGCGAAATGTTTATGTCAAAACTATTCATAATCGAAGCAATGTCACCATTTTTAAGTGCTTGCAAGATTTCGGTGATGGTGTCGAGTGGCACACTTATATCAAAATAGGTTTCAAGAATTTGATTTATTTGTTCAAATTCGCTGAGAGCAAAACTAGCAAAAATATTGCCATATTCTATATATATAATGTTGTCAATTGCGAATAAACTCAATTTTTCGCCAAAAAGGTCAATGGTCGCCATTGAGGAAAGTCCCACAAGGTCGGCGTATAAAGAGCCGTCAAGTTTATTGCCCATAAAATCAAAGTCAAAGTCAAAAGCAATGCCATCGTTGTTCATAAAACTAAGCACACTTTCGGCAGAGGCCAGAAGGTTTCCAACTTTGATATATTCGCTTTCAATCCTTTCTTCAATTTCAACAAACTCAGGGTAGGTGATTTTTGAAGAGAGGGAAAGGGAAGAGTTGTCGCCAAAAGCAATTTCAGGCAAAGCCATTTCTTGCACGCAATAGTCGAGGTCGCAGACGAGGTTGAGTTTGCCTACAACTGGCACATCAATCACGAGAGTGATTTCCTTGTCGCCCTTTTCTTCAGTGAAGTTTGTCAAAAATCCCAAAATCATTTCAGGGGATAAAGAAGAAAGGTCAAGCGAGCCAAGTTCAGGGACTTCAATGTCAAGGATTTTCATGATTGACATGATAGGCTCAATGATAGTTGCCGTGTCAAGGGCAAGTCGCCCGCCAAACATATCAAAGAATGCAACGCCGTTTTGATAGGAAAAATCAATGTTATATATCGTTGACGCTCTCGAAAGCCCAGCCTCGGCGATTTTGATAGAGCCGTCAAGAGCGAGATTTTCAAAACCGTTTGAAGTGTCCATTTCCATCGCGACATCTATTATATAGTTGTCACTGCCGGAGGATATGCCTGCCGAAAGGTTGATTTGCATTGCGTCCTCATTTGCAATGTTTTCATAAATGCTGGTCAGTTGCTCAGGGAGAGGCTCACTTTGACTGCCATTCATAGCATTTTGCATATTAGAAGCATTGTTCATGGAGATTGTGATAGCACCATAAGCAGAGCCTATGGACATAACCATAAACAATAATGTATAGGATAGATATTTAAAAAACTTTCTCATACTTATCTCCTTTTGTTAGGCAATTTCTGGTAGGGCAGGAAGTTCTACGGGTTCATTTACAGTAAAATCAATATTGATAGTACCTGTGATAGTAGGACTTACGCCGATTTTTACCGCTTTATAAACTTCCACAATGTCCATTTTGACAAGTTGCCAGTCGGGCGTAATTGTAAATGTTGTTTGCAGAGATTTAAACTCTGGATAACTTGAAAGCCCGCCAGTTCTTTGTACCTGCTTGATGTAATTAAGCACGGCTTTGATTGTGTCAAGTTGAAGGGTGAAAACATAGTTGCCGTCGCCGTCCACAGTGATTTCACTTGAAGAAACAACGGTTTCTTCGCAAATAAGGTATGGTTGAATGTCGTTCACACGCACACCATTCAAAACACTATGCTCGTCAGTTGAATAAGTGTTGTTGTATGCCCAGTCTGCGGAACGATTTCCTTCAAGAATCTCGCCTTTGTAAGATTTAATACTATTTCCGCCCTTAGCGAGCACATCACACACTGCCACATCTCCAACCATTCCTGTTGTGTCAGGGCTTATGCTGACAAATGAATATTTTTCGCCGTCAAACTTTTTCTCACTATACATAAATTGGTCAACCACAAGCCCAAAAGTGTTTGCGGAAATATTTCCAGTGCCGATAACACTATAAGAATTTGCATTTGCAATGTTGTATTGTGCAAGGACGAAATTGTCAACAGGCGATAGGTCGGCAGGGGTTTTGCCCATACCTTGGGCATAAGATACCCAATTGACCGCATCGCTCAAATCAATGCCTTCAAAATTGCGGGTGAGGGTGTCGTCAATGCTTTGGATATAGTCCTCAGGATTTCCCGCTTGTGAATAGTCAACATTTGATTTAAGGTTGTAGTTGAAATACCAAACGCCAAGCCCACTGCCCGTGAAGATGCCAAGCACCGACAAAACTCCTATGACCTTCAATTTGTGCTTGAAGGTGGTTTTCTTATACTCTGCCTTTTTTGCTTCCTTCCTTGCCCGCCTTTCTTCTTTCTCACTCAAAACCTTTGATTTTTTGATTTCAGAAGCCGAAGAGGCGTCTTTCTTCCTATTTGCAAGGGGAACAGCCTTTGTCACGAAAACTTTTGATGATAAGTCCTCGTCCTCTTCAATTTCTTGCTCTTTCCCTTTGTTATAAAGGTGCTCAGCCATTGTAACTTCAATTTCTTTTAAGGTTTCTTCGCTGACCACATTTTCATCTTTATTCATTGCCTTTTTTGCGGTGCTTTTGCCGGTATTTGTCCTCTGGCTTGTCTTGCTTTCCTCTTTTGCCTCTGCAAGGTATTCGTTCAACCCTTCGTCTGTTTTTTCCTCAACAAAAAGTGGCGTCCAAACTGACACCTCTCGTTTAGGTTTTTGTGTATTATTCAAAGCACTTCTCGTGCCCGTTCTTTTTTTAGCCATGTATCATGTTCTCCTATCAAAAGGGGACATATGCACACATTTGCTTTTGACATATTCAGTTGTATATATGCTTCACACCGCACTGGTGTGAAAAATTATCGTAAAAATTTAAGGAGCGTCAAAAGGTGACATATAAGTTTGAAATTGAGGGAGGGCTTTTGCAAGCCTGTCCCGATATCCCCTTAAAGTTAAAATTCAATATGTAGTCGACTGAAATTTGTTTGGTAAAACGAAGTTTGTTTGCCTTGTCCCAAAAGCCAAAAATTAAACTTTGCGAAGGACATATTTCTCAGTCAAGATTATTATATAATAAATAAAGGCGTTTGTCAACTCTTTTTTTTTAAAAAAAAACTTTATTTAAAAACGATAAAATTTAAAAGAGGATATTTATGTATAAAAATTTATAAAAATGAATAAATATTCATTCAAAATCACTTGCACTAAGTATTTATGTATGTTATAATAATAAAAAACAACGGGGGATACATATGAAGATTGCCGAAACAATGAGAGAAGAATTTAAAGAAAGGGTGCTTGATGATATGACAGGCGAAATTGACCAAGAGGCATCTTGGGCAATCTTGAATGGTCTTGTGATTTCATACCTAAAAGCCAATAAAATTTACAGTAAAGATAGAGAAGAGAAACTTAATGTCGCCATCAAAAAGGTTATTATGTCACTTCCAAAATACCGCTTTGCTTGTGATGTCTATGACACAGAAGAGAAGGCAGAGGAGTATTTTGCCCTCTGCCCACAAGAAATTGTTGCAGGACTTTCTTATGAAGATATTTGCGAAGAAAAGGTGATGGAAATTGCCGATAAAGTCGTTGAATTTTCTGCTGAAAATGGCGTTGTTGAAGGCGGAAAGATGTCAATACCAGATAGAGGAATTTCAAAGGCAAGCATGGAGGAGTTCAAGTCTGCCAAAAATGCGGTTATGGGCAATATTGTTGCCATAAAAAATAGCGAAATTGAAAGTGCATACTCAATCGCACTTGACTATTTCTTGAACTTTGCCAAAAAGGCTGTAAATGACGAGGTGAGATTTCATTCGGCAAACTCGCAGTATATCGTAAAATTTTATTCAAACATTCTTCATTCAAAACAAAAGGAAGGGGCAGAAGAGGAAGACGGGACAGAAAACTTTGCTTAGTATTTTGAAGATTATAAAAGAAAAGGCAATTGCTTGCAAAGGTTGTGAAAAATTTTTCAAATAATCATGCAAAAATGCTTGACAAATGAGATTAAGTTATATAAAATAAAAAGCGTCTTAATTTGAGGCGTTTTTTGTTTTGCTTAAAGCCCCGCAAAAGAAAATGCTGATAGACAAAAGTTAAATTCTGGCAAAACCTATGCTCATGAATAGGCAGGCGTGCAGATGATTTCAACGGCATTTGTGCGATATTGACGGAAAGATTTTTGGAGGAATAATGAAAACATATATGGCAAAACCAGCGGACATTGAAAGAAAATGGTTCGTTGTAGACGCAGCAGGCGTGCCTCTTGGAAGAGTAGCAAGCCAAGTTGCAGACATTTTGACAGGAAAAAATAAAACAATCTATACACCACATGTAGACTGCGGAGATTTCGTTGTGGTAATCAATTCTGATAAGGCAGTCCTTACAGGAAAAAAACTTACTGACAAAAAACTTAGATGGCATACAGGCTATGTTGGCGGACTTAAAGAAGTTGACTATGGCACACTTATGCAAAAGGATTCACCAAAGGCAGTTCACACTGCTGTAAAAGGAATGCTTCCTAAGACAACACTTGGCAGAAAGCAAATCACAAGACTTCATATCTATAAAGATGAGGCTCATAAACACGAGGCTCAAAAACCAGAAAAAGTTGAAGTAAAAGGAGCAAGAAACTAATGGCAGAGAAAAAGACAAAGCCAGCACAAATTATTTCAACTGGCAGAAGAAAGAAATCAATTGCAAGAGTAAGACTTTTTGCAGGTGAGGGACAAAACCTTGTAAATGGCAGAGATATGGGCGAGTATCTTCAAAGAGATACACTCCTTTTGGTTGCAGAACAACCATTTGAAGTATCAGGCACAAAGGGCAAATATCATGCAATCGTTCGTGTGACTGGTGGCGGAATTTCTGGTCAAGCAGGTGCAATTTGCCACGGTATCGCTCGTGCTCTTGTAAAGGCTGATGAACAACTCAAACCAGAAATCAAGAAAGCAGGACTTCTCACAAGAGATTCAAGAATGAAGGAAAGAAAGAAGTACGGTTTGAAGAAGGCAAGAAAGTCATCACAATTCTCAAAGAGATAATCAGATTTTCAAAAGAAGGTGCAATATCGCACCTTTTTTGCTTCATAAAATAAATACATTCAAATCCCTTTTGAAAAACAAGTGAGTGTGGTATAATTAGTTGAAGAGGAAAATATGGACAAAATTTATGATATTTTAATAATTGGTGGTGGCAGTGCAGGCATAACCGCAGGCATATACGCAAAGCGTGCGGGACGAGATGTTGCTGTTATAGAAAAATATGCCCTTGGCGGTCAATTGAATGTGATTGGCAAGATTGAAAACTATACCGGTTTTGACCAAATTGAGGGGTATGACCTTGCTCAGAAATTTTCCAACCATGCAAAATCGCAACTTTTAGACATCATACAAGAGGAGGCAACAGCGGTTGACCTTGCAGGAGAAATCAAAAAGGTGACAACGCCTCAGGGAGAGCACTTTGCATATGCGGTGATATTTGCCATGGGCAGTTTTTCACGAGAACTTGGGATTGAGGGAGAAGGTCAATTTAAGGGGCGTGGAGTTAGTTATTGTGCCATTTGCGACGGCAACTTTTTCAAAGGAAAAAGGGTTGCAGTTGTTGGCTCTGGCGACTCTGCATTTGCTGACGCAAGGTATCTGGCTGGCATTTGCAAAGAGGTCTACATTTTGACCAAAGACAATCTAAAATTGCATAATTATGCAGAAAACGAGTTTGTTGACGACCAAAATGTGACCATTATACGAGGGGGGTATTCGCAAAAAATTGAAGGACAAGAAACAGTCCAAAAACTTGTGTACAAACAAGGCGAAACCTTGAAACAACTTGATGTTGAGGGCGTGTTTGTCGCAATCGGCAGAAAACCAGAAACTGATATGCTAAAAGATGTTTTGCAACTTGATGAACGGGGATATATCCTCACCAACGAGAAGATGGAAACCTCAATTGAAGGCGTTTATGCCTGCGGTGATGTAAGACATAACGAAATCAAACAAATTTCCACAGCAGTTGGCGAGGGGGCAATAGCTGGCACACAAGCAACTAAATATGTTCTCTTGCGACAAGCACTAGCAAGAAATCAAGGCAAATAAACTTGCCCAAAATGAATAAAAAAATTGACGGGGAAGCCCGTCATTTTTTATATACATAATTTTTTAAAATTTATAATTAAATAACTTTTATTCTCATTAGTGGCACAAAATCACGCCTTTTTCAAGGGCGTAGTAAGAGCATAAGCCCTTCATTGGCATGATTTGAATTTCTTTAAAGTTGCAAGTTTTTGAAATATCTTCTTTGAGTGCCAATGCTTCACTTTCGGCTTTGCAATGAGAGATGATAAGGGTGTCCTCTGAATAGTCCTGTTTTTTCTCTTTGATAAGTTGAATAAGTTTTGAAAAAGCATTTTTGATGCCGATAATTTTTTTCAAAATTTTGATTTCGCCTTCATGAGCAATGCAGATAGGGCGAATGACTAGGGTGCTTGCGATAAGCCCGGCAATTTTGCTCATTCTGCCGTTGTTGATAAGGTTGTCGAATTTTTGAAGGATAAACCAAAGCGATTTGCTGTCACGATATTCTTCAATTTTTGCAATGATTTCTTCAAAAGAAAGCCCTTCTTGAATAAGTTTTACAAGTCTGTTTACAATCAAAACCTCTGTTCCGCAGGTCGCCTTGCTGTCAACGATGTGCACATTTTCGCCATGCTCATAAGATTGCTTTGCCACCATTGCAGAGTTGTAACAACCAGAAAGTTTTGCGGTGATAGTCACCACAAAGGTATGTTCTGCTTTGTCAAATTCTTCCAAGAAACTTTGAGGTGCAGGGCAGGCGGAAGTTGATTTTTTTGAAGAGTGCATGGCGTCAAGCATTTCGTCGATGTTGATGTTGTCGTCATCGACAAACTCTTTGTCCCCTGCAAGAACGGTAAGAGGAATGACTTTAAAACCAATGTCAAGCCCAGCGAGATAATCATTTTTAAGGTCTGACGCACTGTCAACCAAAATTTGAAATTTGTTCATATAATACTCCTAATAAAAATGCACCAGATACAGCCGTATTGACTTTAATCTTTATGGAAATGCTTAAAAATTTGTGCAACTTGGGTACATTATAACTTAAATTTTCTTTTTTTCAAACTAAAAAGGGCTGATTTTTTCAAAAAAAACAAATTTTTTGTCACAAATCTTCATGTTCGACAAAATTATTCATGCGGACGCTCTGTTCTGTTAATAAAATCAGCCATGTTGGAGGCGAGAAAAATTTTGCCATATTTTTTGTTTATTTCTTCTTGAACGGCTGACAATCCCTTGTTCTGTTCGTCAAACATAGAAATTTGCCAAACGCTGGCACTGGATAGCGAGGATATTTTTAAGCGAACCGCTCGAATAGGCTGGCGAAAGTCATAAATTTCACAAACTATCTTTTCGGCCTCTCGGGCAATAATCTTCACTTCATTTGTGGGGATAATTTTTTTTGATTTATGAAAGGTTTTTAGTGTGTTGCTTTTCACTGTGACAGAAAGCGTTTGACCTTTGACTTTATGCCTTATCATTCGCCCCGCCACCTTTTGGGCGAGAAAATGCACAACTTTGCTCACTTCGTTTTTGCTTGTGATGTCCCTTGTTGTGGTTGTGCCATTGCCAATGCTTTTTGGTGGAGGAAGTTTATAATAGTCAAGCACAGGCACAACCCTTTCGCCTAAGAGGTCGCTTTTGAGGTTTACTCCAACAATCCCCATAACAGAGCGTAGATATCCATCTTCCAACTTTACAAAGTCGCCAATCGTGTTGACGCCAATTGAAGAAAAACGCCTTTCAAGCCGTTTACCAATGCCGATGATTGAGTTTAAAGGCAGGGGATACACCATGCTTTTAATGGCGTCACGGGGGATAAGGGTGGTGAAATCTGGTTTACGCAAATCAGACCCAAGTTTTGCAAAAATTTTGGAAAAGGACACTCCTGCCGAAACTGTCAAGTGCAATTCTTTTTTAACCCGCTCTCGAATTTCATCAGCAATCTCTTTGCCTGATTTTTTCAGATAGTTAAGAGAGTTTGTCACATCAAGCCAGCACTCATCAAGCCCAAGAGGCTCAACAAAATTTGTATAGTCAAGATATATGTTGTGCAGTGCCAAACTGACCTCTTCGTATATGTCATAGTGGGGTGGCAGACATACAAGGTCGGGACAAATTGCAAGAGCCTCACCAATCACTTGCCCAGTTTTGACACCTGCTTTTTTTGCAAGTTCATTCTTCGCAAGGATAACGCCCGTCCTCTTTTTTGGGTTGCCCGTCACTGCGACAGGCTTGCCACGAAGTTCTGGCTTTGTCGCACATTCAACCGAGGCAAAAAAGTTGTTTGCATCAATGTGCAAAATAACCCGCTCTTTTGTTTGATTTTCTCCCTTCATTTATTGTATAATGGGAAGGAAATGGGAGAAATATGCAAAAATTTACAATCAAACAACTGAAAAACGCATATTGCGACGCAATCGGTCTTGCTCTTGACGAATTTGTGGAAATACGAGAAATAGAGGAAGAAGATTTGCTGAAAATTTTGACAAAGTCAGACCTTGAAAAAATTTGCAAATACTCAATACTTAAAAATAAACTTGCTGGCGTGGGCGAAGTTTTCATAAAAACGCCACTGCCTAAAACAATAACGCCAATTTTGGAAGAGTGTCAAATGAGGGGACTGGAAATTCTTTCGGCAAGACTGATTGACTGTCTCACCGCTGGTGATTTAGTGGGCGGAAGGATTATGATTGAGGTTGAAAGCCTGCTTGATTATAATGAGGACTACCTTTCAAAAATTGTGGATTTTTGTGCCACAACAGACGCCCCCTTGCTTATAAGACTGGGGCAGACGCTTGAAGAGGTTGGCAAGGTGGTCAATAAATTTGGAATTTCGCCTGCCGAAGTGTTGGAACAATATGGTTTTTTAGATAGAAAGTGCTATATTTACGGCATGAACTTCATTGATAAAGACGACCAAAAACTGCTTAAAAAATATTCGCCGACAATAATTTTGTCGCCAAGAGATGATGGCGAGGAGGGCAGAGGTGCGATAAATTTGTATAATTTGAATTTTCATGCGTTAAAGTTTGTGTTTTCTAGTGGAAAATGCTATAATGTGGATATGTTTTTAGAGGGAAAACTCGCTATGCAAAACACAGCAAACCTTATGTATGAGGGTGGACTTGTTGATGCAGAAGGGGTTTTAAACGCCCTTCAATGCGACCACGGCAGACTTGAACTTGACCATGAAGAGGACTGCCCGATAAGGACAATCTTAGACAAAAAGATTGAAATTGAGGACAACCAACTAAAAACAACGCTATCAACTTTGCGGGAGGAAATCAAGAGGATAGCAAACAAGATAAAGGAGAAAATTTAATGGAACTACACATCACACTCGCACAAGAATTTGGGATAAAAGAGGAGTATAGCCAAAACATCATCAATTTGCTTGATGAGGGTTGCACAATCCCATTCATTGCCAGATATAGAAAGGAAATGCACGGCACTTGCGACGACCAAACATTGCGTGCTTTTGCCGATAGACTGAAATATCTTCGCAACTTGAATGATGAAAAGGCAAAAGTTGAAAAGACAATCACAGAACAGGGCAAATGGACGGAAGAACTTAAAATCGCCCTTGAAAACGCAAGAACGCTGACAGAAGTTGAGGATATTTATCGCCCATATAAGCCAAAGAGAAAGACAAGGGCGTCTGTCGCAATCGCCAAGGGGCTAGAACCGCTTGCCGATATTTTGCAGGCACAATCAAAGGCATATGTCGTTATGGAAGAGGCAGAAAAGTTTGTCACCGAAGAGGTAAAAACGGCAAAAGAGGCAATTGCTGGTGCAAAGGATATTATTGCTGAGCGTATCAGCGATAGTGCCGATGTCCGAAAGGAACTTCGTGTGCTTATTGAAAATAAAGCGACTATGGAGTGTGAACTTCAAGAGAATGAAAACAGCGGTGTGTATGAAACATATGCGGGCTTCAAACAAGAGGTGAAAAACCTGCCTAGCCACCGAATTTTGGCAATCAATCGCGGAGAGAAGGAGAAGTGCCTTAAAGTTGAAATAATCATCAACCGTGACCTTGCCCTTGGCATTATAAACAAGGAATTTAAAAAGGATAATGAAGATACAAACGCCCTCATGGAGGAAACAATTGAGGACGCATACGACCGTCTTTTGTTCCCATCGCTTGAAAGAGAGTGCAGAAGCGATCTGACAGATAGGGCAAATGAGCAGGCAATCAAGATGTTTGAGGTCAACTTGAAACCACTTCTTATGGAAGCCCCACTTAAAAATAATATAATTTTGGGACTTGACCCGGCATATAGAACTGGTTGTAAAATTGCTGTGATTGATGTGAATGGAAATGTACTTGACACCACAGTAATTTACCCAACGCCACCACAATCAAAAACAGAAGAGTCAATCGCAAAACTTAAAACACTGATTGATAAACATAAAGTAGACATCATTTCAATCGGCAATGGCACTGCATCAAAAGAGGCAGAAATTTTTGTTGCCGAACTTATAAAACATATATCTCGCCCAGTAAGTTACGCCGTAGTAAGCGAGGCGGGAGCGTCGGTTTATTCTGCATCAAAACTTGGTGCGGAGGAGTTTCCTGACTATGATGTGTCACTAAGAAGTGCGGTTTCAATTGCAAGACGCCTTCAAGACCCACTTGCCGAACTTATCAAAATTGATGTCAAATCAATTGGCGTTGGACAATATCAGCATGATATGCCACAAAATAGATTGACCGAGGTGCTGACGGGGGTTGTTGAGGACTGCGTAAACAGCGTTGGGGTAGACATCAACACAGCAAGCCCATCACTTCTTTCATATGTGTCAGGACTTAATATGTCAATCGCAAAAAATATTGTCACTTATAGGGCAAAAGTCAAGGGCATCAAGAATAGACAAGAACTGCTTTCTGTGCCAAAACTTGGGCCAAAAGCCTATGAACAATGTGCGGGCTTCCTTCGTGTTGTAGGAGGGGAGAATATACTTGATAATACATCAGTTCACCCAGAAAGTTATGACGCAACACGAAAACTTTTAAAACTTTTTGATATGACAGAAAAAGATGTAGAGAATGGAAATATTGCATCACTTCCAAAACTTATCGACCTTAAAGGTGCGGAAAAGGTGGCAAAAGAGTGTGAAATAGGCATTCCAACCCTTGCAGACATCACAAAAGAACTGCTCAAACCGGGCAGAGATATCCGTGAAAGTATGCCAAAACCAGTGCTTCGCAGTGATGTTATCACAATGGAGGATTTGAAAGAAGGTATGATTATGTCAGGCATTGTAAGAAATGTCATTGATTTTGGTGCGTTTGTCGATATCGGTGTACACCAAGACGGACTTGTGCATATCAGCCAAATAAGCGACTCGTTTATCAAACACCCATCAGAGGCACTTAAAGTGGGACAACGGGTTGATGTCAAGGTGCTTTCTGTTGACCTTAACAAGAAAAGAATTTCACTTACGATGAAGGGGATAGAAAAGGAGTAAAATCCTTTTTTGTTCTTTTTTAGAAAAAACATTCCTTTTAGGTGTCGGTAAAGGGGAAAATATAGGGG
>CAZVYB010000001.1:68585-84023 GCA_964631405.1 uncultured Lachnospiraceae bacterium
AGGGGAAAATATAGGGGGAAATATGAAAGTTTGTCCATATTGCAATACCACATATAATGAAATTTTACAGACGGGATTTGTAGGTTGCAGTCATTGCTATCGAGAAATTGAAGAACTTTCAAAGGCGGTTGAGAAGATGTATAACGGCAGAAAACACAAAGGCAAAAAGGCGGTAAAAAACTGATGGAAAATTTTGAAAATATCGCCATTTCTTCCCGTATTCGCCTTGCTCGAAATGTTGAAGGACTGAAATTTTATACAAAACTTCAAAGCGATGTCGACGCAAAATACATCACTGGTGCAGTTATGAAAACACTTGAAAAATTTGATGTTTTCAACTTTCTATCCCTCAAAGACCTATCACTGAATGAATGTAACGCTCTTTTTGAACAACACCTTATAAGCAAAGAACTTATTGAAAATAAAGACATCTCAGGGGTTGCAATTTCTGAGGACGAAAAGATAATCGTCATGATAAACGAGGAAGACCATATAAGGGAGCAGTGCATAGAAAGGGGCTTCAATTTGTATAAACCTTTCCGCAGACTTTCTCAAATAGATGATGAAATTTTGGCAACACTACCCATTGCTTTTGACGAGAAACTGGGCTTTATCACAGCCAGCCCTTCAAACCTTGGGACGGGTATGCGTGCGTCAGTCATGCTTTTTTTGCCTGCTTGCGAGATTGAAGGAAAAATCCCAGATCTGATTGCCCATGCAAAAGAAAACGGGCTGACGGTTAGGGGCATTTACGGCGAAGGAAGCAAGGCTCTTGGCTATTTTTATCAAATATCAAACCAAGGCTCGCTAGGACTAGGCGAAGACGAGATAATTGATAAAGTCAGCGAATTTATATACTCTGTTTGCACTTTGGAAGAGGAAATGAGAGGGGTGCTTTTGCAGGAAGAAGGCGATAAATATAGGGATATTTGCTTGAGGGCATATGGAGTGCTTACAAACTGCCATACACTAGACGAAGGGGAAATGATTGACCTTCTTGCAAAGGTCAAACTTGGTCAAACACTTGACTTTGTAGATATCACATCAAAAGACAAATTTCAAAAACTTTTTTATGAGGGCTCGTCCGCTAATTTGAAAGAAATTTTTGAATTTTTTGAGGAAAAAGAGGAAAAAATCATAAGGGCGAAGTATATTTCTAATAAAGTAAAAGAATTGTGTCAAAGGAGGTAACGGGGTGAACTATCAATCATCTTCTTATTCGGATAATATACAAAAGGTAATAAAAAATGCCAGCAAATTTGCACTAAGATTTGGCTCAAATCTTATAGGGAGCGAACATATTTTGTATGGCATTGTGTCGGTCAAAGACTGCCTTTCTTCAAAATTTTTGGCAGAAGAGGGGGTGAGCGAGGCAAACCTTTTCGCATTTTTTGAGGAAAATGTCAATGAAGAGGATATATACGGCATTTCAGGCGTGGTGGAGATGACTCCACGCACAAAAGACTTGTTTCGTGTTGCACAACAACTTGCCCTTCAAATGGGACACTCCTTTTTGGGGACAGAACATCTCTTGCTTGCACTTTTAAGTTCCACAGGAAGCGTGGCATATCGAATTTTGGTGGGACAGTATGACATCAATGTTGACGCCCTTAAATCGAAGGTTATTTCAGCAATCAAAACTCCAGAAAGAAGGGAAGAGGGCAAAACAACTCAAAATAAACAACAAAACAGCACTTTGCCCGAAAAATTGCTTGAAATGGGGACAGATGTTACATTAAAAGCAAAAGAACATAAACTCGACCCTGTCATTGGCAGAGAGAAGGAAATTGAAAGATTGGTTGAAATTCTTTGCCGAAAGACGAAGAATAACCCCGTGCTGATTGGCGAGGCTGGAGTTGGCAAAACGGCAGTGGTTGAGGGACTTGCCCAAGCAATCGTTGCGGGCGATGTGCCAGAGATTTTGAAGGATAAAGTGATATATTCACTTGAAATTGGCGGTCTTATGGCAGGCACAAAATATCGTGGTGCAATGGAAGAAAAACTCAAAGACGCCATTGAAACAATCATAGAAAGCAAAAATATCATAGTTTTTATCGACGAAATTCACACACTTGCTCAGGCAGGCTCAGAGAAGGGAGAAACCTCTCCCGCCGATATGCTAAAACCATACCTCGCAAGAGGAGAAATGCAAACGATTGGAGCAACAACAACCGACGAATATCGTAAATTTATCGAAAAAGATAAGGCTCTTGAACGCCGTTTTCAACCAATCATGGTTGACCCTCCAACGGTGGAACAAACCATTCAAATTTTGAAGGGACTGAAAGATAGTTACGAGGCATTCCATAAAATCACAATCACAGACGAGGCAATCGAGGCTGCCGCAGTGCTTTCGGATAGATATATCACCGATAGAAGCCTGCCAGATAAGGCAATTGACCTAATCGACGAGGCAAGCAGTAAGGCGAAGGTGAATTTCACCGTCAAACCTCAGGAAATACGCAGACTAGAAGACAAAATCAAAACCCTTTCGGCAAGCAGAGATGAAGCAAGTTTGCAAAGAAACTATGAAAAGGCAGCCAAACTTCAATCAAACATCATCAACCTTGAAAATGACCTTAAAAAGGTGAGGGATAAACTTGATGTGAAAAAGGAAAGGACGCCAGCGGGCAGTATCGGCGAGAATGAGATTGCCGAGGTTGTGGCAAAATGGACGGGAATACCAGTGACAAGAATCACCGAAAGCGAAAAGGAAAAACTTGTGCATTTGGAAGAAATTTTGCATAAACGGGTTGTGGGACAAAACGAGGCTGTTGAGGCTGTCGCAAAGGCAATAAGACGCTCCCGTGTCGGACTTGCCGATGGCAAACGCCCAATCGGCTCGTTCCTGTTTATGGGACAGACGGGCGTTGGAAAAACAGAACTTTGCAAGGCAATTGCCGAGGCAATGTTTGACGACGAGAACAATATTATAAGAATTGACATGAGCGAATTTATGGAAAGCCATAGCGTGTCAAAACTCATAGGCTCACCGCCGGGATATGTGGGCTATGACGAGGGCGGACAACTGACCGAACAGGTTCGACGCCACCCATACTCAGTTGTGCTTTTTGACGAAATAGAGAAGGCACACCCAGATATTTTCAATGCTCTTTTGCAAATACTTGACGACGGCAGATTGACGGACGGACAGGGAAGAACGGTGTCATTCAAAAATACAATAATCATAATGACAAGCAACCTTGGAGCAAGAGAGGTGAAAGAACACCGAAAACAACTTGGCTTTGGTGATTATGAAGAGGAAGTGACCGATAAAAAGATTTATATTGACGCCCTCAAACAGAAATTTAAGCCAGAACTTATCAATCGAATTGATGTCATTTGCATTTTTGACCCGCTCAGCAAAAATGACCTTGTCAAGATTGCCAAAATCCTTATAAAAAACATCAATAAAAGATTGAAAGAGAAGGATTTGTCACTCAAAATCACAGAGGACGCCCTTGAATTTATTGTTGAAAAAGGCTCAAATGTGGAGTATGGTGCAAGACCACTTAAAAGATATATCCAACAGGAAGTGGAAGACCAAATTGCCGAAAAAATCTTGCTTGGGCAACTTGCAAATAGAGGAACAATCATCATTGATGCAGGCGAAAAGGGCTTGAATTTTGCAAATGAATAAAAAATTGCTAAATTTGCTTGGAGAATTTTTGGAATTTTGCTAATATAAAATCAAGGGAGGAAACCATTATGAAAATTGATTTGATTGAAAGAGGCGGATATACAATCAGCCAAAGACTTGAAAGAATACTCAATGAAAAACTTTCAAGACTTGAAAAATATTTTGATGATGAGGTTGGCGTAAAAGTCGTTTGCTCAAAATCAGCAAAACAAGAAAAACTTGAAATCACAGTGACAAGTAAGGGACTTTTGTATAGAAGCGAAGTGACAACCGACAATATGTATAACAATATTGATATCGCACTTCCAAAACTTGAAAAACAAATTGTTCGCACAAACGAAAAGAGAAGGGAAATCAAAGCCAAAGGCTCAAAACAAGAAAACTTCTTGCCATTTGAATTTTTGGAGGAAGCACCAGAGGAACTTCCAACAATCTACAAGAAAAAGACCTTTGACCTTGACCCAATGCTTGTTGACGACGCAAGATTTGCCATTGAAAGACTGGGACATGACTTCTTCGTGTTCCTCAATGCCGAAACTGGCAAAATCAATATTCTTTATAAGAGAAAGGACGGCAAATTCGGTCTTATCGACCTTGTTTACTAAAAACAAATCACAAAAAATGCTAAGCATTCGCTTAGCATTTTTGTGTTTGTAGATAAAACTGCCAGACTTTCTGTTTTTTAATTTACAAAAAAACCTTAGCAATTTGCTAAGGCTTTTGTGGATAATTATTTACTCTCTTTTCTAAGGTCGTCAAGCATTTTAGTAAAGTGTGCTTTCTTTCTGTTGGCACTGTTTTTGTGGATTACATTGTCCACAGAGGCCTTATCCAGAAGAGAAACAACTTCAACATACATTTTTTCTGCATTTTCAACTTCTTTGTTTGCCACAGCAGTTTTAAATTTTTTGATAAATGTTGAAATTCTTGACTTAATCGCCTTGTTTTGAGCAGTTTTAGTTTCGATTACTTTAACTCTTTTTTCAGCAGATTTAATATTAGGCATACTTCTTCTCCTTTAAATTTTTCTTTTGCATTATAACACATAAAAAAATAATAATCAAGTAAAATAAATAATTTTTTAAAAATTTAGCAAAATATCTTATATGTTTGACCTGATTGACGAGTGCGGAAGCGATTTAAAACGCTATGGATACTCGGTTGAAGAACTAGAAAAATATGATATGTCAGTTGCCTATCTTAAAATTGACAGCCTTTATAAAGCACAGAAATTGGGCTTGGGACGAGGGGAATATTATGTTATCAATGCCCCCAATATTTATGAAGAAGAATTTGTTTGCGATAGATACTTGATTTCTCAAATAGGCGAAAAACTTGCCCGCCTCGTCAAAAACTTGGGTATAAAAAGGGGGGCAAAGACGCTGATTGTAGGACTGGGAAACCCAGATATAGACGCTGATAAACTGGGCAAGTGCGTGTTTGATAATATACAAATTGATATATTCGATAAAAATAATCATATCTTCAAAATTTGCCCCAATATATATTTTTCAACAGGCATAGAAACATTTGATATTGTCAAAACCCTTGCTAAAACACTGAAAATTGATATAGCAATCATTGTTGACGCCCTCACGACGGCATCAATTTCCCGCCTTGGCAGGTCGTTTCAACTGACAACAAACGGCCTCACGCCGGGAAGCGGTGTCAATCGCTTTGGTAAAAAAATTGACAGCCGTTCGGTGGGGACAAAGTGCATTTCAATAGGTGTGCCATTTATGATATTCTCAAGCAGTTTGACGGGAGAAGAACATAAAGAGGTGATTTTAGCCCCAAAAGATATCAAAGAAAATGTCGAAAGGGCGGGCTTTATCATTGCAAAAGCAATTTGCGAGGTGATGAAATGAATTGGTTTTTGCTTATTCCATTGCTTATTATTTTTCTTTTCTTCCTGCCAATCAAAATGCAGGGACGCCTGTCTTTCAATGTGCTTGAAATGTCGGGTGCAATTGGAATTTTTTTATATAAATTTAAAGTTACGCACCAACAAATTTGGTTTGAAAACAAAAAAATTTACACAAGAAAGGAAGACGACATAAGCAGTAAAGAACTTGAATTTAACAGCAAAGAAATGGTATTTGTGCAAATGCTTTTGGGTGAGATAAAAGATAAAACCCGCCTAAAAGAAATATCTATTTTTTATAATCTTGGCGTTGGCGATGCCTTTTCAAGTGCCATGCTTGCGGGAACAATCAATGTCCTGCTCATGTCGGTGCTTGGCGTAATCAAAAATGCAAAACCCACCGCTACGCTTGGCATATATGACACTATATCTTACAACCGAGAAGTTTGCCAGTTTGCCATAAAAGCGGTGATATCAATTTCTTTGTTTGATGTGGTATATTCTTTGTTTCGTTCGGTTATCCTAACCAAAAGAGAAACAAATAGGGAAAAAAGGGGTGAAAAATGAGAATTTATACAAACAATGACAACATCAAAAAGATGATTGATGGTGCTATGGACAAGATAAAAACCATTGTTGACACAAGCACGGTGATAGGAGAGAAGGTTGTCACAGAAGATGGCACAACAATCATTCCAATTTCAAAGGTGACGGTGGGATATGTTGTTGGCGGTGGAGAATATGCCGACCTATCTTCAAGACGGGTTGCAAACAACTATCCAATGGCAGGCGGTTCAAGCGGAGGTATGAGCCTTACGCCAATTGGCTTTTTGGTGCTTCTTAAAGAGGGCGATGTAAAATTTGTCAATGTAGAAAACAAAAGCCTATATCAAACGGTACTAAATATGTTTAACTCACTGCTAGCCCGCATGGAAGAGGAAAAAAATGGCAAAGAGGACAAATAAAGTTTTTGTTTGCCTTCTTTTTGCTTTTATTTTTTTGATTGCAATTTCATTATGCCAAAACAAGGAAATGGCAACATTTGCCCAAACCTCAGCAAAGGCGATGTGCCTAATTGAAAGCGAAAGCGGACGGGTGCTATATCAAAAAAATATGTCGCAAAAACTTGCTATGGCAAGCACAACAAAAATCATGACAGCAATCACGGCAATAGAAAATTGCCAAGACCTTGACAAGAAATTTGAAATTTCGCCAAAGGCGGTTGGTATAACAGGCACAAGCCTATATCTTCGCCAAGGGGAAAGAATGTCCACTCGTGACCTTTTGTATGGGCTTATGCTCATATCTGGTAATGACGCAAGCGTAGCAATAGGCGAATATGTAGGCAGAGGCGTTAAAAACTTTGTTGAAATGATGAACGCAACAGCACAAAAGATAGGTGCTTTCGATACACATTTTGACAACACTCACGGGCTTGATAGCGACACTCACTTTACAACTGCCTACGACCTCGCACTGATTGCCAGTTATGCTCTAAAAAATCAAACTTTCAAAGAAATTGTTTCCACTCAAAATACCAAAATCACCAATGAGACAGGAAAAACAAGGTATCTTAAAAATAAAAACAAACTTCTCGCAAGTTTAGAGGGTTGCACTGGCGTCAAAACAGGCTTTACAAACGACGCAGGAAGATGCCTAGTGTCAAGTTGCGAGAGAGATGGCATGGCACTTGTTTGCGTGGTGCTAAATTGCGGACCTATGTTTGAGGATAGCCGAGATTTGTTTGAAATGGCTTTTGAAGAATATAAACTTTATGACCTTACAGAGGGCTATACCTTCCCACAAACAATCGCCGTACAAGAGGGGAGGGCGGATAGCGTGAAAATTGGCACAAAGGGTGCTAAATATCTGTATCCGTTGACCGAAAAGGAAATATCTTCAGTTGATTATGTATATTCGCTTGCCGAAAACCTAGAAGCCCCAGTAGAAAAGGGACAAGAGGTAGGCAATGTTAAAATTTTTATTGATAATGACTTGCATTTTGAGGAAAAAATATATACAATTGAAGGCGTAAGGAGAAATTCTGTTTGGGAGAAAGTGAAAGACCTTCTAAACAATTGGTAAACATGAGATTAAATAAATTTTTGTCAAATAGCGGAGTTGCATCAAGACGCAAATGTGAAGAACTTATTTTAGAGGGCAAAGTTGCTGTCAATGGCAAACTTGTCACAGAACTTGGGACGGTGGTAAACGAGAAAAAAGATAAAGTCACAGTGGAGGGCAAATCGGTCAAATTGCCTTCCTCTTTTGTGTATATAAAACTGAATAAACCAAAGGGCTACGCCTGCACTGCACACGACGAAAAGGGGAGAAAGACAATTTTTGACCTTGTCAAATGCGAGGAACGACTTTTTTCAATTGGCAGACTAGACTATGACACTGAGGGACTGATTATCCTCACAAATGACGGCGATTTTGCCAATCAAGTTGGTCACCCAAAATATCAAATTGAAAAGGAATATCGCGTAACTGTTGAGGGAGAGGTGAAGGAAGGAGACCTCGCCGTTATGAGAAAGGGAGTTGTTGTTGATGGAGAGCGTATGCCAAGTGCAAGGGTTGAGTGGCTTTCTTTTGAAAATGGCTTTACAAAACTTTCGGTTGTCATTGACGAGGGACAAAATAGACAGGTGAGAAGAATGTTTGAAGCCTGCGGGAAATCAATCAAACTCCTTAAAAGGGTAAGAATTGGTGGCGTCAAACTTGGCGGACTAAGCAGGGGCGAATATAGAGATTTGACGGAACAGGAACTTAATGCACTTGTGAGGAACAAATGAGAATAGCAATCATAGGTGGCGGTGCGTCTGGTCTGATGGCGGGCGGTTTTTTGGCAAAAAAGGGTCATGATGTCACCATTTTTGAGGCAAACGAAAAATGCGGAAAGAAGATATATATCACGGGGAAAGGCAGATGCAATCTGACAAACAATTGTGACAGCCAAACATACCTTTCAAATGTTGTCAACGGCGGGAAATTTATGTTTTCTGCAATCAATGGCTTTTCTTGTGAAGATACAATTGCGTTTTTTGAAGATGGGGGACTTCCACTTAAAACAGAGAGAGGAAACCGTGTATTCCCACAAAGCGATAAGGCAAGCGATGTGACAAAAATATTGCTTGCACATTGCAAGAATTGCAAATTCAAACTTAATACAAAAATCACAGCAATCACAAAAAAAGGTGATGTTTTCACATTGTTTGCGGGCGAAAATAGATATGAATGCGAAAAACTCGTTATCGCCACAGGCGGGAAAAGTTACCCCGCAACTGGAAGCGAAGGCGGAGGATATAAATTTGCCCAAATGCTGGGACACAATGTGATAACTCCACACTCGGCACTTGTTCCAATAAAAATCAAGGACTCATTTTGCGGGAAACTTGAAGGACTTGCCCTAAAAAATGTCACACTTTCTTGCAATTATGATGGCAAAACAAAATCATTTTTTGGTGAGATGCTTTTCACGGCAGACGCCATTTCTGGGCCAATCGCACTGTCTCTTTCAAGTTTCATTTCGCAGGCGAAAAACATAACACTTGAAATAGATTTAAAACCAGCCCTCAGTGAGGAACAACTTGAAGCACGACTTTTGCGAGAGTTTTCGGTCAATCTAAATAAAAACCTTTCATATGTTATAAAAGGATTGATGCCAAACCGCCTTGTCGAGGTATTTTTGACAAAACTTGCCCTTGACGGCACGACTAAAATCAATGCAATAAAAGTCGCACAAAGAAAGGCGATTGTAAAACTGCTTAAAAAATTTCCACTAGAATTTGGCGGACTTTACCCAGTTGAGGCAGGCATTGTGACGGCTGGCGGTGTGGATACACGGGAAGTTAGCCCAAAGACGATGGAAAGCAAACTTTGCGAGGGATTATATTTCATCGGCGAAGTGCTTGATGTTGACTGCCTGACAGGGGGATTTAATTTACAAACAGCATTTTCCACAGCATACGCTTGTGCAAAATATATTGATTAGGAGGGGGATATGTTTCATTTTTTTCAAATCATATGTACACCATTTTTTAGGTTCTTTTTCCCAACCAAATTTGTCAATAAAAAGGCAATTCCCAAAGGTGCTTGCATAATTGCCAGCAACCATACATCAAATATGGACGCAATCAATTTGGCAGTGCATACATGGGAGAAAAAATACTATTTGGCGAAGAAGGAACTTTTTAAGAATAAACTAGTAGGTTTTTTTGCTAAAAAATTTGGAGGTATTCCAATCGACCGCTCGGGTAATGATGTCAATGCAATCAAAAACTCATTGAAAGTGCTTAAAAATGGCAAAAAACTGGTGATTTTCCCAGAAGGCACACGCAATAATAATGAAAATATGGAAATGGGCGAAATGAAACAGGGCGTGGCAACATTTGCCATCAAGGCAAAAGTGCCAATCGTGCCAATGTTTGTTGCAAAAAAACCAAAGTTTTGGAAAAGAAATCGTGTTGTTGTTGGCACACCATTCACTCTCGACCAATTCTACGGAAGAAAACTCACAAGCGAGGAAATGGACGAAGCGACAAAAATTGTTGCCAAAAAAATGGAAGAATTGCGAAAGCAAACCCTTTTATCTTTGACAAAGAAAAAATAATTTGATACAATTGCACCAAAGAGGTTTTTATGGAAGAGAAATTTAATGAAGAAAAATTTAGTTTAGAGGCAATAGAACGCACCTTCACAAACTACAAAAAAGGTCAAATGTTTGATGGTGTTGTTGTCATCAAAAGAGAGGAGGGGTGCATTTTCAATATTGGTGGGAAAAACGACGCATACCTGCCCGCCGAAGAGGTGGAAGACTATGCCAACCTCAAAATTGGCGACAGATTTAAGGTGATAATCATCAATTCAAAAAATCAAGAAGGTATGCTTGAAGTTTCAAAGACTTTGGCAGACAGTCAAGTGCTTGCCACACAAAACGCAAACAAACTGAAATTGGGCAGTAAATTCACATTTGTTGCAACCGCAACCAACGGCGATGGACTTTGCTCAAAAATGGGTGAGTATGAAATATTTGTTCCAAACGCAGAAATTTCAGTCACAACCCGTGACCCAAGAAGGGCGGTAGGCAAACAATTTGAGGCAATTGTCACAGAAATTTCACGAGAGAATAAAAAGATAATTGCAAGCATCAAAATGCTTGAAAACCAAATCAAAGAGAAAAACGAAACCCTTTTTTGGAGTTCAATTTTCATCAATAAAATTGTTGAAGGCAGAGTGAAGAGAATACTTGATTATGGTGCTTTTGTTGAAGTTGGCGGTATTGACTGCTTCCTTCATATTTCAAACATCAGCCATACACGAATTGCCCGCCCTGACGAAGTCATCAAAGAGGGGGAAGAAAGACAATTTAAGGTGATTGAAGTTGACAGAGAAAACAAAAAAGTTGCACTCAGTTTGAAGGCTCTTGAAGAAAGCCCAAAACTTGTTGCAATAAAAAACCTACAAACGGGAGAAATTTATCAAGGAAAAGTTGTCAAAATTCTCAAATTTGGTGCAATTGTCGTCCTTGAAAATGGTGCAAGCGGACTGCTTCATATAAAGAATGCAACAGAGGCAAACAATAAACAAATTTACGAAATCGTCAAACTTGACCAAAGCGTAAGGGTTGAGGTGATAGATAAAGACGAGCAAGAAGAAAAAGTATCTTTCAAACTTGTTGAAGTTCTTTAAAAATTTTCAAAAAACAATAAATGAAAGAGGCGTAAAAACTTAAAACCCTCTTTTTACGCTGATGTAGCACAGTCGGTAGTGCGACGCATTCGTAATGCGTAGGTCGCGGGTTCAAGTCCCGCCGTCAGCTCCAAAAAAAACGCCAATTTTTCACTTGGCGTTTTTTAATGAAATAAATCCTGACGGATTTGTGAAATGCACTTCGTGCGTGAAATATGGCTCTGCCATATGAAATACGCCGAGGGCATATTAAGGATTTATTTTATTTCATAATGTGCCAAAAGCACAATATTTCACAATGCTCGATAGAGCAATATTTCATTTTTTTATCAGAAAAATATTTTATTATAAAATTTTTCAAAAAATATCTCATCAAATAAGTTTTTGCTGTAAAAACAAATCCTTAACCCTTTTTGACTTTTTTTCATAATAAAAAGTAGGAGAAAATATGAAAAGGCTTTTTGAGGGGACGGGTATAGCAATTGCCACCCCATTTAGGAACAATAAAGTAGATTTTCCCTCGCTAAAAAATTTGATAGAACGGGGGATAAACGAAGGTGCGTCTGCAATCATAGTGCTAGGCACAACAGGTGAAGGCTCAACCGTCACAACAAAAGAAAGGACAGAAATACTTGCTTTTTGCCGAAAGATAATTCCACAAGAAGTCAAAATGATTGTTGGCACAGGGAATAATAATTTCAACCTTGCCCTTCAAAACACAATGCTTGCAAAGCAGGCGGGGGCAGACGGCGTGCTTGTCGTGACACCTTATTATAATAAAACAACGCAAACGGGACTTGTGGAATATTATAAAAGACTTGCAACACTGAAAATCCCAATCATTATGTATAATGTTCCAACCCGCACGGGGCTTAACATAGACCTTGCCACAGTAGAAAAAATAATAGCCCAAAACCAATATGTTTGGGGGATAAAAGAGGCGACAGCGGACATTACACGCATTATGTCATTATGCAAAATTTGCAGAGATAAAATAGCGGTGTATAGCGGAGAGGACGACCTCAATTTTCTCTTTTATTGCCTTGGCGGAGATGGAACAATAAGCGTGACGGCAAACGCTTTTTGCAAAGAGGTTGACGCAATCTATCGCCTTGTCAAACAGGAAAAATTGCAAGAAGCACTTGCCCAACATGAAAAACTTTCACCTGTCAATAAAATGATGTTTTGCGAAACCAATCCAATCCCAGTAAAATACTTTTTAAAGGAAATGAAAGTCATCGAAAGCGAGGAGGTAAGAATGCCCCTTGTAGAACTTTCACCCCAAAACAAAATTGCCATAGATAAAATGCTTGATGCCATAGAAATTGACGAAAGCAGATAAAATGCGATTAAAGGTTGTCCTATTTTTGAAGAATTTGATATAACCCAAATTGACAGGGAGATTTTCAGCCCAATCATTGCAAGTTTTTTATAATTTGCATTTTGTCTTGCAATGTGTTATAATAAATGTATATAATAAAAGATAAAAACCAAAAAGGAGATTTACAACATGACTGACGAATTGATAGAACTTTTGGAGGCTTCCGCCTCGGCTTGTAATAATTTCATAAAAAGCGAGATTGCACTAAATGACGGAGAGGTGGAACTCAGCCAAAAATATAGCCGTGATGGACAAGTCCTTGTCAAATCAATGATAAACGATACCTTCAAAGAGATACAGGAAGAAATAGGAGAGGCAGACGGAGAAACCAACGACTATGACTATCCAAATAATTTTGAACTTTTGCGAGCCCTCAATGAAATCACAATCCATATCGGTGGATACCTCTCAGCCGAAGAGGACGAAAATATCAAAAAGATAGTTGGCAAAAAACTTTCCAAAACAATCAATACAACAAAAGAAATATACCTTGCACTTTACGAAAACTAAAAAACAAAGAAAAACTCTTTTCACAAAAAAAGCAGACATCATATCTGCTTTTTCTATTTTCTTTCAACCTCAATGTCCAAACTTACCATTCCTTCTTTGAGGACGGTTCTCACAACATCAGGCTCAATCTCTGCTACTTCTTGATATTCGCTTTCACTGCAAATTTCAAATGCTTTTTCAATCTTCCATTTTCCACTATGCTCTGCACGATAAATATATCCATCATAGGCAAAATAGAAAACATAATTATTTTCGCTAGCATTGGTCACAAATCTTACGCCATTCATTTCGCTTGTTGACATATCGTCGATATATTGGGTGGTTTCTTTTGAACTAAAAATGTATTTGTCATGCTGAATTCGATTTCCGCCAATTTTGACGATTTCGCAGTATGATTTGCTTCCTTCTTGATACTCAACTTTGCCATAAACATATCCAGATGTCGCAATATCAAAATCAATTTCTTCGGCAGAAACTCCGAGATATTGTGGGAGGTTTTCTTTCAAACAAGAAGAAAGTTCTTGATGCTTTGCATATTGCTCTTGAAACCACTCTTGATTTTCTTCGTATGATGCGATAAATTTTACCAATTCTTCATGCTTTTCAGGGGTAGAGTAGTCACCATATTTTGCCACAAGAAGAGCGACATCATTTGTTCTTAGATGATTTTCACCTGTTTGCATAACAGAGGCAACTTGTGCGTAGTAGTTTGTGTATGCATCGCCAAGACCAAGGTGGTGCAAGGCTTCGTGAAGAAAAGTTCCAGCAGTGATATAGCCCTTTCTTAATTTAATTTCAGCCCCATACCCTTGACTTCCGTTTTTGGCATCAATTGTGTGACCAGATGTATATTGCCCCAAAACTTCGTCTTGACCTATAAGTTCACTGTCATTAAAATATTTTACATCAACATTGTATGGGTCAAAAGTTTCAAGTCCGTTAGGGTCAAAATTAAGTTCAAACCTATAGTCTGGATTGATAATCGCAAAAAGGGCGTTGAGCTCGTCAATGGCACTTTGCATTTGCTCTTTTTCAACGACAGATAGGTCGTCAATTTGAATATTAAACTTAACCGGCTTACCCTTTTGCACCGTCAAACGAGAAACAGAGTTCATTCCTTTAATGTTGCTATACTCTGTGTTCATGTCAATTGACTGATGAAATTCAATGATGTCGCCGGTGTCGGCAGAAAGGTCGTTTTGCCTTAAAAAAGCCTGCATATGTAAAGCCATAAAAGCGACGATTGCCGAAACGGTCGTCCAAAGTAAAACTTTGCTAAAAATTTTGCCGACTTTGGTAAACGCCTTATATACCTTTCCTTTGTTCTTTTGCTTCAATTCGCCTTTTTGTATTTGTTCAATTTCTGCAAGCCTTGCATTGATTTTTTTTATCCATTCATCTCTTTCTGTATCTGTGAGAGATGCAACATCAATATTTTCAAACATATTTCCCTCATTTGTCTATATAAATTGTACCCTTTTAAGGAGGCGAAGTCAATGCTAAATGAAGAAATATTTTTAAAATTTCTATATATTTTTCGCAAACATTTGCCCTTTTTGAAACAAAATATATATAATAGATTGGGGGAGAAAAACATGATAAATATTGCAATAGACGGCCATGTCAGCAGTGGCAAAAGCACATTATCTCGTGGCGTTGCACAAAAATTGGGATTGAAAGTGCTTGATACAGGTGCAATTTATAGGGGACTTGCTTGTGCATATAAAGAGGGCAAGTTTGGCGATATAAATTTGATAAATGTGACAAAATTCGTCGCTCAGACTGATGTAAAAGTCACTTTTGATGGGGATAAACAAAGGGTGGTGGTCAATGGCAAGGATTTTACACCATACCTTCGCCTAGAAGAAATTTCAACACTTTCGTCAAATATTGCTCCTTATAAGATACTGAGGGATAAAGTCACAACAATTCAAAGAGCGTTTGCGGGAGAAAATGATTGCATAATTGAAGGCAGAGATGTTGGCACCGATGTTTTGCCAAACGCAACAATCAAGTTTTTTGTGACTGCGACGGCAGAGGAGAGGGCAAAAAGACGCTATTTGCAGATAAAAGACACATCGAACACAACTTTCGAGCAGGTTCTTTCCGACCTTGTTGAGCGTGACCACAAGGACGAAACGAGAGAGGTTGCTCCACTAAGAATTGCAAAAGATGCCATAGTTGTTGATACAACAAACATGACTTTGGAAGAGGCAATCGACCATTGCGTGGATATGATTAAGGAAAAAATAGACAAAAATTTCGCATAATTTGCGATTTTTTTATGCATAGCCTAAACAACGCCCCTTAGCGTATCGCGGGAAAGAGAAAAAAGATAGAAAAAGTTTTTAA
>CAZVYB010000002.1:0-21544 GCA_964631405.1 uncultured Lachnospiraceae bacterium
CTTCGTTAAATATGAAAATGGACGGGTCACTAAGGGGAATACGGTTGATGGGATAGAGGACGATATCAGTGATACGTCAGAAGGTCAAGCGGTTATGGCGTTGTACACTTATGATGGTGTCACCAATATGACTACCAACGGTTATTGCAATATAGGTTATGTTAAAAGTACATTGAAGGAGCAGTATAACTCCGGCAGACAAGCCCAGTATGACGAGTTTTGGGACGTGTATCAGAATTACGGGAATGGAATAAACCCTAGCTATGCTTTTTCTAGTTCGAGATGGACAGATGCAAATTACAATCCTAAGTATGATTTGAAATTTACAAGTACTAATTTAACCAATACATTTTGGGATTCTAAGATTACAGATACAAAAAAGCCAATACATGCCGAAGGGTGCATTCTTAATAATACTTTTCGTTATGCTGCAATCATAACAATTCCGTTGCTTATCGTTGATGAAAATACCACTGGTGGTACACAGGGCTTTTCATATAATCCGGCTTTGAAAAACATAACGATAGAAGGCATAATCGGCAACAGCTTTAATTTCGGAACTTGCAGTGCATTGACCTCCGCAAGTGTTGACAGCATTCTCACTCACTTGAAAGATTTTGTTGCAGAGGGCAGTACCGAGACAAGAACTCTGACCTTGCATTCAACCACATTAGGTATGCTGTCGGAAGAAACAATTGCAGAGTATAAAGAGAAAGGATGGTCGATTACGGCGTGATAAAAACAACAGTTGAATTAACAAAGCTCATACCTTCAGAGGGTATGGTATTAACGAATGGTGAAGCATACGGCAAAACAGCAGTTTATCTCGGTGCAAACGACAGCCCCGACAACTGGCACGAAATAACAATGGAAGAATACGAAAAAATTATGGAGGAACAGGACGAGGAAGGAGAAATAAAATGACAAATTTGAAAACAGTCATCTGCACAATTCTGGGTCTTGTCGGGAGCCTTTTTGCAAGGCTTTTCGGGGGCTGGACAAAGGATATGGTGACGTTGATTGTGTTTATGGCGGTGGATTTTGCTATGGGGCTGCTTGTTGCAGGGGTATTTCACAAGAGTAACAAATCGGACAACGGCAATCTGAACAGCCGTGCCGGATGGAAGGGCTTATGCAAGAAATGTGTTACTCTTCTGTTTGTGCTGATAGCTCACAGATTGGATATATCACTGGGTACAGCATACATAAGAACGGCAACAATAATCGGTTTTATTGCGAATGAGGCTATATCCATAGTGGAAAATGCGGGGCTTATGGGAGTGCCTCTCCCGAAGGTTATTACAAGGGCAATTGATATATTAAAACATAAGGAGAACGAGGATGAAAGCAAGATATGAATTTGAAAATGAAATAATTGAGGAATACGGCGATTCAATGGAACCGCATCAGCAGGGCTATAACATTGATGATTTGAATGCCGAAGACAGAGCTTTTGTCGGCGGTGTTTTGTGGGCGTTGATGACAGTTGAAAACAGCAGACTTAATTACTGCGAAGGTGATGAAAAGACTGTCATTGAACAGATGAGAGAAGAAGTTGTTGAGGCTTTCTGTGAGGAACTGAAAGCAGACTTGCTTTGTGAGGTCAGAAATTTAGCTGTAAGCTCACTGGACGGTTATGAGGTGGAAACGGATGAAGACTGATTACATAAAGGAATTCGGGGAAGTCAAAAGAACCTTTGAAAACAGATTTGAAATTCCAAAGCAGCTGACAATTTACAATCAATATGATTCTGACGACTGTACGGGCTTTGCAACAGCTACGGCAGCAGAGATTATATTCGGCAGGAGGATGTCTGCCGGTTGGTATCTTGCGCAGTCGAAGGCGAGCGGACAGAAAGGAAACGGTAGGTTTATTCAGCTGGTTTTGGACGCCGCTTGCAATGTGGGCGGCGTTCCCCTTGCTGACTTCGGGGTTTTGGGAGAAAATACCGACGTGCTTGAAACGGTAAAAAACAATGCTCAGTTGCTTGCAATTGCTGAAAAGTATAAGTTTGACGGCTTCTGCAATTTGCTTTACGCAAACCGGGAAAAACGGGATTTGTGCATCAAGGACGCACTTATGCGTTATGGCGAAGGCGTTGCCGTGGTGGCAACCTCAAACTCGTATTTCCCTCAGAATCACTGTATCTGCCTTGTGGGCTGGAATGATGAAGCTGACAGTTATATATTCCAGAACTCAGAGGGAAAGGAATATGGCGATAACGGCAGAGGCGAAATTCCAAAGGACAAGCTCGATACCGTCTTTGCAGTATTCAAAAGGAATATTTCGTTGCCATTTACGGACATTGACCCGAATGGTTGGTCTTTTGACGATATTAAGGTGGCGTATGATGCAGGTATTATAAACGGCGTATCGGACAATGAATTTGCTCCCGGAAGATATGTGACCCGTGAGGAGGTGGGGGCTATGCTGGGCAGACTTGTCCGAATGCTGAACGAAAGGGAAGAACGAAACATCCTTCTTAATCATCAGGGAGAGGTGTAGCCTATGAAGATAATTGAAATCAAGCACACTTGGAACGGCGCACTTGCAAGAAGAAATTCCACGAATTATATCATCCTGCATCACAGAGCAGGTACCGGAACTGTTGAAAGCATACACGCACAGCATCTGTCTCAGGGGTGGACGGGCATAGGCTATCACTTTTACGTGAGGAAGGACGGCAGCGTTTATCGTGGCAGACCTATTGAAACGGTAGGTGCACACTGTCAGGGAAAGAACGGTTACAGCATAGGCGTTTGCTTTGAGGGTAACTTCGAGACCGAAACAATGACAGCGGCACAGCTGAAGTCAGGTCAGGAACTTATAACTTATCTTAAAACTTTATACCCAAAAGCTGAAGTTAAAAGACATAGGGATTTTGACAGCACGGCTTGTCCCGGAAAAAATTTCCCGTTTGAAGAAATGCAGAAAGGAGCAGATGTTATGACGGTTGAAAAGGCAATTGAAATTTTGAAGGAAAAGGCAGGTCTTGAACAGCAGACCATAGATTTCCTGCTGTGCTATAAGTACGGCGAGGAGCTTGTGAAGAAGCTTGCCAAGGGGATGGAATAGAAAGGAGTAGTATTATGGAAACCTCTCAAAAAAATAATGCTAATTTTAAAATGGCTAAAATTCCGTATATTGAACATCAGAAGCGAATGTTTAAAGCGTATGAAGATAAAAAACGGTTGATGTTAATTCTTATAAGTTCTAATGTGTTATGGGCAATTTGCGCTACATTGCTTTTAATAATGAGGTAACGAAATGTATAAAGGTAATATTAATATTGACGATAGGCCCCGTGAAGAATGGGAAAGGTTGATTCTTCAATGGGTACATGACGAAATGGGACGTAGGGTACTTGCAGAATGGTTGCTTGATGGACATCCTTATGAAAGGATTGCTGAAAATTTAAATGTTTCAAGAGGGACGGTAGCGACTAAGGCAAAAAAATGTTGCAAACAATTATTTAGCCACTGCAATTAATAAAAATTTAATACAAATTTGGTATGAAAAGAGCCGTTTTTTTTCTCGTAAAAAATGGCTCTTTTATTTATTATATATATAAGAACAAAAAAGGAGAGATTGAAATGACAATATATAATTACATAAGAAACCATAAAGAACTTAGTCAATTTGATATCAGTTTGGTATATGAAGTAATTATTGCACTTATTCAAGACGGCAAATTGGACTGGCCGCCGGATAGTGTGTGAACGAGGTAATTGAATGTATATATTATATAATCCCAACCCCAAAGGACGAAATGTGGGTGACTGCGTTGTTAGGGCTGTGTCAAAAGCAGTTGACCAAGACTGGGAAAGCACCTATCTTGAATTAACTATTCAAGGGTATATAATGGGTGATCTGCTATCGAGCAACGCAGTTTGGGGAACATTTCTCCGTAGCAAGGGGTTTTGTCGGGACCTTATATCTGCTGATTGTCCTGACTGTTATACAGTTCAAGATTTTTGTCGTGAACACCCACAAGGAACCTTTGTAGTAGGAACTGGTACACACGCCATTGCCATTGTGGACGGTTGCTACTATGATGCGTGGGATTCGGGAAATGAAACACCTATATATTTCTGGGAAAGAAAGGAAGAATGATTATGTCTTACGGAAGCTATGCACCATTTTACAGAGGGGGATTTTTCAATTCAATGCAAACACCACAGATGCCGAATATGGCTGAAAGCCAATTTGGGCAACCGTATCAAACACCTATGCAGGCAACGCCTCCACCTATGGCGATGCAACCGCAATTAAATAATGATATGCTTTGGGTGTTAAATGAAAACGAGGCTACATCTTACCCAGTAGCTCCTAATAATTCTGTTGTTTTGTGGGACAAAAGCAATCCGACCATATATGTAAAGTCGGTCAATGCTCAGGGAATGCCGTCAATGCGTATTCTTGATTTTGTGGAACGCACAGAAAACACGCAAAAACGCACGGAAACGCACGAATGCGCTTGCAAGAGTGCCAGCTTTGCGACAAAAGAACAAATTAGCGAATTGCAGGGCAAAATTGACGATTTAACAGCCAAGTATGAGCGAATTGTCAATGCTCCCGACGAAAAACCAAAAGTAACTGCAAAAAAAGCAAAGGAGGCTGACGAATAATGGCAAACCCTTTATATCAAGCTATGGGATATCAACCCAATCCAATGGCTGACCTTATACGTCAGGCAAAAGAGTTTAAAAAATCATTTAACGGGAATCCGAGAGAAGAAGTCCAGCGGCTTCTTGATTCGGGACAAATGTCTCAACAACAATTTAATCAACTCTCACAAATTGCACAGCAGGTTGTGCAGGCGATGGGAGAAAAACTATAACGGCTTTAATTGAGAGCGTACGGCTCAATTTGGCATATAAAATTTTAAAAATGGAGGTAAAACCTTATGTATGAAACAAATGCACTCAGTGCGGCTGATGTAGCAGCTGTTACAAGAAACAACGACAATGGCAATGGTATGTTTGGTAACGAATGGGCTTGGATAATCATTCTGCTCCTTTTTGGCTATGGCAGAAACGGATTTGGCGGTTTTGGTGGTGGCTATGGTGTAGGCGAAGCGTGTGCTACACAGGCTGATGTTCGTTCCGCCGTAGACCAGCAGACACTTATTAGCAAAATCGACCAACAGACCTATGGGCTGGCAGACAGTTTTACAGCACTCAATAACACTCTGAGTAACAATTTCAGAGGAATTGATAATGCTATCTGCACACTTGGTTATCAAAATCAGGCAGGTGTTAATGCACTTTCCGCACAGTTGGCTCAATGTTGTTGCGATACCCGTTCTGCTATCAAAGATGTAGAAACACAGTCTGTATTTAATACAGGAGCTATCCAGAAGGATATTGCAAGTTGCTGTTGTGATTTGGAAAAAATGAATATGCAGAACCGCTTTGATGCTCAGGCTTACAATTGTAACACATTACAGGCAATTGATAAGCTTGGCGACAGAATCATTGACTATATGTCAAGCGAAAAGGTTCAAGCACTTCGTGATGAGAATCAGGCTCTCAGACTTTCTGCTTCTCAGGCTAAGCAGAACCAGCATCTTATTGATGCACTTCGTCCTATGCCAATTCCCAGCTATCCTTCTTGCAATCCGTGGGCGGCTTCTTATGGCTTCGGCTATAACAACGGATGCGGCTGCAATGGCTCGTTCTAATTGAGTAATCAATTAACTACTTTCGCCCCGTGCGAATGTTCAACTTGTTCCAAAATGGAGATAGTTGATAATGTTTACAGGCGGTGGGGTGAAATATATCCACCGCTTAATTTTATTTGAAAGGATTTGATTTTATGGCTGCTGAATATTCAGCAATTACAGTTCAAACCGTTGCTGAAGACGGTAATGTGTTATTTGACAATAGCTCGCGCTGTTGCAGAAAAGGTTTTATAACTCACCGTGACGGCTCGGGAGTTTTCCGTCTTAAAGGTGCAAACAGTGCTTGTCGCACTGTATATCGTGTTCAGTTTGATGCAAACATTGCTGTTCCCACAGGCGGAACAATCGGACCGGTTTCGCTTTCACTTGTGATTGATGGCGAAGTCGTTGGAAATGCTGTCGCAATTGCAACACCTACTGTTGTAAACTCATTTTTCAATGTTTCATTTGCTACTTTTGTTGATGCATCTTGTAGCTGTTGTGCAACTGTGGCAGTAGAAAACACAAGTGATACCGGAATTCTTGTCGAAAATGCAAACATCATTTTTGACCGTGTGGCATAAGAAGGGGGAGTTGAAATATGGAATATATTGAAAAAATCAAAAAATTGCTTTGCAAGGAACTTGACGAGTATGCAATGAAACAGAAGATTTCGGGTAATGACCTTGAGATGATTTGGAAACTCACCGATACCGTTAAGAATCTTGACAAAATTGCTATGCTCGAAGAAAACGGCGGTTATGGCAGAACATATGATGGCGGTATGGGTTACGATAACGATATTTCATACGCAAGGGGCAGACGTGGAAATGCAAAACGTGACAGTATGGGCAGATATTCCGCTGATATGCACGAAGATTACGCCGAAGAAAGACGAATGGGCAGAGGTTCTTCTTATGATGATGCCAAAGACCATATGATGTCAAAACTTGGTGAAATGATGGAAGATGCTGACCCAAACGAGAGGGAAATCCTCAAAGACGCAATGAGGAAGCTCGAGAAAGCATAAATAATAAAAAAAGGAGCGTTACTGAAATGGATGCTGAATATTTGGAAGCCGTTGACTTGTTCCCGGCATTACATAAATACAAATCCGAACGTAACGCCGCACATTTCCAAAATCTTTGCGTTGAAATTGAGGAATTCTGCAATGCCGTATATGCAAGCACCCAGAACCAACAAGAAAGAGATATCTATCTGGGAATGCTTGGACGGTTAAAAAAGTAAGACCGCCCCCAAAGCGGTCTTTTTTTGTGACTAAATTGACTACTTTTTGACTACTTTGCACAACGGTTTTTGCCTATTTCTAACGGCTTTTAGCAATGCAGAAAAAATAATAAAACCGCATAAACACGGCGTTTTTAGCTATGTTATGCGGTTTTTAAATTGGTCGAGGCGACAGGATTCGAACCTGATACAAAGGTTAATTTTATGGTATGTTTGAAAAAACTGACTACATAATGACATCTTAGAAGGTATATTCATTTAGTTTTTTTGCTGTTTCGGATTTGCGTTTATTTCGGATGTGCGTGTATATTGAACGAGTTGTATTGATATCAGAATGCCCCATAAGCTCCTGTGCATCCTTTTCGTCAATTCCAGCTTCAAAAAGCATTGTTGCGTAACCGTGTCGAAGCTGATGTGCAGTTAAGGTCAGATTGTGCTCCTTCTGATATGATTCCCAACGGCAACGTATTTGTTTTGCGGTGTAAGGGAAACCATCCTCATTGCAAAAAATAAGCCCTTTTTTAGTTCGAGATAGCTTGTCGGCTACTCTGTCAAGAAGAATTACGGCTCTTTGGGAACTTTCGGTTTTTGTTCGGGATTCTATGATTGGCTTGTTGTTGTCGTGCAGAAGATGTTTATTAACAGTTATAAGTTTTTTTTCAAAATCTATGTCTGAATATGTTAACGCCAGAGCTTCGGACATTCTCAATCCCGTATTTAACAAAAAGTAGGGAAGAAAAGCGAATCCTTCGTAATTAGCATTAACTGTTTCAAGTTCTTTGTCGGACGGCAGAGAACGCTTTTTTTGGCTCAAATTTGTGGGTATTGGTACATCCTGCATAGGGTTGTAGTCAATCTGACCGTTGAGGATTGCAAATTTAAATATCATATTCAGTATGCTATGGTGATTTGCTACGGTTTTTTTTCCGAGTTTGAGTAATGCCAAATGCCGCATAAATTTATTGACAACCGGAGCTGTCATTTCCTCAATGTAATATCCGGCAAAGTATTCGACAATTCTGTTATATGCCGCACGTGTATTTTTGCGGTAATTAATGTCTGATATTCGTTCTCTATACTCTGTGTCCCAATTATCAGCTATGACCGCAAAAAGGCTCTTTTTTTTCGTTTCAAGCTCAATATTCATTAATTGCTCATTAAAGTCTTTGTTTGCAAGCCGTTCATTTGCGGCACTTGAATATAAATATTTCAAGGTCCCGTCAGGGAGCGTTACACGTTTCTGGAATCTTCCATCCGCACGTCTTTTCATAATTATATCATCCTTTCTTGACAAAAATAAAAGGATATGCTATAATTAACCTTGATATCAGGTATATGCATAGCATATCCGAAGAGCGGAAATTACGATTTCTCCTCTTATGCCGTCCTGTTGGTAGCAGGGCGTTTTTTTAATTTATTTTTATATTGTTTGCTTGTGCAAATTCTAATATTTTTTGAAAATTAGCCGTATTATTTTTTTTCATACGTTGGTATCCACTATAACTTTTAGGAGCTTTTTCGCCGAGAGTGTCCTTTATTTGCTGATATTCAAGGTGTTCATAATATTTGTCAATCCAATATTGGCGTTCAAAATAATTATCTTCTTTGGCTTTTTGTTCAATTCTTTTGGCTCTATCGTTTTCATAGTTTTGTTTTTCAAAATTGCTTCTATCATCAATAAAAGGTCTATTGCTGTATTTTATTGCATCAACTTCCTTAGAAGTTACATTCCCATCTGACTTATAATTATACTGCGTCAGGGTCATACCGGGGTAATATATGGTTGCATACATAGAAACATTACAATGCAACCCTTTATTATTAACGATAAAATCAGGTAACTGAGGGAATCGTTTATCCTTTCCGCTTATAGAATAAAGCCTGTTTTGGAATGGAGCACAATCAGGACAAATCACTCCTGAATATCCTACAAGAATATAATCTGTGTTAATTGACTTAGCGTAGTTCATAGCAGAATCAAAAGATTTATTATATATGTATTGAACTTCGTTTTCAACGGCAACAACCGGTAGGAGCTTTTTTAATTCAGCAAGTAAAAAATCAGCGTAATATATTTCGCCGACATTCCACAGTTGTATAGCCAATCTGTAATAATCTTTTTTGTTCCATCCTATAGGTGAAGCCATCATCAAATTTGCTACTTTGTATGCAAGCGGAACTGCCAAAAATGGTCTGTTTTCTGTGCCCAGACGCATTTTTAAGATATAATCAAGATTTCCTGTTGGTGAAGATATTCCGCCCGTACCAGAAAAGCGAGGAATTTTTATACTCTTTATATGTTCCGGATTTTCAAGGTCATATTTTATCCCGTCAGATATAATATACCTTGCATAGTAAGCTGTTTGTCTATCTTCATAAAGTGATATTTGTTTATTTCTGGGATTGACATTAAATAATTTCCCATTTTTAAAATACGCCTCATAGTGTGTTTGAACAGGTATATCCTTACAAGCAGATAAAAAACGAGGCTGAGGCTCTTGCCTTGGTGGGATAAGTATTTTATCACCACAAGGTATATTATGATTATCAGGAACAGAATTTCTTTTAAAAATATCAAAAAGGCTCATATTGTTTATTTTCCATTCTATTATTTTTTTCTTTAATTTGAACATATTTTAAAACTCAATTTCACACTTAACTACCTTGCCGACAACATCTATATTGGCTGTTAAATATCTTTTCTAATATCTAAACCAACCAAGATTAGGATTCATAACCTCTGCAATCAGAACGCTAACGAAGATGATACAACAAATCCAAAATGCAATTTTTGAGGAACGGCAATCGTTGTTAAGGCTCTTGATATGTTCCTCGTAAGATTGAATAAGCTCCCTTTTGTCAGCTAATCTTTTTTCGTAGTTTTCTTTTAAGTCCGCTTGATGCTGTTCGTAATGTGTTCTAATATTGTTAATGTGAGCCTCGTTGGTTTCCTTCATAGCTGCAATTTGATACTCGTATACGTCTTTCAAAGCAAACACTGAGGTTTCTTTGATTTTGTCTTTGTTCATACCGGGGTTAAGCATTTCGTCCATAGAACCACCCAGAGCATACAGAACGGGGGCAACGGTATCAATTCGGGGGTCTTCTGTTTTCCCGGAACACAGATTTTTGACCGTTGACACGGACCGTTCACTTTTTTCGGCAATCGCTTCGTATGTAAGTCCTGTTTTTGTTTTTAATGTTGAAAGATAATTTGCAACTATGCGTGCATCCATATTTGACCTCTCTTTTATGCAATAAAATGGGGCTTTTTAGCTTATTTGATACGAAAAGTATCAACTTTAACCCCGTTAATATATTTGTTTTTTGTGTTATTTTTCTGCATTTGATACGGTGTTATCAAATTTGCATCTGTACATTTTAGGCATTTCCGTTTATAGTCATATCATCCAAACGATGAAAGGAAGTTTTTAAAATGGAAATGACAAAAGAAATGCTTTATGCGGAAATCAAGAGTATGTTAAAGGAATGTGACGATATGGAGTTAATACATTTAATCTATCTGTTGTTGCTTAAAAGCAGATAGCATAGATTGAACTGCAAGGAGCTGTTCGCTTGATAACTCGTTCAGTTCATTTACTACATTAATAAATATATCATCGGTTCGTAAACGAAGAATGACATCTGTTATAATGTCGTTCTTTTTTTCTGTCTGTTCGTCAACCCATCCCATAAGGTATGCAGGAGTGGTTTCCAAAACCTTTGCGAGCGGTTCCAATACAGTTGTTGGAAGCTTTTCAATGTAACTGCTCTCATATCTATATACAGTAGCTCTGTTTTTTCCTAATTTTTGTGCAACATCGTCTGCCGATAATCCAAGTTGAATCCTTCTGTTTTTGATTCTTTCTCCAATCGTCATCTTTAACACCTCTGCACCTATATTAACATATAATTTTTGAAAAATCAACACCTTTTTTGCGAAAAAAATAAAAATATTCGCATTTTTGCGAAAAAAAGTATTGACAAACCTTGATGAATGTGGTAGTATAAATTTAACAAGTCGCATTTCTGCGACAATAAAAGGAGGAAGCCTATGATAAACACAGATAAGCTGGTTGGAGCAATATTTGAAAGAGGATTAAATAAGAGTACATTTGCGAAAAAGCTTGGTAAGAGAAGTTCTTGGCTCTCAAGTAAATTAAAAAATAAAAACTTTACACTTGAGGAAGCGGATAGAATTGTGCAGATTCTTGACTTAACTTCCTCAGAAGCAACGGCTATTTTTTTTAGCCAGTTTGTCGCATAAATGCGACAACACAACCAAAAAATAAGCGAGTGAGGTGTAGGCGTGAAATTAAAATCTACCGAAAAAGGAAAAGCACTTTTGACAGCGATAGAATGCGGACTAATTCCTGAAAACAATGGAATGTATAATGATGAAGCATTTATGAAGTTTTGGGATTGTTATCTTAAAAATTTAAATAAACGTATTTTATGGAAGACAACAAGCATTTCACTAATAGCCTTTATTCTTGCATTAATTGCATTATTGACAAAATAAGTGCAGGGATAGCTGATAACAGTGCCAACGCTGCAATTATGGTGTTTGTCCATTTGTGGAAGTTGTCCCATTGTTCTTGTCGCTTTTGGTTTTTGAAGGATTCAATAAATGCAAGACCGTTGGGCGTTATTTCATACGGACTACGATAAATAGTTTGAAACCTGACATCATCTATTTTATGAAATCCTGGAAGTGGAACACATTTAGAAGTTAACCCTTTTATGTATTCATTTTTACTAAGAAAATCAATATTCTTTTGAATATTACAAAGGGCAGGAAATTTATTCTTGATTTGTTCGGTTGTTGTTTTACCGTTGGTTTGTATGAACATTAAAATTTCAATGGAATGTTTATCTAACATAGTTTTATCACCTCGAAACAATTATACCAATTATCGAGGAAATATGCAATAGAAATGTTTTTTACTAAATGAGCAATTTATTGCTTTAAGGAGGTGTAATACTTGAAAGACTGCGAGCATTGTTTTCAAAAGAAAAGGGCAGATTTTTGGCATAGAATGGCAACGGTTGCGTTCTCGGTTATTGGCGGGGGGTGATTGGAACACTTATTGGTTTATGGCTGCGATAAAAAGAGTAGAAAAGAGGTATTAAAAATGGAATTACTTCCAATACAAAAATTTGAGACGCTTTCTATTGACACGGCGAATAAGACATTTCTTATAAATGGGAAAGAGTTTGGCAAGAAATGTAAACACATATTAATAGAATGTGTCCCACCGAAATGGAAAATAAAAGTAACAATAGACAAGCCTATTGAATTTACCTTTAATTTAAAAGGTGAGCGATTAGATTAGCATAGAAAGGAGATTCATAAATGCCAAAATTAAACGTTGATGAAATTGCATTCAGCAACACCCGAAAGGAGTTGCTGGAAAAGACCAACGGAAAAGAGTTGATTATGAAAAAAGAAGCCTGCGAATTGCTCAATATTTCGGGGGATTCGCTCCGCAAGAAGCTGAAACACGGTGAGCTTCGGGAAGACTGTTGCGGTAGGATATCAATATCCTGTATTGCAATGGATATGTGTCAAAGGTAGGTGATGAGTGATGGGAACATTAAGTATAAGCTGCAAACTGGCAACCAAGCGTTGTAACTATCCATCAGGATGTTGCGGTGTGTGTCCTAAGAATAAAAGTTGTATCAACCATTGTCATAACAGTATTGATAAATGCGGACAGGCGATAAAAAAATAAAACAAGAAAGGATGAAACGAATGAAAACCATATCAATCCTATTAATTCTCGGGGCGTTTGTTCTGGGGATGTATGACGGTGGAGATGTAACAGGTGCAATTGTACTTTTGTTTATCTTCGGGCCGTCAATATTTGAAAGGAAGTCACACCGTAAAAAAGGTGCCGGTGGCACGTTTTTAGGTGGGATTGAGCAGCGAGAGCTGCGGCAATAAAAGAAAACTCGAAGAGTTTTTACGAAAGGAGAACGAAGAAATGTACTACACGGAATGTCCGGAATGCGGTGCAGCGTTAGACCCGGGAGAGAAATGTGATTGCAGAGAAAGCGAGGTGAAGGAAGATGTCAAGAGAAAGAGGGATTATGATTCAAGAAGCTGTTCGTGCAATGGGACAACAAAAGTACTTGAGACAGCTTGCGGAGCAAAGAGACCGCCGCATGGCACAAAAAAGAGCCAGGCAAAAGAAAGAAGCCGATACAGCGGCAACTGTAACGACTTCAAGTGACGTAAACGTCAAAACAACTTTATATAATTATACCAAAGAAAGCGAGGAATGTCAAGATGGAACATCCGGCGATAACTCGGGCGGAGAAATTCGGCAGCAGAGATGTTCTGAACTGCCGGTGCATTTGCTGTGATAAGGACATCACAGAGGACGATGATTACATATTTGATGTTTTCGGTAGGTGCTTTTGTGGTGAAGAATGTCAGGATAAGCACTTTAATGGATATATGGAGGTATAGTTATGGGAAATGAATTAACGGTATATAAACAGTTGACACTTGGCACAAAGGAGTGTCTTGATGTAATTAAAAGAGAAATCGGGATGAAATCGACTTGTGCACCCTTTGCGGTGAAGTTATTGGAAGCACTTGGGGGATTGACGCCTTCGCTTAAAACAGAGCAAGAACAGTTAAATGCGGCGAATGTGCTGCTTTCGGGAATTCAAACTCTGATGCAGGGCGGTATTGTTGCAGAGGATTACGACAAAATTGATTTTGTCAAACGAGGAAAGACAATTGTTCCGTCTGCGAGGGTTGAAGCCTTCTACCGTGCAGCGGCAAGAAAGGGTTACAGAATAACCGATACAATAATTGCGGTCCCGAAGGAAGATTTTGAAACTACATACTTTGAGGAGCATTTTTACAATGGCGATATTGTCTACATCCTTAAAGACAGACGTTTCAATGCCGACAGAACGGTTACTGCGCAGAGATTGATTGATAAGTATTTTTCAAAGTTTGTTTGCCGTCTTGAGGTTCAGGAAGTGCAAAGTCACAAAAGGGTTGCGATGATTGTTGCGGAGATGGACATTGATGATTTGCTTAACGTTGCAGCTGCGAGTGAGCAGGGATTATACAAGTCCAAATGGGAAGCCTATAAGGATAATTACGGCAAGGAAAGAAAGCGGAAGGTCACAACCAATGAACTGAACACAGATACCTTTTGGATAAAGTGGACAAGCGAAATGGTAAACAAGACCATCATCCGCAGAGCCTTGAAACGTGTCAAAGAGGTTCTGCCGGAGCTTACAGAGACAATATATGCATTTGAACAGGATACTTATGTTGAGCCTGAAAACAATGTGGTCGAAACCGACCAGTTTGAATTTGATATCCCGGTTGAAACAGAAGATATTAACCTTAACAAGCTGACGGCAGAGCAGATGGCAGATTGCAAGGAAGTTCTTGAATTATGGAAGGCAAACCCCAAACTGGCAGAAGACAAGCTGAATGAGGTTAAGGCTTTACTTGAAAGCGGAAAGCCGGCGCAGGAGATTGTCAACGAGGATTATGCATCAGTATATGTTTTGAGGATGTCACCGCAAAAGTGGGCTGTGATTGGAGGGTATTTTGAAAATGAAAAGAGTTAATCTCAAACAAGGCACCCTTCTTTGGGAACAAGCCAGAGAGAACCGCATCGGCAGCAGTGAGGTGTTTGACATTGTCAGATATTATGCAACCGATGAGGAACTCCAAAACTGCGGAATTAACGCAGAGGACTTCCGGGCAGAAAAACCGTATACGACAGCTTGGGCTTTGTATCACAAGATGATTGATGATGGCATATATAGACGTGAAGCTCTTGCTCCTGAATTTGCGGAATACGGACACGCAGTTGAACCTTATGGGGTTAAGGTATTGCAGAGAGGCAGAACAAAGAAGTTAAAGCCCGGTGTTGTGTACGCAAATAAAAGATTGATTGCAAGTCTGGACATCGAAGGCATTGCGGAAGAAATTGACATTTGCAGTTTTGATTACGGACACGGAAAGCCGAAAGTCGGTCAAAGGTTTGTGTGTGAGCAGAAGTCTATGATGCCGAATGTCATTAAAAATGGTATACCCTTCAAGCATATTGTTCAGGCACAGTATCAGATACTGTCCACCAGGGCGGATTTCTTCATTTTGCAAATTATGGTCCTGAAGGATGATACTGTATTCAATCGGGGCAAGATATGTCAGATGTCAAAAAAGAAACGGTTTGAATATCTGGACGAAAATATGGCGGTATCGCATTTCTATTTTCGAAATAATGAGCATTTATCACAGCTGATTAAGGAATGCTTGAAAAGGTTCTTTGACGATGTGGACAATCACAGAGAGCCGACACCGTTTTTGGAAAATGACAGCACTCAGAATATTATTGAAAGTATCAGGCTCAACGCCTTGTACAATGACAAGTTGGAGCTTGAATATAATTTGGATGAATATATGGCGGCAAGGGAAGTTGAGAACCGTGCGGCAGACAAGCGAAAAAGCATATTGCAAGGCATAATTGAGCAGGCAAAGGAAAACAATGCTTGTAGGTTCAGGTCGTGGGATGGCACAACGGCAGCTTTTGCGAAGAATGGAAGTTTTAGGGTGACAAAGGCGGCAGAAAGGACGGTGGAAGCATGACAATATTTGAACAGATAAAGGATATGAACGTTCAGGAATTGGCTAAAGAATTGGATAAATTTGATGGTTTAACCAATGAAATTTGCAGAGCTCTTGAAGATGCTTGTCCGTATATGGATGAAGAAGGCGATATTTCAGATGATTGTGACTGCACAGGGTGCATCGTTAAGTGGCTGGAAAGTGAGGTTGAAGAGGAATGACACTATATCCATATCAGGAAAAAGCGGTTTCCTTTGCGGTGGATATGCTCAGCGAAAGAGGTAACTCCCTTATAGTAGCCGGCACCGGAGCAGGAAAAACAATTATGATGGCAGCGGCTATCGGGAGGTTTTTCAACGGCTTCCGGGCACAGTACAAGAGAAGTCCTCACGTGTTGGTTTTGGTACATCGCAACGAAATACATACGCAGAATCACAGTAAGTTTTCAAAGGTATGCCCCGACATCGCAACCTCTGAAATTACATCCGCAAGAAAGAGCTTACACGGCAATGTACATTTCGGAATGGTACAGACGGTTGCGAATCTTTTGCCGGAATTTGAGAAGTCGAAAAGTTACTTTGACCTTATTGTAATTGATGAAGCTCACCATGCGGCGGCATCCACTTATGAGGATATTATCACATGGAATGAGTTGGGAAATCCTGAAGCGGCACTATTGGGAGTTACGGCAACACCGAACAGAGGAGATAAAATCCCTTTGATACATCTGTTTACCAACTACTATCAGATTACGTCAAAGTTTCTTATTGACAGCCATTATCTCACAAGACCCAAATTTCTTGATTTTTCACCTGTGTTTGATTTGAAGGACAAGGTTGAAGTGGGACATCTGGCAAAGAACTGCAAGAATGATATCGAAGGTCAGGCGTTGGTCAGAAACTTATGCGACAAATATCTTGAAGCAAAAGAGCCGGGACAGACAATTATATTTGCACCGTCACACGAATTTTGCCAGAGGATATATGACTATCTGAAGGAGCTTGGAAGAAATCCTGCATACTTAGGCTTGGGGCTTGATGATGTGACACGCAAGGAGGAACTGGCAAGGTTTGAACGTGGGGAATGTGAGGAGCTTATCAATGTTGACATCTGCACAGAGGGATATGATTTTCCACCTATGCGGAATCTGGTAGACTTCGATACCAACGGCACACACGGACAATGGGTGCAGAAGGTTGGCAGAGTTCTGAGAACAGCACCGGGAAAAACATCCTGCACGGTTATAGACTTTGGCGGCAATGTGGCTTTATATCCCGATGGGGTTGAGACGGATGTTGCCCTGGAGGGAGCTGTCAAAACAGAGAACGGCAGAAAGCTCACCGAAGAGGATCTTTTCAGAAAACCCACAGAGGAAAGGGGAACGGCAGAAATGATATATCAAAGTGACGAGAAGTTCACACCGTATCACCTTCCAAAGGGTTTTGAATCGGTAAATGATAAGGATTATGGCATTGTATTTGTTGCTTGCGGAAAAGAAAACGACTGTATTGTTGTTGAAAAGAATGGTGAGTATGTTATCTTTGCAGGAGATAAAACAAAGCTCTATAAGGTATCAAACGGAGCCTTTGATGTATGTATTCAAAAAGGGTTGTCTTTTGTGGGTAACATTGAAACATCGGACAAGCCCATAAGCAATATGCAAATAAAGATGCTTGCTCCCGAATATCCCACATCGGCACTTACTTGGCACGGTGCAAACTGCTGTCTATGTTGGAAGACGTGGAAGAACACAGTGGTTGAGGTGTTGAAGGAATGAAAGTGACGGGGAGGATAAACGGAAACCTTTGCTTTGACGCCTTCGGCAAACCTCTTTTGACCCTTGCTGTAAACGAAAAATCTGCGGTACTTGCCGAGATTGAAAAATTGATGAAGCGAGACAGGCTATCAATCGAACTCAAACCATATAGGGCAAAAAGAAGCATTGATGCAAATAGATATTTTTGGCATCTGTGCGGTGAGATTGCAGAAAAGCGGTCAAACAAGTGGGAGCATTACACCAAAGACGATATTTATCGCAAGGCTATTATGGAAGATGGTGTTTTTCGGGATGATGAAGTTGACCCGGAAGATGTCGAGTGGCGATGCAAAGCTTGGGAGATGATTGGCGAAGGTTGGCTAACCCAAAGGATTGACTTTTCCCAAGACGGAAACCGTGTGCTGATACGGTTCTATTACGGAAGCAGTCAGTATAACACAAAGCAAATGTCACTGCTGATTCAGAATGTCATTCAGGATTGTGTTGAATTGGATATTCCTACAATGACACCCAATGAAGTGGCAAATATGTTGAGTTTATGGGGAACGGAAGGTAACGGATAAATGTATGAATATGTAAAAGTTGAGGATTTTACGAAAGACGGCAAATGTTCTGATTGTGGTAAATGTTGCAGCAATTTGTTGCCTTTGTCTGTGGGGGAAATTAAGCGTATAAAGGCATATATAAAAAGACGTAGCATCAAGGAACAGAGACACAATTTTGTGTCGGGGTTTGATATGACTTGTCCTTTTCGGGACGAAGCCAACAGGAAGTGCACAATCTATGATATTTGCCCCGAAATATGCAGACAGTTTAAGTGTAATAACACTATCGAGGACATAAAGAAAAACAAAATGGATCTTCATAAGAAATATGATGTTGTTTTAATGAGGAATGAGTTTTTCGGGAACGAGGAAGACCTTACACTTGCAATATTTGGTGCAGAAATGACAAGGAGGGCTTTGTGTGGAGAGTATCATTCAGAAAGATAAAGAAAGCTGTTACCTTTGCGGAATGAATCGGAATCTTGAACCTCTTGAAGAACATCACGTGTTTAACGGCTCCAATCGGAAATGGTCGGAGAAATATGGTTTGAAGGTTTATCTTCACGGAAATCGATGCCACAGAACAGGGAAGGACAGTGTTCACGTGAATGATCAGGTGAGGGAACAGCTTCAGGCAGAGGTACAGAAAAAGGCAATGAAGCATTATAACTGGAGCATTGAGGACTTCAGGGGGATATTTGGAAGGAGTTTTATATGATTAACAAAGCGATTTTGATGGGCAGACTTACCCGTGACCCAGAACTGAGACATACCGGTTCAGGTACTCCCGTTTGCAGTTTTTCAATTGCAATTGATAACGGATACGGCGAAAACAGACAGACAGATTTCATCAACTGTGTTGCGTGGAACAAAACAGCCGAATTTGTGAATAAATACTTTGCAAAAGGCAGAATGATTATTATTGACGGAAGAATATCCACGAGGACTTGGGAAAGTCAGGACGGCAAGAAAAACTATGCTACAGAGGTTGTTGTAAATCAGGTTTCCTTTGGAGATTCAAAGAAGGAAAATGAATCTGATGGCTCGGCGGAAGACAATAACCAATCAGAAGATGGTGAACCTGACGATGATGGGCTTGTTACATTGGAGGCAGGAGATGATTTGCCATTTTAATTGTTGTAAATGATATACCGCCCACAAATAACAAGTATATGGGGAACAGCCACAATTTTAACGGATACCGTGAGCAAAAAGAGCGGTGGCACTGGCTGATTAAAGCAGCCTTGCAGAAGGTAAAAAAACCGTCTGTTCCCTATGCTCGGGCGGTGGTAAAGATAAGTTATTATTTTAAAAGCAAAGGACGGAGAGACCCGGATAATTATGCAGGGAAGATGATTCTTGACCCACTTGTAAAGGAAGGGGTTTTGGTAGACGACAGCTTTGATAACATTGAATTGGTACTTAGAAAGGGTGGGGTTGACAAGCTCAATCCCCGAACGGAAATTGAGATAACAGAACAGGAGGCACAATATGAATAGCGGAATACCTTATTTTCCGCTTGATGTGCATTTGGACGATAAGTTTGAGTTGATAGAAGCAGAATTTGGGCTGAAGGGGTTTGCGATAGTTGTTAAGTTGCTCCAGAGGATATACGGAGGACAAGGTTACTATTGTGAATGGACAAAGGATGTGGGAATGTTGTTTGCACGGAATGTCAATGCAGATTACAACCTTGTGTCTGAAATAGTGATGGCTTCTGTCAAAAGGGGTATTTTTGATGCCGATATTTACAGAAAGTATGGGGTTTTGACATCAAATGGGATTCAAAGCCGGTATTTCGAAGCGGTCAGCCGCCGCAAAAATGTTACGGCAGAAAAGGCGTACCTCTTGGTTAATGTCGCACAAAATTATAAAAATGTTGACATTTTATCAGAAAATGCAGACATTTCAAGCGAAAATGTTTACAATTCCAAACAAAGTAAAGTAGAGGAAAGTAAAGAAGAGTATAGTAAAGTAGAGGATAGTAAAGACGATGCTGCCGTCGCTGCTTTTCGAAAATACGAACAGTTAATCGGTTTGATTACACCTTCGGTGCAAGATGGTATTGACTTTTTCATATCACAAGGCATTGAAGTCGAATTGATAATACGGTTAATTGAGTATGCGTGTGAACAAGGCAAACGGACTTGGTCATACATAAAGGCATCTATTAAAGGAAATATGGATGCAGGGATAAAAACCCTTGATGCATATAACCGGGCACAGGCTCAGAGAGCTGAAACTGCAAAACGAATTAAAGAATCTGAAAAGAAGAAGGGCAAGGGAATCAACAATTATAACGATACAAACAAGCCCGATTATTCAAATTTTGCTGATGAAATACTGGCTGAAATGCTTGGGGAGGTATAAGGAGGATGAGGATGAAAGCTATATTGAAATATCCCGGAGCAAAATGGAGAATAGCCGACTGGATAATCGAAAAGTTTCCTAAGCATAAAGTCTATTGTGAACCATTCTTTGGAAGTGGGGCAGTGTTCTTCAAAAAAGAGCCTTCCTACATAGAAACAATAAACGATATAGACGGAAATATCGTGAATCTGTTTAAAGTCTGTAGGGAACAACCCGAAAAGCTTGTGAAAGTTATGGAATTGACACCATTCGCAAGAGAGGAATTTATTAATTGCTATGATATGGCTGTGGACGATGCAGTTGAAAGAGCGAGAAGGACATTGGTGCGTTATCATCAATCTTTTGGAACATCAAACAGTACAAAACGGTCGTGGAGAAATGTTCAGACCTATGGCGGTCCCAGATGTGCAACAATGTGGAATTATCTTCCTGACACAATTGTTGAGTGCTGCGAGCGATTAAAAGGTGCTCAAATAGAAAATATTGATGCCATAGAACTGATAAAGCGTTATAACCATTCTGAAACCTTGATATATTGCGACCCACCATATCTGCAGAATTTAAGAAAGAAAAATATGTATGCTCACGAAATGGGAAGGGAAAAACACATAGAGCTTCTCGAAGTGCTCAAAAAAAGCAAATCTATGGTTGTGCTTAGTGGTTACGATAACGACTTATACAACGAAATGCTTCCCAGGTGGCAAACGGCCGAGAAAGAGACAACGGCTCAAATGGGTTTACACAGAGTGGAAAAACTATGGATGAATTTCGAATCGAATATGAGTCTTTTTTGAAAGGAGCAAAACTATGAACGAACGTGAAAGATTAATTGAACTTATGGAACAGGCAACTAACGGCAGCTGCCACGTGGAAGATGTTGCGGATTATCTTCTGGAGAATGGGGTTGTAGTTCCAATCTGCAAGATTGGGGACACGGTGTATGTGATTTGGTTCAGCGATGATTCGCAAAGCTACAAAATGGCAGAGCATACAGTAACGGACATAAGCACCAAATATATATGGCTTGAAGAGGAAGAATTGTATTATCCGCTGACGGCAATAGGTGAAGAAGTGTTTTGGTCGGAGGAAGAAGCCGAACAAGCGTTGAGAAAGGAAAATGAGGGGAAATGAATGAAGCTAAATTAAACAAAATTCTTAATAACCATAAATTGTGGTTAAAAACATATGGTGAAGAAGGGGAACGGGCTAACCTGAGATGGGCTGACCTGAGAGAGGCTGACCTGAGTGGGGCTGACCTGAGAGAGGCTGACCTGAGTGGGGCTAACCTGAGATGGGCTGACCTGAGAGAGGCTGACCTGAGTGGGGCTGACCT
>CAZVYB010000002.1:21644-36393 GCA_964631405.1 uncultured Lachnospiraceae bacterium
TGACCTGAGTGGGGCTGACCTGAGAGAGGCTGACCTGAGTGGGGCTAACCTGAGAGAGGCTGACCTGAGTGGGGCTAACCTGAGTGGGGCTAACCTGAGATGGGCTGACCTGAGAGAGGCTGACCTGAGAGAGGCTGACCTGAGTGGGGCTAACCTGAGTGGGGCTAACCTGAGATGGGCTGACCTGAGAGAGGCTGACCTGAGAGGGGCTGACTTTGATTTTTCATCAATGCCGCTTTCTTGCAAAGGTCTTGATGTTCATATAGACGATAGGCTCGCAATACAACACTTATACCACCTTGTGAGGAATGTCCGGTTTAGCAAAAACACAAGTACAGAAATGAAAGAACTATGTATGCTTGAAGCAATCGTTAAAAAGGCAAACGAATTTCATAGAGTGGGAGAATGTGGGGAGATTGAAGGAGGTGCGAAGTGATGGCCGAACAAAGATTAACTGATGATAGTTTACATAACTTCAAGGTTGCGGCGGTTGAGGAAATGTACGATGGCGTATAACAATAATAACGAAATAGATATATTGGCTGTTATTTCAGTTTTGCTGGGTATGCAAAACCTCTCGGAAAACCGACAACAATCTGCACATAATGATGTACAAATTGCTAATGATAAACAAGCGGAATATCTTTTGCGAGAAATTAAACAGCAATTTGAAGAACAAAACAAGGTGCTTGAAAATCAAAATCATATACTTGGACAACTTTTGAGTTTATTAAAAAATGAGGAGTGATATGTGTGTGGGAATCAAAAATGGTTGAATGTCCGTTTTACATTGAGGAGGACAAGCGAACTATTACGTGTGAAGGCACTGTATCAATGCGTTGCATACAGCAATTTAAAACACATTTGGAAAAGGAAAATCAAAAATACAGCTATTGCAACGCTTGTTATAAACAATGCACACATTTTCAGGCGGTTGAAAAAAAATATTAGTTTTACTCTTTGAGAATTGGGTATGCGTATGATATAATATAAAAAGACCTCTTATAAAGTATGTTGACGGCTCGGAACAGACGAGAAGTGCCGTGCGAGGTGGGAGCTTGCACGGCGCGAATTTATAGGGATATAGTGCAAAGGTAGCACACAAGATTTTGGCTCTTGTAATGGCGGTTCGAATCCATCTATCTCTGCCAGAGCGAACCTCTGCTATAGTGAGGACATAAAAAAGCGGTGTTTGCCGACCGTAAACGGCTGAACTATTTGAAAGGAGCTGATACAATGCAAAATTCAATAGTCGAGTTGATGTGTAACGTGTCAGCGCTTTACCTTTCCCCTTTAGAGGTAGAGTATGGACATTAAAAATATATCGGTTGATGTTCTTATCCCGTATAAAAAGAATACGAAAAAACATGATAAAACACGATAAAACACAGATTGCGAATGTTGCTGAAAGTATAAAGCAGTATGGATTTGTTCAACCGCTTGTTATTGACAAAAACAATGAAGTTGTTATCGGTCATTGCCGTTTGTTGGCAGCAAAGAAATTGAAAATGCAGGAAGTACCTTGCGTTTGTGTTGATGATTTGACAGAGGAACAAGTCAAGGCTCTGCGAATTGTAGATAACAAGAGCAACGAAAGCCCGTGGGATTTTGACTTTTTGGCTGATGAATTGGCTGATATTTCTCTTGATGGATTTGACTTTGACTTCGGCATTGATACGGACACAGACGAGGAAGCGGAAATTGTGGAAGATGAAGCCCCAGAAGTTGACGAGGAAAACGAGCCGATTACAAAGTTAGGCGATATTTGGCAGTTAGGTCGGCACAGATTAGTCTGTGGAGATAGTACCGACAAGGCAACTGTTGAATTGCTTATGAATGGCAATAAAGCGGATATGGTGTTTACTGACCCACCTTATGGAATTAGTGTTGTTGGAGATAACGGAAAAGTTGGTGCAGATAATTTAGCAAAGAATGGTGTTTATATGCCTGTAAAGGGTGATGAAACAACAGAAACAACAGAGAGATTTTTTGGGGTCTGCAAAGAACTTGGATTTGATAAATATATTATTTGGGGTGGCAATTATTTTGTTGGCTTTTTGCCTTATTCCGATGGTTGGGTTATATGGGATAAGCGAGGAGATATGGCAAGTAATAATTTTGCCGATGGAGAAATGGCTTGGTGTTCGTTCCATACACCTGTAAGAATTTATAAACAACTTTGGAGTGGAATGATAAGAGAGGGCGAACACGAAAAGAGAGTACACCCCACACAAAAGCCTGTTGGCTTGATTGCTGAAATACTTAAAGACTTTACAAAGGAAAATGACATTATTCTTGATTGTTTCGGCGGTAGTGGCTCAACATTGATAGCCTGTGAACAGATAGACCGTCAATCCTATATGATTGAATATGAAGCACACTATTGCGATGTAATAATAAAGAGATGGGAAACATTGACAGGCGAGAAAGCCGTTAAATTAAATTAAGCGAAGTGAGATGAAGTGGCAAATGAGAAGAATTTAAGACCGTGCGAACATAAATTTACCCAAGAGGAAGCCAAGAGGGGAGCAAGAAATTCGGCAAAGGCAAGGCGAGAGAGAAAGACAATACAGAAGATACTTGCGGATTTGCTTGATAGTGAAATAAAAGACATCCCACAGTTCGCTAAATTAGCGTCAAAGGTGGGTGTAGAAAGCGATAAATCGGTTAAGGATATATTTACTATGGTATGCCTATTAAACAGCGTTAAAAACGGAAATTTGGGCGATTTGGAACGGTTGAGTAAGTTGTTAGGGGAACAAGTGGAAACAACGGATAGTGAAGAACAAAAACAGATAAACGCACACAATGAATTGATTGAAGCGTTAAAGAGTAGGCGAAACAATGAAGATTAAAAATCCAAGTGAAAAGCAAAAGCAAATAATGGATTTTATTCTTGATGATTGCGACACCATTATTTGCGATGGTGCAGTCCGTTCAGGAAAAACAATAATAATGATTTATTCTTTTGTTGTTTGGGCTATGGAATTTTTTGACAAGACAAACTTTGCTATTTGTGGCAAGACCGTGACCAACGCAGAAAGAAATATATTAAGACCGCTACAACAGATTGAAAATATAAAATATTCAATGACATATAAAATCAGCAACAGAATGTTGACGGTTAAATGCGGCAAGAAAGAGAATTATTTTTATTTGTTTGGCGGTAAAGATGAGAGCAGTTATGCACTTATTCAGGGTTTAACTCTTGCAGGGGTTTTGTTTGACGAAGTTGCTTTAATGCCACAATCCTTTGTAGACCAAGCAATAGCAAGAACATTATCGTATGCAAATGCGAAAATATGGTTTAATTGCAACCCTGAAAGTCCTAACCATTGGTTTTATAAAGAATGGATAACGAATGAGGACAGAAAATACAAGCATTTACACTTTTTAATGCACGATAACCCCATATTGACGGAAAAGGAAATACAGAGAGCAGAAAGCCTATTTACAGGCGTTTTCTATGATAGATATATAAAAGGGATGTGGGTTAGAGCCGAGGGGATTATCTTCCCCGACTTTGCAAATGACCCGTCAAAATGGATAATTAAGCCTGATGCTGTTCCAAAACGATTTAGATGTGTTGAGGTTGGTTTTGATATTGGCGGAAACGGTTCGGCGTATGCTTTGACTTGTACCGGACAGGGTTGTGACGGTGTGCAGTATAAGCTGAAAAGCGAAAAAAGGCAGGCAGAAGACCTGACGATGAATGATATTGAGAACTTTGTCAAAGAATTTTGCGAGGATGTAGAAAGACGGTATAATGTGTCAATTGAGAGTGTAAACAGTGACCACGTTGATGCAATTATAAACAGCCTGAACGATAACACACAATACAGAGTTTCAAAGGCATATAAACCGCCGCTTGAAGATAGGGTTTTTGTGTATTCAAAACTATTGGCATCGGACAAAGTAAAGTTTGTTGAAGGACAATGCGCTGACTTAATTGACGAAATGCAAAATCTTGTATTTGACGATAAACAAGAACGGGCTGTGCCGTTGGATGACGGCTCAATGCAGATAGATACATGGGACAGTAACATATATAGCGAATCAAGCTATTGGCATTATATAGAGGTGTGATATGAAAATAAATATATTGGGAACAGATTACACAATAGAGTGTAAAAATTCATCAGAAGATGATTGCTTACTTGAGGCGGACGGATATTGTGATAAAACATCAAAGCGGTTAGTGGTTGCTGAAAAAGATAGAAAGTGTGATTTAGATTGTTTTGAAAAATATCAAAAAAAGGTATTGAGACACGAAATAATTCATGCTTTTATGTTTGAAAGTGGACTGGCTGAAAATTGGGAACATAAAAACATAGGGCAAGAGGAAACTGTTGTTGATTGGTTCGCTATTCAAGGACCAAAAATATATAAGGCTTGGAAAGAAGCAAATTGTGTATAGGAAGTGATATTTTGGCATTTAACTGGAGAACATTTTGGAACAACTTAAAGGGACTTGGAAGTGATGATGACCATAAAAGCACACAGAAAACAGATGTGTTGGCTTGGGATGATATTCACGTTCAGAATCCCCTTGATGTGGTTGTAAAAAAACTGGGGACATTGGTAAACGATGAAGCGACATTTGAACTGGAAAGCACGAGCAATCTTGTTGACCCTTTGCGTATATTATGTGAAGAATTGGAATTAAGGCGTTATGAAATATGTTCTATGATGCTTGGCAAGGGTGGTTGTTTTGTTACAATGGCAACAAGTGAAGATTCAGAACCGTATCACAGGGTTATTGCACCTGAAGATGTGAGTGTTTACAATATTTCTGCCAATAAAATCTACGAGCTGGCAATGGTTATTGACAGAAAGACCATAAAAAGACAAAAATACACATTGGTGAGACATCATATGCTTGACCGGAATGGAACACTGTTTGTATATTATTATAGTCTTGACAGCTTCGGTAAAGAAGTAGTTGTTGAAGAATGGGAACATTTTAAAAATGATAACGCAGCATTTCATAATGCAAATCATATTGGCGTTGCATACCTTAAAAGTCCACAAGACAGTAATGGATTGGAGCCGTTCTTTGGTGTTCCGTTGAACTTTGCTTGTGAAGAAGAAGAAGCGAGGCTCATAAAAGCTAAAAAAATGCGGTTTGCAGAAATGGAAACAGCAAGAATGAAGTTGTTTGCGGATGAAAGTATTGTTCTCAACTCAAAGGACGAAAACGGGCAAAGACGGCACAATATACCTGAAGATATTTATACTATCCGCAAAAGGGCAGGTGTGGACGGCGTTTTAATTGATGAATTTGCGCCGACAACCCGGTATACAGATTATCGGCAAAACGAAATTGATGCAGGTCACGATTATGAGGACAGAATCGGTCTCAATTCAGGCTTTGTAACTCCACCCGAATATACAGCCGGAGCAACAGCAACAGAAATCCGCACAGCAAACGCAAAAACAATTTCTATGATGCAGAAAGTCCGCACAGCGATGTATAACGGCATTAAGGATGTTTTATTGGCAGATAATATCTTCTTGCTTTTGCCTTTGGATTTGTGGACGTTAAAGGTGGATTGGTATGACCCATTTGAGAATCCTTCTGAACAGTGGCAGAGACTTCTTGAAGGAAAGAATGCAAATGTTGCAGAGGATGAAGATTTGGTATTGTTCTTGTTCCCGGACTTGACGCTTAAAGAACGAACCGAAAAAATTGAACGTATCAGAGCAAATCGTGCAGCTGATACAGCATCAACAATTGACCGTATGTTTGCAGGAGAAATTTAATGGCATTTCAGGACACACTTGAAAAAAGAGCTGAAAAAATGTTTCAAAGTGTTTTCGGATGGGAGCAAAAAGCACTTATTCGAATTGGCAAGAGGGTCAAAAGTATTGGCTCTCTTAGCTTTGCCGATTTGCAAGCCATAAATAATGCTGCAAAGTACAAGGGAATGTCCGAGAAGGATTTTTTCAAAAAGTATGCTGAGGATTTAGCGAAGATTGATGCTGATGCGGTTATGGAAGAACTTGCAAAGCTAACCGGGCAGAATGTAAGAGAAACACGTCAAATATATGCTGATACTATTGATTCACAGCACGAAGCAAACAAGGCATTATATGATTACCGCAATAAGCCTTATGTGCCGTTAGCTGAAAACAAAGAACTTCAGGCGTTGGTTGATGCGTATTCACGGACTACTGCTGAAACATTTGTCAATTTCAGTATGACAAAGGCACAACAAATAGGCTTTATGAAGGGCGATACGTTTATTTCTTTGCAACGCAGTTTTACAGATGTGCTCGACAAAGCGATTATGACCGTAGCAACGGGAACGGGTGATTTTGGTAGTACAATGCGTGATGTTTTGCGTGAGCTTGGCGGCAGCGGTGTCAGGGTTGATTATGGCAATGGTGTAACACGAAGCCTTGACAGTATGGTTCGTCAAAATCTTCTTTGGGGAGCAAAGCAAGCCTCACGGGAATACTCTCGGTTGATTGGCGATGAGCTGGGCTGTGACGGCATAGAGATTGACTGGCATTCTTTCCCCAGACCTTCGCACGAATTTATGCAGGGCAAACAGTTTGTGCTTGGTAAAGCAAGGACAATTAACGGTGTTTTTTTTAAGAGTGCGGATAAGGCTTTGAAAGCTCTTGACGATTACGGATGTTTGCACTTTGAAACACCTATAATATGTGGTGTGTCCGAGCCTGTCTATGACCCGGAAGAACTGGAACGTCTGAACAAAGAAAATACACAGCCCATTACCATTGACGGCGTTACTAAAACGGGTTATGAGTGGAAGCAGACAATGCGTAGACTTGAACGTGCAGGCAGACAAGCAAAACTGCAAAGGGAAGTCCTGAAGGCAAATGGTGACAATATAGGTGCTGACCAAATAAAACAAAAACTGTCTGCTATCCGCAAAAGAGAAAAGCAGATATTGGAAAAATACCAAAAGATTGCCGACCGTACAGGCATCAAGGCTCAACGTGAAAAGATGTCATTTGTCAAGGGTAAGGATTCTGCATTGCCGAATGTGGGGAAAGTTGTTGACAATTCAGGGGAAAGTGGTTATAATAGATTTAGAAAAGTTCAAAATGTTGGTAACTTTAAAGATTTAAAAGAACCGATGCAGAAAAGACACATAACAAAATTAATTAAAGAAATGGATATTGATTATAGTAATATTGAAATCGATATTATTCGCAAAGAGGAATTGATTGGTACTGGATTAATGGGATATGCGTTCCCGAACGGAAAAAAAGTTCAGTTATATCCGGATGCTTTTAAAGACAGAGAACAATTAGTAAAAACTCTCGGACACGAGAGAGTGCATTGTGAGCAAGTCAAGCTTTTTGGAGAAGCTCGGACAATGGAAGAAGAATTATATTATGAAAAAGGACCGGTATTTTCAGAAAAATATTGGTGGGACGAATATGTGAGGAGGACAGGATATGGCAAACGTAGCTGAATGGACTGATTTGCTGAAAAGCATTTACAATAAAGAAAATGCTATATGTCCTGAATGCGGTGGAGTTGTTCAAGGGGATATCTATTCTAATGACCATCAGGTTGGATTTGCTATTCTTCAATGCAATTCGTGTAAAGAACACGTTAAGTTATCCAGACTTTTAATTCCTGAAGGGATACAAGTAAAGAGTTTTTAATGATTTTTCGATATTGGCACCTACTTTTGTAGGTGCTTTTTTAATAAAAAATATTTTTTAATTTTTATAGTTTTTCTCTTTGAGATTTAATATATTGTATGTTATAATATAAATATAATCTATCAAGACCGATTGCGGTGAGAAAGGATTGATACATACGGCAGAGAAAATCAGATGCAGTGAATGCGGAAATATAATCGCTATACAGAATGAGCCTATTGATGGCAAAGGCGAAATATCTATTATGTGTAACAACCGTAAACCGAATGGGAAGCGGTGCAAAACAATAAATTTAATACGGTCAAACACCAATAACTGAATTAATCGGTAATGAGTGTCAATGAGCAGAGAAATCTGTTTGTTGGCACTTTTTTTATTTAGTCAGATGATAAGACTTAAAACAGTCAAGCGGAGTGTACAGATACCCACTTAAAAAGGACTTAAACGCAGGAGGTAAAACAAATGGCAATTACAACAAAATTTCTGGAAGATTTAGGCATTGAAAAGGATGTTGCAGAAAAAATCTTCATAGCTCGAAATGAGGAAATTGAGAAGGACAAAGCAAAACTCACGGCGGTTCAGGCTGAATTAAAAGAAAAAACAGAGGCTTTTGATACTCTCAATACCGAATTTGAAGCCTTGAAAACCACAAATGCAAGCGGTGAGGAATGGAAATCCAAATACGAAGCATTGCAGGCGGATATTGATGCAAAAGAAGCTCAGGCAAAAGCAGATAAAATTCTGGCAGAAAAGACCGAAAGCATTAACAAGCGATTTGAGGCTGTTCTTGGTGATAAGAAATTTAATCACGAAGCAATCAGGGCTGATTATCTTAAAAAGTTTGGTGATGCAATTGAACTTGAAGAAAACAAATCAAAGTCGGATGCTGATATCTTCCGTGAATTGACAGAAAATGATGCCACCGCATTTGAAGGCGTAACGGTCGTAAAGTTGGCAGGTGGCAAACCGAGTGCAAGCGGTAAGACTTACACCTCAAAAGATGAAATTATGGCGATAAAGGATAGCAATGAAAGATTGAATGCTATTCGTGAAAACGCAAATTTATTTAGAAAGGAATAATGTAAATTATGCCAATTGAAAACACAACTACAACAACTCAATTCAGTTCACTTCAGGCAAGAGAAGTTGACTTTATTGAAAGATTTACACGCAATTGGGATTCTCTCGCTGAAATCCTCGGCATTATGAGACCCATCCGAAAGGCACCCGGAACAAAGCTTGTTGCAAGCACAGCAAAGGTGACACTTGCTGACGGTAATGTTGCAGAAGGTGAAGAAGTTCCGCTCTCTATTGCAGAGGTAACTCCTGTTGCTTATGAAGACCTGAATCTCAAAAAGTACCGTAAAGCTGTTACTGCCGAGGCAGTTGAGAAATATGGTGCTGCAATTGCAGTTCAGAAGACAGACGATGCATTTCTCAACGAACTTCAGGGCGAAATCCTTGACGATTTCTATGCATTTGCACAAACAGGTTCATTGAAGCCTGAAACTCCTTATGACAGTTTCCAAATGGCGGTATCAATGGCTGTTACACTCGTAAAAGATAAGTTCAAGAAGCTCCGCAAGGACTATACTAACATTGTGGCATTTGTTAATACTGTCGATGTTGGTCGTTATCTGGGTTCTGCAAACATCACAATGCAGACAGCTAACGGTCTTGAGTATTTCAAAAACTTCCTTGGCGCGTCAACAGTAATTGTTTCTTCGGAAATCCCCGAAGGTACAGTTTTGGCAATTCCTGCCGAAAACATTGTGCTCTATTACATCGACCCCGCTGACGGCGACTTCAAAGAACTTGGTCTGGATTACACAACCGGCAATGGCGAAACCAATCTTATTGGTATCCACAAAGAAGGTAACTACGGCAGAGTTATGGGTGAAACTCATGCACTTATGGGGATTAAACTCTTTGCCGAACTCATTGACGGCATTGCAAATGTTACATTTACTGCAACGGGGGCTTAATTATGTTTAAAGTCATCAAATACTTTACAGATTTGCAGGACAATAATTATTCCTACAATGTAGGTGATAAATACCCCCGAAAGGGTTTAACTGTGTTGCCAAGCAGAATCAAGGAGCTTGCAAGTGCAGACAACAGACAGGGCGTTCCACTGATTGAGGAAATTGAAGAACCGAAAACAGAGGACCCTAATAAGAAAACAAAGTCAGCCGAAAAGACTGACGAGGAATAACACAGAAAGGCGGTTTTTGAAATGCAGTATTTGAGCTATGACGATTACAAAGAAATAGGCGGTACTCTGGATGAAACCGCCTTTAAACGCAATATTGACCGTGCTTGCGGTGTGATTGACGGTGCAACACACAAGCGGATTGAAGAAATGAAGGAAATTCCTGCACAGGCAAAGGCTTTATGCCGTGACTTGGTTGAGTACATAACGGCGAATTACGGTAATTCGGTACAGGTATCAAGCCGCAGTCAGTCGGGCGGCCCCGTAAGTGAAAGCGAAAGCTATGTAGTTAAGTCTAAGTCTGATATGGACAACGATATTGACGGCATTATTTGCGACTATCTTACGAGTGTAAACGATGATAACGGCACACCCTTGTTATATCGGGGGGCGATGCTGTGACGGACAAGTACATACGCAAAGTGACAATTTATAACGATATCGAAAAAACGGCAATTGAGCCAAGACGTTGGGATAGATTTGTTGTTGACAAGTGTTTGATATATAACGGTGTGGCAGAAGGTGCAAACGGTACGGTGCAGACCATATCAAATGCACAAAATGTCATAACAAAGGATATTGAGCATTACAAATCACCGACCGAATATGTAAAGCTCCCGGTGGATAAACGTGAGCAGTATTACACGGTTCAACCTGACGACTTTATTGTGTTTGATGAAGTTTTCGATGTTGTTACAAGTGCTGTTGAGTGGGGAGACCTCCAAAAGAAGTATAAAGATAACGGAATGAGTGTTACAACCGTAAATCCATACATATTTGGAATGAAAACGGATAATGTGACAATTTCGAATGCGTAAAGGGGTGCAGAATGAGCAAGATTTCAAGTTTATTTGATTATATGCGGCAATGTCCGCAATTAACAAATTTATGGTCCATTGTGGGCGAAGCTGAGGAAGGGACGCAAATTATATTCCCCCGTGGTTCTTCATCCATATATGCGCCACAAGATGAAAAATTTGATGTGTGTGGTGATTATTCTTGCACACTCCAACCGTACCCGTCTATATTTGAGGATTTCCAAATTGATATGGTGCAGCATATTGACCCTAATGATGATACTGAGGGCGAAAGCAATGTTAATGTTTTGAGTTATCAGGAAGTCGAGGATGTTTGCTCTTGGCTGTTGGCTCAAAATGCAATCCGCAATCTTCCAAAAATTGAAGGTATGAGGGTTATCTCAATTGAGCCTACCGGGACAGCACCCGTTGTCTGGAGCGTTGATGAAGGGGAACAGATGATTGTATATGCAATAACAGTTCGTTTGCGGTATGTCAACCCGAACCCCAGAATTGAGGTTGAATATGAAACTGAAGATTAACCTTAATGAGCCAAAAATTCGTGAAAAGGTCACAAATGACCAATTTGGTCGGTTTGTTGCAATGGAATGGAAAAGGTTGTTGACACCATACACGCCAAAGGATACAGGAATTTTGGAAATGTCAGCGTGGGTTGAGCCTTGGCAGATTGAATATCCGCAACCATATGCGGCTTACGTGTATTTTGGGGAATTATATGTTGACCCTGATTATTATGTCGGCGGTTTTCTTGGTTCACAAGGCTGGTTCTCTCGTCCCGGGGTGGATAAGATACCTTCGGGCGAGCCCCTTCAGTATCAGAAAAACAACCGGTACGCAACCGACCACTGGGATGAAAAAGCCGCAGCAGGCGGTCAGTTAAACAAATTATACAAAACAGTAAATTCCGCTTTGCGGAATGGAAATTTTTAAAAACGAAAGGAGATATACAGTATGGCTGAATTTAACAGTTATGCATTGCCGAAAGCAAAAACTGAAAGATTTAAGATTTATATTGATGTTTCGGATGAAAAAACAGGCGATTATGAATTACAAGGCAAGGGCATTGAGTCTTGGACTACTGACACAGGTGAAGAAATAACAAAAACAAAGGATGTTCTTGGCGGTGTTGAAGTAGAAAGAAGCACACCCGAACCTACACAGACAGGTGTAAGAATTTTCGTAAGAAAAGGCAGTAAATTTGCACAAATGATTGCTGATGCTGAATTTACAGGTGATACAAGCAAACTTGATTCAATGAACATTTTGAAAAAGTACGAGTTTTTTGACGGAACAGACGAAAGCACTTGTAAAGCAAAACTTGAAAGAGATGTTACTGTTGGTATTACTTCTTTTGAGGGCGAAGCAGGCGGTTATCTTGCATATATGGTTGACTTCCATTATGCAAACAGATTTACAACAGGCACAATGCCAAAGGTTGACGGTGACACAATCACTTTCACACCTGATAGTGCTGCATAACAAAACAAATACCGCCTTGCCCTATTCGGTAGGGCGGTAAATTTTATTTAAGGAGAAATATTTGAAATGGCTATGAAGTTAAATACGGGTAAAATTGCATTTCCAATCGAGTTTGATAACGGGGACAAAGAATGTATTTGGTTTAATCCCAATGACCCCGGTTTATCCATTCGGTTAAAGGATTTTCAGGAACAAATGACAGCAAAATTTAAAACAATAGAAAATATGCAATTAAATCCTGACGGTTTTCCGGATAATGATAATTTAATTGAAGAATTTAGAGAGGTTCAAACATTTATTTTCGAGGGGCTTAACTGCGCTTTTGGAAACGACATTTGTTCTGTAGTATTCAAGCATTGTTCGCCATTTGCTATTACAGACGGCACTTATTTTATTCTGCAATTTATTGAGGCTGTAAAACCCGAAATTGAAAAACAAATAAAAAAAGCAAATGCAGAGGTTGAGAAAAAAATGGCAAAGCATCTTAATAAATACGCAAAATGATTTGGTCACTTCCTACATTTATTAAAATTAACGATAAAAAAATTAAAATAAGAAATAATTGTGATTATCGTGTGGTATTAGATGTTATTTGTGCATTAACTGACGAAGAATTAAATATGCCATATCGTATTTATTGTGCTTTGCGTATTTTTTATGATGATTTTAACAATATAACTGATTATAACATAGCAACAGCCGAAATGATAAAAATCATTAATTGCGGTGACGCAGAAATTAGGCCATCAGATTATCATATTATGGATTGGCAGCATGATTTTAAAAACATTGCACCCCCTATAAGTCGTGTCCTTGGGTATAGTGTACGAGACGAAGAAAATTATACCCATTGGTATGATTTTATTGGGGCATATATGGAAATAGGAGAATGTCCATGGAGTACATTTATAAATATTCGTGAAAAGAAATTACGTGGCGAACGAATGGAAAAGTGGGAAGAAAAAGTCTATATGAAGCATAAAAATGAAATTGATTTGCCGCAAAAGCTTACTAAGGACGAACAAGAGTGGCTTGATGCAGAATGGTAGAAAGGTGGGTGAAAAATGGCAAAAATAGGCGAGGATGGCAGTATTATTTTGTTTACATCAGTTGATACTGACGGAATAATAAAAGGAACAAACGATATAAAAACTGCTGTTGACAAAACATCAAAAAGCGTAAAAAATCTTGGAATAGATATTTCTAAGGCTTTGGCTGAAGGAGATACAAAGCAAGCACAATTGATTAACTCTTATAAAAAAGCAACCGAAGCGGTTGAAAAACAAAGAAAAAAAGTTGCTGAACTTAAATCAGAATTATCAAAACTTGAAACTGCCGAAGTTATAATTGAGGATAAAAATGTTTCAAAATTGCAATTGGAACTTCAAAAAACATCTGTTCTTATAGAAAAAACACAAAATGAAGTAACCGAATTATACTTGCAGTTAGACAAATTGCAAACGGAAGCGTTTAAAGCTCCGGACACAGGAGATGTTATATTTACAAGGGAAGAACAGGAGCAGTTTACAAAATTAAATGCAAAACTTGATGAATTAGAACCAAAACTTGAAGCAAATAAACAAAGAGCTAAAGAATTGGGAATAGAGTTAAGAAATGCAACGGGAAAAGCAACTCAAAACCAGATTGAAAAAACAAAAAATAAATTATCAGAGGCGGAAAGTAAACTTGGTGATTTAAATACTAAAGCGGATATTGCAGGAAAAAAACTTGATAAAAACATAAGCGGTTCGGCAAAGAAAATAACTTCTACGAGCAAAAGTATATCGAGCCTGAGTGATAGACTTTTAAAACTTGCAAAAAGAGCTTTAGTATTTTCGGCAATTTCAATGGCATTTACAACGCTAAGAAATACAATTGGTTCTGCTTTAATGTCAAACGAACAGTTTCGCAAATCTGTAAATATGTTACAAGCTGCATTGTGGACAGTGGCATATCCCATATATGAAGCAATTATGCCGGCATTGCAAAGCGTAATAAAATGGCTTACAAAGGCAATCTTATATGTTGCTACTTTCTTTAGTGCTTTGGGTGGAAAATCCTTAACACAAACAATTCAAAATGCAAAAGCCTTGAATAAACAAGCTCAAGCATATAAAAATGTTACGTCTTCGGCTAAAGAAGCAAGAAAAGCAATAGCTAGCTTTGATGAAATAAACATTTTGCAATCGCAAGATGTTGGAAATACTCCAATTGACATTGGGGGAGTTCAAAATAGTTTTGATGATTTAGAGCAGCTGCTAAATAGTAGCGATATGCAAAATTTACAAGATTTTGAAAATTGGGTAATGCTAAATGAAGACACAATAAAAATAGCATTAGAAATTGCTGGCTTGGGGTTGCTTGGGATTGCAATAGGCGGAGTTATTAAGAATATTGGCGAATTGTTGAGTGCGTTTAAGAAAAAAGATGAAGGACTTGATACTCAAACGCAAAAAACTCAGACAGAGACAAGTGCTGTTCGCTCATTAGCAGGAGCTTTTGCGGCAGCCCCCGCGTTTGCTTATGCGTTTGGTGAAAGTCTTGATGGCGTTACAGAATCTGGTTCCGAACTTGTCCCTGTGATTGATGGCGTTAC
>CAZVYB010000002.1:36493-41566 GCA_964631405.1 uncultured Lachnospiraceae bacterium
TTGATGGCGTTACAGAATCTGGTTCCGAACTTGTCCCTGTGATTGATGGCGTTACTGAATCAAGCAGCGAATTGTCGCCTGCTTTGCAAGGTGTAACAGAAAAGACGTACGGGCTTGCTCCGGCAATGGATAGTGCAACATCTTCTGTTAGTACATTTGATGTTACTACAGAAACGGCTATGCAAAATGTAGAAACAAATGTTGATACAAGTTTGGAAAATGTAAAAAATAATATATCTACATTTTCCAAGGTTACAGCTAAAGGGTTTTATGACTGGGCATTGAATATTGCGACAAATGTTAGATTGGGTTTTGAAAGCGTTGCAAAAAATGTTTATGCTGCATTAAATAATGCAAAAGAAAATATTGTAAATTTTATACCTAATACAGCAAATGCTTTTAAAGAATGGTGTTCAAATGTGTATTCAAATATATTGTCAATGGTAAAGGGCGCAGGAACGGCAGTTGGCAAAGGATTAAAATGTATTTGGGAAAACATATGTAAATTGGCAGAAAACATTGGCGTTCATTTAACTACGGCTTTTGTAATGAATATATATATATCTCAACAACCAGAATTTAAGAATTTTGTGGCCGCTGCTGGTCTTGCGCTTATTCCATTTTTAGGTGGTGCTAGTGCTGCTCTTGTTTTGCCCGCCCTTGCCACCGGTGCAGTATTGCCGCCAAACAAGCCGTTTATGGCAGTTGTAGGCGACCAGAAGAACGGAACCAATATTGAAGCCCCTGCGGAGCTTATAAAGCAAATGGCAAAGGAAGCAATTGCTGAGAGCGGTTTCAATGGACAAGCTACCAAAGAGGAGCATTATTACCTGAACGAAACTCAGCTTATGAGCATTGTTTATAAACTGTTCAAAGGCGGCGAAAGACTTAACGGCAACAGCCTGATTGGGGGTGCGTATTGATGCAGAATATGGAAAATTGGTTACAAATTGACGGCAAATTCTGGGATGTAACAGTTGTCAGCATAAAAGAATCGGGGAATATTCTATATTCGGAAAATACCGGGCGTACAACTTCAGTTGGTGCCAGAATGACCCTTGACCCGTTGGGAACCTTTATCGGGCATACAATTACCGTAAAACGGCACGGGGATAACTTAAAGGCGTATGATGATTTGTGCGAGTACGTAAGAAAGCCACGATATGACGGAATGAAGGTTAAAGCTGTTGACGGACAAACCACTCTTGATTATGAAGCGTATGTATCAACCTATGAACGTGAAGTACAAAGAATAGATGACCAGGACCAAAAAGTTTATTGGAAAGAAATGTCTATTAATCTTGTACCTATGGAGGCACAGATATTGCCGTTATGATGAACAGAGGAGTTGCAATAAAATACGGGGATGTTGCCCCTGAAGCTAAAGAAAACTTTGTGCCTGTTGCAAGTGAAAAACAATTTGATACATTGGCACAGCTGCAACAGTATAATTTGAATTTTCCAAATTACGCAAATCCTTGTGATTTGTATTCGGTTGTATTGGATGGAACGGCTTCGGCTATTCCTTCCAATCCCGAAACGGCAAATATGGGATTGTGGAGTGAGAAAACAAGTAATGCTGACGGCACATTTACAGAACCTATTGTGTTGACCCTTGAAAGTACGGGACAGTATTCTTCGCAAGGCTTGACCTTTACATTTGATACATACAACAACATCTATGCAACACGTTTAAATATTCAATGGATCCGTTCAACAACTGAAGGTATAACAACATTGGGTGAAATGGAATTTACGCCTGATAGTGCTTTTTATTTCTGTCAAAATCAGGTAGAAAACTATAACAAGTTGGTTATAACATTTTATTCATTAAATATGCCTTACAATCGGTTGAAGCTCAGGGCTATTGATTACGGTTACGGAACATTTTTTTACGGTGGCGAACTGCGTAACACACAGATAACACAATCTGTTGACCCTATATCAACTGAAATAAAAATCAATACTTGTGATTTTGTTTTGGACAGCAAGAGCAATATTGAATATTCATTTCAGGCAAAACAGACGTTATCGGTGTACTTCAATGGTGAGCTTAAAGCAACAACCTTTGTTAAATCTTCAACACGGCAAGCAAGATTTTTGTGGAACGTAAAAAGTGAAGATTATATCGGGCTTATGCAAAACATTCCGTTTTTTGGTGATGTATATGTGGAAATAGACGCTTATGATTTGCTGGAAGAAATATTCTTAACTGCAAAAGTTCCATACAGTATCAATCCTGATTTAAAGGGTGTTACCGTGTCGGGACATATCCCGATTACAACGTGCAGAGATGCGTTGATGCAGGTGGCATTTGCGGTACAGAATGCTGTTAATACTGCAAATTCTGAAACCGTTACCGTGTATGCCCTTGACAATGAAGTCAAACAGACAGTACCACGCAAACGTATAATGGAAGGCATAAACTTTGCTGATGAAACAGTTGTCACGGGTGTTGAAATTGCTGTACATACATATGAACCAAAAGAAGCCGTTGCTGAAAATGCAGTGGTTGCTTATAATGCCAAAGATGATGGCACCGGGGAAAACGTGCTTGTTAAGTTTGACGAGCCATTGCACAGTCTTTATATTCTCAACGAAGGTGAAATTGTTTCAAGCACTGCAAATTATGCTATTGTAAATGCTGTAGCAAACAATTTCCGTCTTATTGGGTATACATATGACCATACAACCAAGACCAGACGCAAGCAAAGGGATGATGTGGGTGCATCCACCATTGAAAATGTAATATCAATTACAAATGCCACACTCGTAACCGCATCCAATATTGAGCTTGTGACTGACAAGTGCTTTGCCTGGCTTACAAAAACAGACAAAACTAATCTCAGGATAGTTGAAGGGAAGCACGTTCAGGAAGGGCAACCTATTAAGTGGGGCGAAAAAAAGTGGGGAGCATTTAAATGGGGTGAAAAACACCCGGACGTTGTAACCTATGACCAAACTGTTAATTTAGGCGAAAACATAAATGCAGAAACCGAATATATGGGAGTTGTCGGCGGTCGTGTTATCGAGCAGACATACAATCTTAACGGAAATATTATAATCAAGGAGGCGGTGTTAAAGTGATATTCAACAGAACTCAGGCGGATGTTGACACCGCCTTGTCTATACGCAAAGAAAAGGTACAAACATTTACTGAACTGACCGAATCGGACATAACAACCTTGGAACGTGGAATGCTGACAATCAATACATTAAACCGTATTGAGAAAAAACAAGCAGAACTTAAAGGATTGTTTAACGATATGGGGTATTGGAACACGTCTGTTGTTAATAAGACGTGGAATTATGACGATGTTTTCTACACGGATGACTTTCAACGCATTATCGACAATACAAACGTACTCAGGAATGCATTTTTTGTGTATGCGGACACGCCTGCAACACCGCCCATATCTTTTGGTTATGAAGATATAAACAGCCTTGAAAAGATACTTTTTGACCTTGATGTAATGATAAACGATATTAAGAGCAACTATAGACAATGCGGAACTTTCGAAAGTGGGGAGGAATAGCAATTGAAAGAATTTATTGATAAAACAACCGAACAAAGCGGAACACCTATAAACCGTGAAAACCTTATGGCGATGCAAGGCTTTATTGGTACCAAAACAACCTTTGACAAGGACGGCAGTATTACCGAAACCAATTCGACTGGTGAGAAGTTGACAACAACCGTTAATGATGATGGGAGTATAACCGAAACCTTTGTGGGTGACAAAACACTTACAAAGACTATCACATTTAATGAAGACGGAAGTATTTCGGAGGTGATTTCATAATGGGGCTTTGGGGAGCAATTAAAAAGACATTAAACAGTACGGTCGGAACGGCGGATATGGTTTCCTTGGATAAAATTTTTTTAAATCAAAAAAAACTTGTGGCAAGCGACACTGATTATTTGCTTGTTTATGATATAGGGGATTCTGATACATATCCAAGTGGAAAAGTAACAGAAATAGAAAAGAAAGTAAAAATGGTTAATGGTGGTTCTGCAAGAATAAAGGCGTCGTTGAAGCGGCAGAATACGTCTACACAGACAATATTGCGAATATATGTAGATGGGAATTTAAAGGGAACACTTACGTCTGTGATTTCGGACTCTGATTATCACGAATTTACAACCGATATAGTTTTTGAAAAAGGTTCTATAATTTCTTTTACAGTTACCGCAAGCTACTTTCAAAACTTGAGATTGTGTGCGAATATAACGGATGCAAGCCTATACGAAATAGAGGAGGTATAATTTATGTCATTAAAAGATACTTGGACACCCCAAGACACAACAATGGATGCAAGCCCTGATATACCCAATATGCTTGCTGATGCAATAATTCAAAATGAGGAAGATATTGCAGACCTTAAAGAAAACGGCGTGGGTAGCTCGGATGTGTTTGCCATCCAATGGGACGGTTCGACAGGAGATAAAACTTTTGATGAAATTGTTGCTGCTTACAATGAAGGTAAGAATGTTTATTTGAAAGCCACGCTTAGTGATGTTGAGTGGGTGCTGCCTTTAGGTGGTATTAACACAAGCAAGATACTGTTTAATACAGTTTCTTATTTGATATCGGCACAAGCACAGGTTAATCCCGATAATGTTTGGACGATATTTATGAAAGATTTAGTTTCAAAAGAGGATTTGAGCGACATTGAAACCGCTCTTGACAACGTCATTGCTATTCAAAATTCATTGATAGGCGGTGAGAGTGAATGAGTATAGCCGAGAAACTTACAACCATAGCAGAAAATGAGCCAAAGGTGTTTGAGGCAGGTCGTGCGTCTGCTCTCGAGTCTGATGATACGCTTACCTTTGATTGGGATGAACTCAATAAGGTTACTTGGACAGGTATGATATCCGAGGGCATCAATAAACCTATTCGTAGTCTGCTATGGTATAATGAAAATAATGATGGATATATGACAATGATGTTTACAAATGAGGATGGAACGTCTTCGCAATCTGTTAAGGTTAATTCATATAGCGGTACTGCGTCCTTCGTTAAATATGAAAATGGACGGGTCACTAAGGGGAATACGGTTGATGGGATA
>CAZVYB010000003.1:0-35207 GCA_964631405.1 uncultured Lachnospiraceae bacterium
GCGGGAAGCCTGTCATTATCATAAATCCCAAGGGTATTGATTATAAGGCGATGAGAAAACTCAGCCTTTCCACTGACGACATATTTTCGGCTCTAAGAGAACAGGGATATTTTAATATCAATCAAGTTCAATATGCCATAATGGAAACAAACGGCAAGGTTTCAGTCATGCCAAAGCCAGAGTTTGCCCCCGCCTCAAATGGCGATTTAAAGTTAAAACCAGCCGAGCAGTTTTTGCCAATCGTGCTTGTCAGCGAGGGAAAGATAATCAAAGACAATATCGCTCTTGCAATGTATAAAGAAGAAGATGTAAAGAAGTTGATAGAGAAAGAGGGCAAAAACAAAAGCCTAAAAGATGTTTTGCTTCTCACCATAGACCAACAAGGAGAGGGATACATACAATTTTTTGGCGAAGAGGGAAACACATTCAAAGATAAAAAGGCGGGTAAAAAATGAAGGGTTTTCATGTTTTTAATTTTATTTTAATCGCCCTTGTGCTGGTTGCGATATGTGTTGTAGAGGAGGTGCTGGTGTCGCAGTCACTTGCCGATATACAAAATCGCTGTTTAGAAATAGAGAATATGGTGGAGGAAGAGGGCAATATCCAAAACACCCGCATCGTCCTCGCACTGGATAATTTGCAATATAGATGGGGAGAGGAAGAATCAAAACTATGTTATCTAGTGCATCATAAAAGCGTTCAGGAAATCGGACAGGAAATCATCAAAGCAAGACAATACATAGCCCAAGACGAGGTTCAAGAATTTGAGGTGTCAATTGCACTGATAAAATTTTATTGCCATAGTTACCTGCATTTTATGGGTGCAAGCGTGCATAATATTTTGTAATAAAAAGAATAAAAAAAGATATGAAAGTTCAAAAAATCATATCTTTTTTGTTGTTTTTAATAAATTTTATCCTTTTTTGCCCTTCTTATGCCAAATACAATTGCAAGCACAATTGCAAGAACAGAAACAGCCGACAAGATCCAAATGATAATTTCATAACTTATTTGACTTCCGGTGTTGATTTTTACAACTTTACTCACCAAAGGTTGGTCGGTTGAATTGTGATAGTTATATTCACACCAAATTTCCCAAGCACCAGTTGTTCCTCTGTCGTCAAAGCGGAAGGAAAGTCCATTTCTGGCATCGTTTGAATAGTCTGGGTAGAGAGGCGTAAAAAGTTTATCTTTAAATTGGTCAAGATTGAGGTCTGCTGAAGTGAGGATATACATTGTGCCGTCTTCGCCCTTTCCAGTTACATACCAAACGAGTTTTGAAGAGTCGATATAGCGATATTCGTCAAGATTTGTTACTGAGAAGATATAGTCGTTGTGAAGGGAAGAGTTACTGCTGGTTGGGTAGAAGGAAAGTTCTGGGATTTTTTTGATTTTTGTTGTAGGCTCAATGATAAAGAAATCGCTATAAGTTTCTTCGTCGTTGACAAGAAGTTTAAATCTATAAATTCCCCATTGACGCACGCGGATAGTTTCCTCGTCAACGAATGCAGTTCTGCCGTCATCAATGTTGAATTGGAAGGTTTGAGGCAGATTTGCAAGAAGGGTATAACTGTCTATGCCAGAAACACTTGTGGTAAAAGCCTTTTCAATGATTTTTACATCATTTGAGTAGAACACAGAAACATCTTTGTATGCCTGCAAATATTCAATGGAGATTGAAAGGTCATAATATTCGCTTGTAGGGTCTGTGTCGTCCTTATATTTTTTCTTTGGGGCGTCGCCAATGGTTGGGTCATAATTGAATGTGATTTTGTTTGTGTCTGCCCATTGATAGATAAAACATCTTCCAAAAGGTAGGGTGGTTGTTGCAAAAGAGGTGCTTTCTTCCCCAGTGGCACGGTCATACAAAGATATTGTAAAATTTTTGTTTGTTTGAGATGCAATAGAGGTTGATTCTGCACTTGCACGGCTCCCACCAAACGAAAAACCTGACAGGGTAATCAAAACGGCAAAAATGCAGGTAAGAAATCCTAAAATCAGTTTGTTGTTTTTAAGCAATTTTGTCATAATTTGCTCCTTTATAATTTGTATAATAGCATAAATAAAAAAAATAAGAAAATGATTTTTGGTTTTTTTTGATATTTTTTTAATTTGTATCAATTTTTTTACATTATCTTTCCAAAATTACGGTTGACAAAAAAGAGGACAAATTATATACTTTGAATATGGAAACAAAGGAATTAGAATTTGAAATTGCAAAAGGGCAAATGTCTTTTGCACTTGACGAAATGAATTTTGACCAGTCACTTGAAGATGGAGTTTCAATCCAGACAGAAAAATTGCTTAAATCGCAAAATCACGAGTGGATAAAAGAAGAAACGCTTTTTGTTGTGGTGCGGGCACAAGATAAAAAACTTTCAAATGACCTGCCATCTCTCAAACTTTGCGGAAAGAAGATGATAGAGTGGGTTCGCCTTGCAGGCGTAGATTGCGAGCAGGTGGTGATTGACGATGAAGAGGATATTTTTGAAAGGATAAGCCAAATCCAAACAGAAAAACAGTATATTGCAATTTTTTATAGCGATACACCACTTTTAAGCCGTGGACTTTTCTATAAAATTATGAGCAATTTTAGTGCTAAAAATGTAAATTATCTCAGGCTTAGCCGTGGATTTATTGTGAAGAGAGAATTTTTGCTCTCCCGCCCATATTTTATGCAAAGTGCAGTTGTTGGCTTTGACAGCGAAGGACTTGTGCGTGCAGATAACGCAAAAGCAATCTCTCAAATGCAAAAAATTTTAAATGAAAGAATTTTGGCATTCCATGAGGCAAACGGGGTGATTATTTATGGGAAAAACACAGTTTTCATTGATGCCGATGTTGAAATTGAGGCGGGGGTGATAATTGAGCCAAACAACATCATTCAAGGAGAAACGGTCGTGTCTGGTGGTACGATTTTGGCAAGCGGGAATATCATAAAAAACAGCATAATTTCACATAATTGCACCATTTCTGCATCATATATCGAAAAAAGCAAGATAAGCCAAGGCAAAGAAATCAAACCTTTCAGCAAAATCATTGAAGAGGAAATATAATGTTTATAATCGTTGGACTTGGGAATAAGGGATTTGAATATAAAAATACCTATCATAATATAGGTTTTTTTGTGGCTGACGCCCTTGCTGAAAAAATAGGGGTTGAATTTAAGAAAGAAAAATATAAAGCAATGCTTGCCGAAGGGACAATTTGTGGTCAAAAGGTGATAATCGCAAAACCAACAACCTATATGAATAACAGCGGAGAAGCCGTTGTGCTTTTGAAAAACAAATACAAAGACGCAAAAATAATTGTCGCCGTTGACGATATAGACCTTGCAAAAGGAAGGGTTCGATACCGTGAAAGGGGCAGTGCGGGCACGCATAACGGACTGCGTTCCATTGTGTCGTATATAGGTGAGGAGTTTGAACGGGTAAAGGTTGGCATTGACCGAGATAAAAACAAAGACCTTGCCGATTTTGTGCTTTCAGTCATCGACCCAGAAAGTAGAAAGTTGATTGATGGGGCGGTTGACGAGGCGGTAAAAATGATTTTGGATAGAGTTGGCAAAGAGGGAAAATGCTAAGCGAATATCTTAAAAACTTAAAAAACAATAGGATTGTATCTGGCGTACAAGACGGCGAAAAACTTATTTTTGCAAGCGACTTTCAACGCCTGATTTTTTTGTCGAACAATTTTGCATCTGCGGGGAAACTAAAACGGGGATTGCAGGCACTGGGCAAGCGTGCGGAAATAATTTCGGTTTCAAGAGAAAATGACGACGAAAACGACAAAAACCTTTTGCCGTTTATTGAAAATGTCAATAAATATTTAAGCGGTTCTCTTGACGCATTGATATTTCTGCCATGCTCGGCAATCATCAAGTTTGACCTAGAAAAAATCCAACCATTTTCAATCAAAATAGGCGATTGCTATGATTTGGCAAACTTGACAAAAACCCTCGCCAATATGGGTTATGAAAGATATCCTCTTGCACAAGAGAGGGGACAATTTGCCCTTCGTGGGGATATTCTTGATATTTACACAACCACATATGAACACCCGATAAGAATTGAATTTTTTGGCGACGAAGTGGAAAATATCGGCACTTTTGATGAAAATACAATGAAAAATATTGAAAAAATCATAAAAGTAGATGTTTTTTACGCAAAATTGCCTTTTGGAAAACAAAGTTGCTTTGACCTTGAAGGTACAAAAATGCTTGATGAGCCAAAGAAGATTGAAGAAGAAATCGACCTTATTTTCAAAAGCCGTCTTGCCACATCGACCTTTGATGAAACCCTTTATGAACACTTTGATAACTTGCTTTCAAAAGCCGACTATGTGTTTGACAATTTCAGGATATATAATGAGGGGTATAATAATCAAACAATAGCAACAAGAAGTTATTTGACCGACTTTTTGGCACTTAAAAAAGATATTAACGATTTTAAAAATCTTGGGCAGTCAATTTTGCTCTTTACGGGAGAGGAACGCTTTAAGAAAAGCCTCGCAGATTTTTTGACACAAAATGATATCCCATATTTTGATTTTGATGCACTTGAAGGCGAAATGGAAAGAAAAAATGTATATATTTCTTCACTCCCTTTCCCATATTCATTTTCATTTTTGAGAGAACGAATTGTGGGCATTGGTGCGGATAGTTTGTTCCGTTCCAAAAATCCCGCCTTTTCAAAAAATAAACACTCGGTTTTCTATCTTCCAAAACTTGGAGAATATGTTGTTCATACCTTTCATGGCATAGGCAAATGCACCCAAATTGAAAGACTAAAAATCAGCGATGTTGAAAAGGACTATTTTGTCATTGAGTATAAAAATGGCGACAAACTTTATCTTCCAAGCGAAGAAGCAAACACCATTTCAGCATATGTGGGAAGTGAAGAAGCCCCAAAACTTTCCTCACTTGGCGGTGCTGAATTTGCCCGCCTAAAAGATAGGGTAAAGGCAAGCATAAAACAGATGGCGATTTCACTTATAGAAATATATAAGGAACGCCAAAAGGTGAAAGGCTTTAAATTTATTCGTGATGAAGAACTTGAAAAACGCTTCGCCGATGCCTTTGGCTATGCAGAAACACCAGACCAACTTAAAGCCATATATGATATAGATAAGGATATGGAAAGCGACAAGGTTATGGAAAGACTTGTGTGCGGAGATGTGGGCTTTGGCAAAACAGAGGTGGCACTGCGTGCAATTTTCAAGGCGGTGTATAACGGCAAACAGGTGGCGTTCTTATGCCCGACAACCATCTTGTCTCAACAACATGAATTTACAGCAAAGGCACGCCTTGAAGAATTTGGCGTAAAGGTTGAGGTGCTAAACCGCTTTAAAACCCCGGCACAGGTAAAAAACATACTTTCCCGCCTCAAAGAGGGCAGAATAGATGTGCTTATAGGCACGCATAGACTGCTTAGCGAGCAGGTAGAGTTCAAAGACCTAGGACTTCTCGTGCTTGACGAAGAACAACGCTTTGGGGTTGAACATAAGGAAAAATTGAAGGATAAATTCCGCAATATAGATGTGCTGACCCTTTCTGCGACGCCAATTCCGAGGACGCTGAATATGTCGCTTTCTGGGATAAGAGATATATCAATCATAGAAACACCGCCACGAGATAGACTGCCAATTCAAACATATGTGGCAGAGGAAAATGACGCACTGATAAAAGATGTGCTTTCCCGAGAACTTGCCCGAGGCGGACAGGCATTTGTGGTGTATAATAGGGTTGAAACGATAGACGATTTTGCCAGCCATATCCGTCAACTCATGCCAAACGCCAGCGTAGGCGTAGCACATGGACAAATGAGTGAACGGGCACTTGAAGGGGTGATTGAGCGACTATATAGCGGATTGTACAATATCCTTATCGCCACCACACTGATTGAAAACGGCATCAATTTGCCAGAAGCAAACACAATGGTTGTGATTGAGGCGGACAGACTTGGATTAAGCCAACTATACCAACTGCGTGGACGAATTGGCAGGGGAAATAGACTAAGTTACGCATACCTGACATATGTGAAAGACAAACAAATCACCGAGGACGCATATAAACGCCTTGAAGCAATCAAGGAGTTCAGCCAATTGGGAAGCGGATTTAAGATTGCCATGCGAGACCTTGAACTTCGTGGAGCGGGCAATATTTTTGGAAAGGAGCAACATGGTCACATTGCCAAAGTGGGCTATGATATGTTTGTCAAACTGCTTGACGAAGAGGTGAAAGAACTTCGTGGAGAGAAGGTTAAACAGAAAAGCGATGTCAAACTTGAAATCAACCTTTCTGCATTTATCAGCGAAGATTATATCAGCGAGAGCGACGGAAGAATTGTTCAATATACCCGCATAAGCGAAATTTCCTCTCACGAGGAACTTGAAAGCCTGCTTGCCAGCATGACAGACGGATATGGAGAGGTTCCACAAGAGGTGATAAATCTGTGCAAATTTGCATATTTAAGAAACCTTGCAGGAGAATTTGGCGTCAAAAGAATTGTGATAAATAAACTTGAAAATATAATAATCTTACAAAAACAGGACAACATCATTGACCCACGCCTCGCCACCACTTTGCCAGCCTTTGGGGGTAAAATCGCATTTGATAGCATGGTGAAAATCAAGTTTGAAAACACCCTTTCTGTTGCGCAAAAACTTGATAAAATGCTTGAATTTTTCGAGCAGGCGGGCAGAGAAAGGGAATAAAATTAACAAAATTTGCCAAAGTGGCTAAAAACGCTTTGAAATTTTCGTTTATGTGTGCTATTATATGTCTATAATTTGAAATGGGGAACTAAGATAACAATGAAAAAGAAACTTACTGGATTTTTAATGTGTTTCGTTATGCTCTGTATGACACTGTTTGCAGGGTGTTCTTTGATAGAAACCGACGGGGATAGATACTATAACGCGGTGATAAGTGAAATTCGCAATAAAGATGGCGTTAAGGTGGCGGAAGTTACAAATAAGGAACTTATCTCTGGCTATCAAAATTACGGTCAAGCATATGTTCAATACTACGGCATGACACAAAAAGAGGCAGTCGAGGAAACGCTCAGACTTCTTGAAAACAGAAAACTTGTTGTTTATACCGCAGAACAGATGTTCACACTCTCAGCCCTAGAAAAGACATATCTTTGGGAGGCGACAGCAAGTTCACTTGAAGAAAATTTGCAATCATATTATGACGAGATTGTTGATGCGGAGGAGGAAACTTCTACCACAAACAATGATGTCACATTTGAAGGCTATGAGAAAAACGCAACTCTTGAAATTGTTGATGGCAAATATGTAATCAAAAAAATAGATAAACATGACGGATTGCTTGAAAATTATACACCATCTGTAAGCAGTAAGGACGCTACAAAGGAAGAAGATAAACAACTTATGTATCAAAACTTCCTTGATGGACTTTATACAGAAGATTATCAAAAGGCATTCAATCAATACCTTAAAAGCCTAAAAATGGCAGAACAGGGACAAAAACTTTCAACCGACACATACTCAATATTCATGAGAGAAATCGACCGCCTTTATAAGATAAACTATGAAAACTTGATGGTTGAAAAATATACCCAATCTCACAAAGGTGACGCAACACAAACAGATGTGACCGCAAAAAATATCCTTGACCTTTACGCAAGCCGTGTGCGTGCTTCATATACAAAATATGTGTTTGAAAATGACTCTGATTATGACAGCGATGTTCAGGATAGCATAAACGATGTTTATTATATTAGGACAGATGCCGATGCAAACAAATATTTCACAGTTGCAAACATTTTGTTCCAATTCACTGATGAACAACAGGCAAAATACAGTTCATATACAACAAAATATAAAAATCAAGACGGAAACAGTTATTCTTACACACAATACCAATTAGACATAAACGCACTTTATGCTCAAATCCAACCAGTTGTACGCCAGTATAACAGCGTGACGGGTGTGTATGAAGAGGTTGATTGCGAGAACATCACTGTTGACGAAATAATTTATGACAAAATTCAAATCGCACTTCTTTCAGCACAAGCAACAGAAAATGTCAATTTTATCGGCGAAACAATCAATGATTATATCTATCAATATAACCAAGACCCGGGAATGCTTAATGCAGACGCAAACTATGTGATTGGTGTTGATGAAAATGGAAAAGCGGTTTCAGATTTTGTAGAGTCATTCGATGATGCTGGGCTTTCTCTATACAATAATGGTAATGGCAAGTTTGGTGATATGACGGTTGCACGAAGCGAATTTGGTATTCATGTGCTTGTTTATACAGGCGAGTGCCAAAACCTTTTCGACAATGTTGGATATGATTTTGAACTTAGCGACAGCGTTGAGAGCGGAGCAATTGAAAAACTTTATACAACAAGAATAAATCCACTTGTTGATAAAACATACTTTGACGCACTTTATGACGAAATCTATGAGGATAAATATTCATATTTTGAAACTCAAAATCTCAATTTGCTTAAACAAGATTATACAATCACTGTTTATAGCGGAAGAATACCAAGTGCATTGCTTGAAGGTTAGTCAAAAATAAAAAAAAATAGATGCCCTAGTCGCTTGACAGAGCATCTTTTTTTTGATACTATAAATGTATGGAAAATAAAGATTTGCTTGAAACCAAACAAAATCTTTCCTCACAAAGTGAGGAAACTTTTTTGTCTGAGCAAAATCTTGAAGAGGGGGGAGAGGAAACGACAACACCAAAAACCGAGGAAAACAAACCTCAGCCAAACGCTTTTGACCTCCCAGAAGAAACGCCTAAAATTGAAATCAGCCAAGAAGAGGTTGAGGAAAATATCAATTCTCAAAAGAAAAAAATTGACGCAGTAGAGCAGTCAGTGTCAAAGAGGAACACAAAAAAAAGCAAGATACTTAATGTTGTTTTCTTTATAATCAATATTGCCGTTGTTGCAGGTCTTTTGACCTATCAACTGACAAACGAAGAGTGGGTGCCAATCAGCGGACTAAGAATTGATATCCCATCACTTTTTATGGTGATTTTGCTTCTTTTTGCAGTTGTTCTTATGGAAACGCTTGCCATAAGTTATCTGCTCAAACAGTCGACGGGCAAATGGCGTTTTGCCACTTCATACAAAGTTTCGCAGATTGGTAGATACTATGATAATGTCACGCCAATGTCATCTGGCGGACAGCCATTTCAAATTTCATACTTAAAATCAAGGGGCGTGGCTCTTCATACAGCACTATCAGTTCCTCTTGCAAAATATGTGTTCACCCAACTTGGCTGGGTTGTGATAAGTTTTATCAGCCTTGTTGTTTCATGGGTTGATAAAAGTTATGGCACTTTTGTGTCAATCACAAGCGTTATTGGTTTTGTGCTGAGTTTCGCTGTGCTTGCAGTCACTGTTTTTCTTTCTTGCTGTAAAACTGTTGGCAAAAAACTGGTTGTAAAATGCCTAAAACTTCTTCACAAAATGAAGATTGTAAAAAATTATGATAAACAATATGAAAAAATCACAAAATACATAAGCGAATTTCAAGATGTCATGAAACAGTATGCAAAATCTCCAAAAGATTTCATAGTGATGACAATCATAAGTTTGCTTAGACAATTTTTCAACTATGCAATCCCATTCTTTATCGTCAAATTCCTTACGCCGGGGATTGGTGGGGAAATGTTCTTTAAACTTATGGTGATGACTGTTCTTGTTGACCTTGCCTCTTCATTCTTCCCATTACCGGGTGGTACAGGAATGAATGAAATTTCCTTCACCGCTGCATTTGGTGCGGTTGTTGGTCAAACAGAACTTCTCGTTTGGGTGCTTATATTGTGGCGTACCTGCTCATACTATTTTTATCTTGTTCAAGGCGTGTGCATCATTTCATATGATATGGCATACGGCAATAGAAAATATAGGTGGCAGGTCCGCAAAAATTATTTGGCAGAAGAAAGTGCTGTTTTTAAGCAGGAACAGATAAATAGATTTAGATCGGATCGTGCAAAACGCAGAAAAAACAAAAATAATAACGGCACAAGAGAATATTTATAACAACTTGCACCACACTAAAACCATGAAATTTAGTAAGGAAAATTTTGGTTGGATATTTGCCTGTGGGGTGCTTGCAATTTTGCTTGCCCTTGCGATATATCTTGGGTTTAGTGGCTGGTATTTTGAAAATGATAGAAACTTTACCACCGACCTACAACTTGGCAAAACGGTACAAGTAGGAGTCGATAAAAATGGAGCAAACGCAGTTTCATTCAATCTTGACGGCTCATTTTTGGCGGGGGAACGCCTGCCTCAACTTGTCGCAGTAAAAAACTTGGACGAAGAGGAAGATGTTGCCCTTCGTGCAAAAATATTTATTTATTCAGGCTCAAATCAAACACTGGCTATGAATATGGTAGAAACGCTCAACTGGCAATACAACGAGAATGATGGATATTTTTATTTCAATTCTCTTCTTACCCCTCAAAATAAGGTGGCACTATGCTCTTATATTTTCATTGATGAAGAAACAACACTATATACAGATACAAAATATATTGTTACAATTGTTGTTGAGGCACTTGCCTCAACGCAAGATATTGAAAACATTTGGGGGATAAACCCTTTTCAAAATGATTGACAATGATAAATAATTTTTTTACAATAAGGTGAAAGAAAATTTTTTGATATTCAAAGGAGAAATTATGGAAGATAAAAAACTTTCTGCCGAACAACCTGCCAAAGAGAAACAAACACAAGAAATCAAATCAGAAGAAACAACGCCAGTACAGGAAAAGAAACCAACCACAAAACAAAAAGAAGATAAGAAGAAAGAACCGCTCAGCAAACAATCAAAGGAAATTATGTTTGGGCTTTTGGGAGGCTTTTCGCTTATAGTTGCAATCGTTTGCTTTGTGCTTATGTTTATTTTTTAGACAATATTTTTGATTTTTATTTGAAAAAGAGAAATATAAAAGGCAATCATTAGAATATGAAAATGACTGCCTTTTTTTCCTTTATATTTTCCCTCATTCTTATAGTTGCCTCCGCTTTTACCCTTCAAAATTGTAAAAATCAAGATTTTTTGCATAAAATTAAAGGCTTCCAAAGTGCAACAATCGTGTCTTATGAAAATGTTGATTGCTGGGCAAAAATAGTCAAGAATGGGAATGTGAATTATTATACCTTCCAAAATGACGCCTGTGAATTTGACAAAATCAAAAATTATGAGGGGGCGGTTTTTTACTTTTCAAAGGAGACAAGTTTCAACTTTTTTGAGGATATTTGTTCTTGCACCTTCACTCGGGCATCAAAGATAGAAAATATGAATGTTTATTATGGATTTTGCACTGACTTTTCAAAATTTGTTTTGCATGAAAACAAAAAAGTCAATGTTCAACTTGCCGAAAGGGAAGAAGGCTGGGTCTTGGGCTTTCCACTCATTTTGACTGGTTTTTGATTGCGACAAAGTTTTTATTTTTTTAGGGTATAAATAATGTTTTTTAGTCAATAAAAAACACAGGAGGTTGAAATGGAAATCGAAAAGAAAAATAGGTTTATCGAATTTGTAAAAAACTATGCCATGTACATCGCTGTTGCAATGGTGATTTTCGCCGTTGCACTCACTTTCAGTATCGTTGGGGCTGTCAACGGCTCTGTCCCTGCAAGCACGGGCACACTTGAATTTCAGTTGCCAATGACAAACGCTATGGTGATAAAAGACTTTTCAAATACAGAACTTCAAAACAATGAAACCCTCAATCAATGGGAGGCACACCTCGCCGTTGACCTTGCGGGAGAAAATGGTGATGTGTTTGCAATTCTTGATGGCACGGTGACCTCAATTGAATATTCTTTCCTTGACGGCTATACAATCACACTTCAACATGAAAGCGGATTTTCAAGCGTATATTCCTCTCTTAAAGAAGAGGTTTTGGTTGAAGAAGGGGATAAGGTTGAAAGGGGAGAAAAGATTGGCGTTGTCAGCACAAGTGCATCGGGAGAACTTGACATGGGGGAACACCTGCACTTTTGCCTAAAACTCAACAATTCATATGTTGACCCAAATGAATATCTTGATTTGCAGGCAAAATAAATTTGATAAACCTTAAAAAATGCGATAATCAAAGAAATTATCGTATTTTTATTTACATATAAAAATTTTTATGATATAATAAGTGCGTGGAGGTTATTATGAACACTATCGAAAAAGTTAAGAAAATTATTGCAGAACAACTTTGTATTTCTGCTGATGATATTAAGGACGACGCAAACATTATTGAAGATTTGGGTGCAGACTCTCTTGATATTGTAGAACTTTTGATGACTTTTGAAGATGAATTTAAGGTTTCAATTCCAGACGAGCGTCTTGAAGAACTTAAATCAATTCCTCAAATTGTCAAGATTATTGATGAATTTTCAAAGAAATAAAGAAAAATTTTTAAGAATGTCGCCATTTTTCTACAAAATTTGACATAACAAGTTTCCCCCGCTCATAATTTTATAGGGCGGAGGGGATTATGAAAGATGATTTAGTAGAGAGGGTGATTTGCGTGGCAAATCATATCTACGACACTCATGATACCATAAGAAAGACAGCCAAAATATATGGATACAGCAAAAGCACCATACACAATGATGTGTCAGTGAAACTGAAAGCCATAGATAGGGGCTTGTATGAGAAAACAAAAAAAGTCCTTGATGAAAACTTCGCTGAAAAACATCTTCGAGGAGGGGAAGCGACCAAGAAAAAATACTTGGAAGAGGAACGAAACATTTAAAAATCACGCCAATTACGGCGTGAATTTTGTTTTTTTAAAACACTAAAAAAATTTAAGATGGAGAAGAAGGTATTTTTAATAAAATCAAATGGCTTAATAAAGGTTTATTACATTTTTGAAAATTTGTAAACATATTTATACTCGGGAGAGTTTTTATGCGAAAAATTTTGGTTGTTGTTATGATTTTTGTTTCCATTTTTATGCTAAGCGGTTGCGGGCAGGAAAGAAGACCAGAAAACTCATTCAGTGAAATAACATATGATTATTATAGCGGGACAAACGATACATTGTTTGCATCTATCAGCGTGGGGAAAAGGGAAGAACCATATGCAATTGATGGTAATCATGGTGAAAATGTAGATTTTTCTTTGGTTACGCTGAAATTTTCTTCAAGGCAACAGTTCAATCAACTTGCTGTTGATGTTGTAAACGATGATGGGACAATGCAATTGCTTTTGGAATTCAATCCACTTAACAATTCCTACATGGGCGACCTAGGCAGGGCGATTGATGGGGAAATTTCAATTATTTATGGTGAAACAATTCTAAATTTGCAAAAAACAAGTGAAAATTTCTCAATAAACTATCAAACTGCAATAGAAAAAGCAATTTTGGCACTTGACGGAGAGATTGAAAAATATTACACAAATGGCATTTTTGAAGGAGAGTGCTATTTGAAAATTTTAAGCGAAGTTGATGAAAAATTTGAAGATTTATACTGGGTTTTCACCATCGTTGGAAAAAACGGAGACACAAGCAATGTTGTGATTGATACTATAACCGGCGATACAACTTTGTCAAATTAAAATAATTTTATCAAAAATCATTGCAAAAATAGTTAAAAAAATGCTATCATAATTTTATGAAAGAGATTATGAAGGAATATTTGCAACAAGAAAACGCAATTGTTGTTGCAGTATGCACCAAAAAAACAGATAATATTGAAAGAAAACTAGACGAAATAAAACGCCTGTCTTTTTCGGCTGGCTTAAATGTTGTCAACACATTTTATCAGATTATAAAAGATTATAACAAAAGCACGGTGATTGGAAGTGGAAAGGTTGCCGAAATCAAAGAATACATCAAAAATTGCGAAGAAATCATTGATGTGGTGATTGTAGATTACCCCCTTTCTGGCTCTCAAATGAAAAACCTTTCAAATGAATTTGGCGTTAAGGTTCTTGACCGAGTGGGGTTGATTATTGACATTTTTGCAAGAGGAGCAAAGTCAAGAGAGGCAAAATTGCAGGTAAAATTGGCTCAGGACTTATATGTTTTGCCACGCCTATCGCAAATGCAGGGCACAAGTGGAAGATATGGTAGTGCTGGCGTTGGTATGCGAGGCCCGGGTGAAACAAAGTTGGAACTTAATCGCAGGGTTTTAGAGCGTGAAATTGAAAGCCTGAAAACCCAGATAGAAAAAATCAAACAACAGCGTCAATCCACAAGAAAGGAAAGACTAAATTCTCCATTGCCTAAGATTGCCCTTGTTGGGTACACAAACTCTGGCAAATCATCACTTTTAAACACTTTGGTCAAAGAAAATATTTATGCCGACGATAAATATTTTGCAACCCTTGACACCACATCAAGAAAGTTGTATTTGGGAGAAAATAAATATGCAATTTTGACGGATACCGTGGGATTTATTTCAGACCTGCCACACCAACTTGTGGACGCATTTTCTTCCACTTTGGAAGAGGCTGTCGATGCAGACCTTCTTCTTCATGTTGTTGATGTTTCTCTGGGACAAGATATTGACGGGATAAAAGAATATCAATTGAATATGCAAATCACAAATAAACTACTTGATGAACTTGGTGCAACGCAAAAACGAATAGTAGTTCTCAATAAATGCGATAAACTTGATAAACCACATCTTTTGCAGGAAAATGAAGTTCTTATTTCTGCAAAAACAAAGAGGGGACTTGACGACTTACTAAATAAAATAAAAGGCAAACTTGATATATAAAAAAATAAAATAAATTTGATTAAATTGATATATTTTATAAAAAAAGACGCAATTTGCGTCTTTTTTGATTAACTTCTTTATTTTTTTAAACTTTTGTATGTTTCGTTCAATTTTTTGACTAAAAAGTCAACATCAACCATGTGTACGCCCGCTGCCTTTTCAATTGTTTCTTCAAGCCCAAGGTGGCAAAAAATACAGTGCATTCCAAAGCCCATAAAAACATCGCCAAGCCTTTCATCAAGTTTGATGACCTCGTCAATAAACATATCTTTTGTGATTGGGTTTTCTTTTTTTCTTTTTCTATCTTTCATGTGATTATTATATCAAAAAAACAAAGATTGTCAAAAAATATTTAAAAATTTTCAAAAAATGTTCTATAATTTCGCAATTCTAAATAAATTATGACTATGGAAAAGATTACAAGTTATATTTCAAAAAAAGTTATCTCTCTTGAAAGCGGGGACATGGTAGGATATGTGCTGAATGTGTTTTTTGACGAAAAGATAAAAACATTTGAGGGACTGATTGTTGTTGACGAAGAAAGCGAAAATTCTTTTGTCCTTCCTCGTGCCGATATTGTTTCGGTTGGAGAAGATTGCGTTATGATAGATGAAGCAGATAAACTTAAATTTAATATTTCCTCTTCAAACAGCCCTATCGGAAAACTTGTTTATGACACACAAGGGAATATGTTAGGAAGGGTTTGCGAACTTGAAATTGCAGGCAAGGTTGTTAAAAAGATTGTAACCGATAAATGTGAATTTCCTCAAAGATACATTCGCACTGCTGGGGAAAAATATATCATTTATGGAAGCCCTAAAAAGGGTGAAAATAAAGGCAATTTTCCTCAAATGGTGCAGGTCGCACAACAAAACTCTCTCACAAATGAACAGGTGACCATTCAAGAGGAAAAGACGATTTCAATCCCAACCATTCTTTTGGCGAACCCAAATTCTTTGCTTGGCAAAATGGTGACAAATGACATTTTGGGACTAAATAATGAAGTTGTTGCAAAAAAGTTTGATATTATTGATAAAAAAATAATAGCAAAGGCAAAATTGCATAATAAAATCAATTTACTTTCTTTTTATAGCAAATAGGCTTTTTAGTCCGAAAATAAAGGCGATAAAATATATTTTAAAATATTAAAAAATATTTTTTCGCTATTTTTTTTTGTTATTTTATTTAATATTTTTTGATTTTCAATATTTTTCTCTTTCAACGCTCCATATATTGCCTATATAAAAATATTTTATATAAATTTATAAAATCTTGCTCAATCGTTTGTATTTTTGCTTTGATTTGTTGTAAAATATTCACAAGAGGTAATTATGGTAAGAATAGTTCCAAGAAAAACAAAAGTAAAACTTGAATTTGTAAAGGGCTTTACGGGCATTGACCTTGTGATTGCTCTTGTCGTTTGTGCTGTGTTGATTGTGCTTGCAGCCTCAAACTTTCCGGGACATATTTGGATTGCAATGGCGTGGGCAATACTTGGCATTTCACTCTTTTTCAAAATTGCAGATAGCGATAGATTTTATGTAACAATAAGCCACCTTGCAAGATACTCCATGCAGAAGAAGAAGTACGAAAAGTCGCCAAAGAAGGGCAAGCCAAACATCAAAGACCTTATTCCATTTGAGTCAATCTATCAAGACAGATGCATCTCATACGGCAACTACTATGCTGAGGTTTTGGAAATCAAACCTATTTTGTTTGACCTTTTGAATGAGTATAGCCAAAACAATGTCATTGATGTTGGCTTTGGAAATGCACTACGCAGACTTGACGACAATCAGGTGTGCGAGATAGTAAAAATCAATAAGGCTATGGTGCTTGACAACTATGCTTACAACGAAAACAAAAAATATGACAGACTGCTTGACCAATTGTATGAAAAGCAAATGAGTCAAAAAGAGATTGACGCCCGTGCACCTATTTTTGAAGAGCGTGTATCATTCCTTGAAGATAAAAACAGAACAAATAAAATTTATAAGGACTATTTCTATTTGGTGGTGATGGGCAAAGACCTTGAAGCCCTTGACAACACCGTGAATGGTATGATTACATCGCTTGCCACATCATTGACACCAGTGCAGGCGACAAGACTTACAGGCTCAGAACTTGCAATTTTCCTTCGTGCAAACTATAACAGAGAGTTCAATGAAAGAGATTTGGAGAGTATCCCATTTTCAGAATACATTGACTGGGCAACTCCCGAGAAGGTAAAATTCTCATCAGCGAAGTATAACATTGATGGAAGAAACTATCGTACATACGCCATCAGCGAATATCCACTTCAAGTTGGAAACGCATGGGGTGCATCATTCTTCCTACTTGACCGTACGAAGGTGGTTATGAAATTCCAAAAAGCACCAAAGTATGAAAGCGAAAAGAAAATTGATAAAGCCATAATGGATATGGAAACAAAACTGTATAAAACAGGAAAGAGCAGTACAAGAATTGAACTTTCGACCCACCTTGAAACACTCCGTAACCTTTTGGCAGAACTTAAAAACTCAAACCAACAACTTTATGATGTAAACACATTTATCACCTGTGAAGATTCTGCTCGTAAAGATGTTAAGGCGGTGCTTAAACAGGAAGGCTACCGCTATACAGAACTCTTTGCTCGCCAAATTGACGGTTTTATCAGCACAGGTATCTCAATGAGGGATAATATTAAGGAACTTCAACGGGGTATCCCAACATATACACTTGCGGGCGTGTTCCCATTCGTATCGTCAGAACTTCAAGACGAAAACGGTTTCTATCTCGGAGATAATGAATATCCTGTGTTTGTAGACTTCTTCAAGCGTGACCCACAGCGTGTAAACTCAAACATGATGATTATTGGGAAGTCTGGTTCGGGAAAATCCTTTGCGACAAAAACACTACTTGCAAACTTTGCTGCCGACAACACAAAAATCTTTATTTGTGACCCTGAAAAGGAGTATGCAACACTAGCCGACAGACTTCATGGAAAACTTATTGATGTAGGTTCGTCATTGCAGGGTATTATAAACCCATTCAATGTCATTCGTGCACTTGATAAGGACGACGACGAGAAAGACCCAACACTGAGAGATAAAAAGGCAAAGGTTGACGACTCATTCAATCAGCACCTTCAATTCCTCGAACAATTTTTGAGAACGATTTTGCAGGGTATTTCTTCGGACGCATTTGAGGTTATCAACTCACTTGTTCTTGACCTGTACGCAAAATTCAATATCAACGAAATGACAGACCTCAAATATTTAAAGCCAACCGATTATCCAACATTCGACGACCTGTACGACCTGCTGAATGAACGACTTGCCGAAGCGAAGGAAGAGTTTTTGATAAACAACCTCCGTGTAGCACAAACATATATAAGAAAGTTTGCAAGAGGGGGGCGTAACGCAAACTTGTGGAATGGTCCAACCTCAATTGAAACAAATGAAAACTTTGTTTGCTTCAACTTTCAGTCACTGATTGCAGGAAATAATGAAATGTTGACAAGTGCACAGATGCTTCTTGTATTTAAATATATTGAAAGTGAAGTTATCAATAATAAGGACTATAACGAACTGCACAAGACAAACCGTAAAATCATTGTCGTCGTTGACGAAGCACACATCTTCATCAACCCTAAATATCCAATTGCGCTCAACTTTATGACATCAATGGCAAAGCGTATTAGAAAGTATGGCGGTATGCAGATTGTTATTACCCAAAACATCAACGACTTTGTGGGTTCTGAGGAAATCAAGCGTCAATCAACGGCGGTCATTAATGCCTGTCAATATTCACTTATTTTCTCGCTGTCGCCAAATGATGTGAACGACCTTATCGAACTTTACAAAAACTCCGGCGGTATCAATAAAGAGGAGAGAAACAGAATTGTCAGTGCCTCAGTTGGACAGGCATTCGTCATCACCTCGCCAACGGCGAGAACTATGGTACAAATTCACCCACTTGAATATGTACACTCAATCATTGAAAGCAGATAATTAGCACGCAGAAACTCTTTTTTGGGGTTTCTGCTTAGTGCATTCTACAAGGGCAGGACTGTCTTTGAAAAACAAAAGGAAGGTATCTATGATAAAATCCAAAAAATTAAGCGTTTTTATAATAAGTATAATGCTTGTGCTGGCAAGTTTCCTTTTTGTCGCTTGTAATAAAAATGACTATTCAAAGACGACTCTGCAAACAGAATCTACATATATAGAACTATATAAAAACGACACCAAAGAGGTGTCTGTCACTATTGATAACCCTGTTGGGGGCATGAGCAATGGCATTTTGCTTGAAAATTCCAACACATTTGCCTGCAAAATTGAAAAACTGGTGACAGTTGAATATACAACAACATACACAATCACAGCACTCAATGGTGGTGATGCAAAAATCACTTTTGTAACAGAGGAAGGCGGACGAGAACTTGAAATCACCGTCAATGTAAGAGAATTTTCAGATACTCTTGCTAAGGGGACAAACTCACTTTATGTATCTTCTTCAAAAATCCTCGCACCTTCTGCGGTTGACTTTGAATTTAAAGAAAACGCAACAGAGCGTGACCTAGAATTTTTCTTCTACGGCAAAACAACAACATCAAATGCACTCACGCAGGACGATTTTGGGGAGGCATCTCTTCAAACAAAGTCGTTTATAGAGGTCAGCCTTGCCCAAATTGAAGATAAAGAATATTTGATTTTTAAAGATAAAAACAATGCCCTTTATACACTTGGTTCTTCAACAACAGTTGTGGGCAATGGCAATTTGAAATACTCATTTGCATCAGTTTCAATTATTGAAGGAGAATATTCAGTCCCAGCCGAAGCAACAAGCGTGACGGCAGGGGATAAATTCACTTTTGTTGCCAAATATCAAGGTGCGGAAGTGGAAGATGTGCTTTATTGCGAAAGAGATTTTTATGTGCTTATCGACATCAACCAAGACAACTTTTCCCATGAATTTGGATATAAGGTTGAAGGTGTTGATTATGTCGTAGGCGACGGACTTACCTCTTATAAAATTGAGGAGTCAAAAAGCGGGGAAATAACCCTGATTCCAGATTATAAATCTTCAATTGATAACGGTCTGCTTATTGGCAGAAAGGCAGTTTACTCAACCGTATATTTGGAGGTGACAGCAAACTCTGTTAATGACCTTTTGAAGGTTGAAGCAAAAACCGAAGATACATCAATCGCCAACAGCAAGGTGCTTGCTTGCGTCGAGAACGGTGATAGCAAAACATATTATATAGAAGTCAATTGCGGAATTGCAAAGGCAAAAACAACAAAATATAACCTGACATTCTATTATGAAGGCTTTGAAAACAGCGATGATGAAAATGTAAACTTTACATATTCAATCCCTGTTGAAATTCGCATTATTCCAACAAAATTATTAGTGAATAATGTGGCTGAAAATGAGGAGGATAATGTTTACACATTCTACAACAACTATCCATCTTCAACGCTGGGCTGGCAACCATTCACCTTTGCTGTTGTTCCAGAGGGGGCAGAGTTTGATTCAATCACAATCGACCTGACAGGTGCAGACCTTCAAATAAGATATAAAAACATAATTTACACATCTGGCACGGTGACAATTTCAAACCTTAATGAAACACTTTATATTCGAGGACTTGAAGGTGCGGTTGTGTCGGCGGAAACCCGCCAACTTCCAATCATGCTTGATTTTAGTGTGATAAAAGAGGACACAATGACTTCTTTTATCAACTATCGCATAGCGAAAGGTGCAACAGTGCTTGCTTTCAAATCGGAGGATTTGAAGGAAACTATCTACCTTGACATAGATGGCGGGAGCATGAATTTTACCGACCTTTATGCCGATGCAGAATTTACAAGCATGACATTCAAACACGAAAGCGATGACAATGTTGTACGCTTTGAGTATGACAAAAACGCACCATATACCATGTATGGTTATGATTATATACTCAATTTCAATATCGTCCCAATCGCTTGCGGGACGGGGTCTTATACCGTATCGTTGGATAACGGGAAAATGACGACCCTCAACATCACCGTGCTTGAAGGACTTGAAAAGGTGTCTGTTGTTTCAAACAATGAGGACAATGTCATTTCTCTTTTGCAAGAGGTGGAAGGGGAAAATTCTTCTCTTATTTACGCATATAACAAGAAAGAAAATGCATATTTTGACCTCAAAATCATTGCCAATGACGACGAAAATTCTCAGGCAATTGATAAGGTGACTCCAGTCAGCGATTCTCAAATAATTGAACTTGGCAATGCAACGCTTAATAGCCAAGAATTTAATGTATACCTTAGACAGATTGGCAGTTGCCAAATTGCTCTTACTGTTGAAGGATACAGCGTAAGTGCATTTAGACGGGTAAACACCAATATCGACTATACAATCTATGTTGTGTCATATGACCTCGTCAAGAAAATGAGCATTTATAAAGAGAAAGACGGCTTTGGCACTTATGGGGATAACGCCCTTGCAAGTTATACAAATGTATATTCAAACACATCAAACGATAGTGCAAGAGAGGCACTTTTTGATGTGGGCGTGCAAAACACAGAGGCATATTTGTTTGAAAACCCAAGCGAAGAAATCTATGTTGCTCAAAAGTTTGACCGCAAATTTGTTTATTGGGAAAGCGATACCGTTATATACAAAAACGGTGTTCGCACAAGCGAAATGTGCTATAACGAAGAGGGCAACAATGTTTATACAATTGGCAATTATGGTACATTTGACACCGAGTCTATGAAATTCACTGCATTTGCAAATATGCAAAACAGCGGAACGCTTAGACTTATCGCTCATATCAAACAATACAATACACTTTATTCATACACTGTCAACATCAAAGTTTCAATTTATGAAGAGGTTGAAAGGGTAACACTGCAAGAGGCAGTTGATGAACTTGAATTTTCAACCCTTGAAAGAGAACATTTCCTTGTTGCTCGCCCAACAAATGCAACAGCAACAAATGGAGAAATTGTTGCAATCTTCACAGGTGGTACAATCACAGTCGGGGAAGAAACATATTCAATCCTTGATGAAAATTCAATAACATACCTTGAAAGCGATGGCAGAACTCAAATTAAGTTGACATTGTCGCAAGATTTCCTTAACAATTCTGTTGGATACACAGAAAAGATGCAGGGAGATCTCGTCATTGTCGCAAAAGACTGGCTTGATGTTGCAGGAAATCTTAATAGTGCATATCAAGACCTTGCACTGCATATCACCATCAACTTTGCAAACGGAACAGAGAAAAACCGCTTTACCATCAAAGACGAAAATGACTTGTATGCAATCAAAGACAACCTTTCTGCACACTATCAAATCAAAACAACAATTGACGCATCAAGCATAGTAAACAAGTTGCCACTTGGAGAACTTAAAGGCTCAATTGTTGGCACAACTGAATATGCAACCATCACGGGGCTGAATATCACATCAAGCACAGAAGGTGAATTTGGAAACGAAACCACAAGTTTCTACGCTCTTTTCAACCAGATTTCGGCAACTGCGTATATTGAATATGTTCAATTTGAGGGCTCTTTCAATGTGGGTTCTGCATCAAATAAGATTGCAGGCTTCACATATGTGGGACTTGTTGCTGGTGCAAACTATGGCAAACTTATCAATGTTGGTGCAACAATTTCATATTCAAATATTCACATGAGTCAAGGCAATTTTGGTGGTCTTGTTGGTGCAAACTATGGGCTTATTCTGCAAGACTTCACACTTTTTGAGAAAAACGATTCAATCACAAGAAGCGAAAAGGTGGCAGACCTTGAAGAGCAGGGTAGATACTCATATCAAAACCTTTCACCAAGAATTACCGTATATATGACCGACTATGTCAACATAAACTATGAAGTTTCAAACGCAAGCACTGCTATTGTAAGAATGGGGGGAGTGACGGGCGTCAACTATGGAACAATCAAGAAGATTGACAGCAGTGAACTTTCACTTACCGGCTATTCAAACTATATGGCTTATACAAAGATCAAGTCAACACCTTCAAACCTTGCAGAACTTACAAGCATAAGCAAGACATTCCTTGGCGGACTTGTTGGCGATAGCGTGCTTACAAAGAGTGCTGGAAGTGTTGTTGGTGGCACAATTTATGGTGGTTTCAATGACATTGATGATAGTACAGGCACGCCAAAAGTTGTTTATACCACATATAATGACTATATTCATGATATTGCCTCAGCAGAAGGAACAATCTCAGTTGGCAATTTTGAGGCTGGCAGGGGAATTGTTGTTGGCGGAGATGTTTGGGGATATGGCTATGTCGGCGGAGTTGTGGGAAGAATACAAATCCTTGCAACAAGTGCTGATTTTGCGGGTATCACTGCAAGAACATTCATTCGCGGACAAAAGGCGGGCAATACGGTTGCTCATATCGCACTTATCGCAAACATTGAGGGCATGGAAGGTAACGAAAGTCTGAACAATGCTTTTGCAATCCAAGCGGTTGACGATGGAAAGACCTGTGAAGAGGCATCAATGGCTGTGCTTTATAACGGCGGAGTTGTCACAGACTATACAACAGATGTCAACAAACTTGGCTTTGGAAGATTTGCCAACAAAATTGATGTTCTTAGTGGTTTTGATGGCACTGTTGCCAGCGAAACAAAACCTATCAATGTATTCACATATGTGATTTCAAGAACAAGAATTTTAATTCCAGAAGGTGAAAACCTGTTTATTGAAAACATTGCAAAAGATTCATATTATGGTGAATATATTGTTGTTGGCGTATATGAGGGAAGTTCTCTCATAGTTGACCAAAAATTCTTCTGCAAGGGTGACCAAGAAAACCTGTCACTTTCTGCAAAATTTGACAATAAACTTACAAGCGAAACAGGCACTCGTGAAATTTATTATACATACTATTATCAGGTTGCCTCTTCTGTCAATGACGACCTTTCGTCAGTACAGACAATGGTTGATGAGTATCTTAATAGGCTTTCACTTGCCGACGAATACTACCCATTTATAACAAATGGAGAAATGGTGTTTACATCTCGCAATACCGATATTTTGACGATTGACCAACTTGGCAAAATCACAATCAAAAAGTCGGGACTTGCCCAAGTGTCGGCATCAAGCGTGCTAAATTCAAACGACGCACTCAACTTCTATATATATGTTGTAAACTATTTTGATAGCGAATATGATATTGAAGAAAATGACGAGCGTTCTTCGGTAGTTTATCCTAATATGTCCTCATCAGCGACTGCAATTGACAAGACGACAATTGAACTGCGTGGGGAAAACACCGCAACACTTTATGTAAGACCAAACTATTCTCTTGAAAGGGAAATTTTTGCAGGAAACAGCACAATTTCAGTCAAGAGCGATAAACTAGGCAATGTGATTTTCAGGGGCTTGACCTTCCAACTGGCAGGCAACGACCTTGTTTCGGCAAAGGTTTATGAAACAAGTGGTGAAACAAACCTTGATATTGAAATCACAGGTCAGGTGATAACAATCAAAAAACTTGCCGAAACAGAAGAAAACACCTACAATTTAACTTTCATACCTCAACTTCAACTTAAACTTGAAAAAGAAGATGGCTCGGACTTGTATTTCGCAAATGTCAACAAGACAATCACAGATGCCAATGTGGACTATAAATTTGGAGCACTTTCAATTATCAATAAAAACTATAACGAAGTTCCAATCTATACAAGTGCAACCATAGTTGATACAATTCTTGTATCTTCAACAGATGAAGACGAGGACGCACCATTGTATCAAATTCTTGGTCTTGACGGAAGCCTTTTGCAAGGCAATTTGGAAGGTCAAACGGACGCAAACGGATTGTTTACTTTGACATTCCTTCCAGAGAGCGCACAAGAAGTTGGACTTGGCAGATTTGAGCATTCTTATATTTTGAAGATTGAAATCAACACAAATTCTCCAATCTATCAATCAAGATATGAAGAAAATATTTATGGACGCTATGCACTTTATATTCAAACTGCAAGCAATGCAAGCAAAAACCTGCTTATCCATATTGACTATGCAAACACAAAGGTCATTTCGGTTGTGATTGACAACTATACATCACTCGGTGACGCAACAGGCGACAGCGGACTTTCTTCGTCTAGCAAATATGCCTTTCCGGGAGAAAGTGGGCTTTTGGCAATCACTATCACCCCAGAGGACATGGACTTTGATTATATTGTGATTGAAAATGACGATTCAAATTATAATTCTGGCAATTCTTCTGCCCTTCTTGGCATTTTGGCAAGAAAGGCAAGTGCTGGTGGTGATGACCAAATGTTTGAGGACGGCACAATCAGTGGTGCAGTCACCAAAAAGGGCTTGAGAATTTCTCTCAGCGAGATTGTTGAACTTTATTCAAAAGCAGAGTATGTTGACTATCGCGGTGTGATTTATATCAAATACAATATGACTTCACACAATGTGATTGACGGAAGCGTGTCAAAAATCAATGTCAAACTTATCAAAGATGGCTTGACTGTTGAAAACGGCATTGCAATCAAAGAACTTACAGTCAAACTCAAAAACTATGTTGCCGTGGAACTTGACGGCAAAACAGGTACGGCAAACCAAGATGGCTATTATATGACATATGAGGTTGCAAGGGGACTGAGATACAAACTTAACATCAACTCATATGGTTTCAATGTAGCAAACGCAACAATTCTTTCAAGCGACCCAACACTTGGTACAATCGTGGAAGAAAACGGAACCTATTATCTTGATGTAACATCTTCCACAATCAACTATCCTGACAACGAAATGGAAATTTCTATTTCAGTTTCTCAGTCGGAGGGAGATATTGTTCGTGAGGCTAGCAGTAAAACAAAGATTGTCATCAATGAATTTGTTTTCAATTACAACGGAGAACAGATACAAAATGCCGATATCATAAGCGGTATGGGCGATGGTGAAATCAATGTTCAGGTGGGCAGTCAAACGACTTTTGAACTTGACCTGTTTGAATATATCGAATACGACCAATCAAGCAACGAAGTGCTCAACAAAATCAACGACTTCTTTGCGAGCATGGCAAAGAAGGGCGAGTGGAAAGTATATACCAACCTGCTTACCGATGCCCAACCAGACTATAATATGGTTTCAAGCAATGTTGACATGACATATACAAACCCAACAACTGGCAGAACGGGCAATGAGTACGAAATTGGATTTAATGGCAATACCGCTTACTCTGGAAGTAATTATTATTTCAATTATAATGGTTTAAATGTCCTCCCTGTGAGAACGCATTTGCCAGAAGAGAAATACTATTTCTTCACATACACCGGATATTTTAATGTGCAAAATGGCGTTTATACATATTATGAATATGCAGAACCAGCAAAACATAACGCACAAAAAATACAAACAACCTTCCTGCTTAATGTATATACATCAAGCAGTGAAGAAAGTCCAATCCCAGTATATGATTATGAAGATTTGACCCAGATGCAAAAGGGCGGATACTATATCCTTCTCAATGACATCACAATTCCAAATACTGTTGGGGAAGACGGACTTTCAATTTTCAAACCAATCAACGGCAACTTTGCTTCATTTGACGGCAATGGCCATACAATCAATATGGGCGGAACATACCAAATGGGCTCGCTTAGCAGTATAGGGCTTTTCTCCACTATCAGCGAAGATAGCGTGGTGAAAAACCTCAACCTCAACTTGACATCAGCCACAGACGGAAGCGATGTCAATACAGAACTTGGCGACACAACATACGCATTGTATGGACTTAGAACTGTCAAGTTTGTCACTTCCACAGACTCCTTCACATTTGGTACAATTTCAGCCGAAAACGCAGGCATAATCACAAACTGCTTTGTTTCAACAGATTTTGCAAATAATAGTGAATACTACCTCACCGTTAAAGCAGATAACGCACTGACAGGGATAAGTTATATTGGCGGTCTTGTTGGCTCAAACAGCGGTTACATCACCAATTCTGGCGTGTCAATCAATGTGAAAGCACCATTCAATATCGGTGGCGTTGTTGGACAAAACTTCAACAAGATTTCAGGTTGCTATTTTAAAGATGGCAAACTTATCAACAACTCTCAATTTGACCAACATATCGCAGGCTTCACTCTCAACAACTCACGAGAAGCTCAAATTATTTCCTCATATGTTGCAGGAGGGCAGACAAATACAAACCTTTATAGCCAAGACACAGACAGTTATATTTCTTCAACCCTTGCGGGCGGTGGATTTATCTATGAAAATAGAGGAAAAATCCAAGATTGCTACACAGATATAGACCTTTCAAAAACAACAAGCGAGATGGCGGGATTTGCTTACAGAAATGGCGGTACAATCAAAAACTCATTCTCTTTGTCAGTTTTAAGAAACAATGTGACGGCGTCTGCGGGCTTTGCAAAAGAAAATATCGTTGAGGGTATGACTGGTTCATTCTCAAATTGCTACTATCTATATAATAGGGATAAACTTTCAGGAGAAAGCGATGCTGAGTATGAAAAACTTGGTTTTGTAAATGGCAGGGGCAATATCAATACTTCACTTTATAATGTCACTTATGCAGGCGTTTCAAGATTGACAGTGGGAAACTTTGGCGATACTGAAACCTACTTTGCTGACTATTCATATCAAGAAACCATGGGCGTCAACGCTGTTTGGTTCTTCTCAAAGGGCAACACCTCAACAACCTTCGTTGACTATATTCCAACAACTGAAAAGGTGACAATTGCGGGAAGCGACGGAAACAATCAAACAAACATGGTTTATTCAACCAAAAACATGATTTTTGGACTGAATAGACTAGAACTTGTTTCTCCAAATGTGAAAACACTTTCAATAAGAAACTTCTCTTATAGCGAATATGATGACGCAACAGGCGATATCACATATCACTATATTGATGATGCAAATTCACCAAATCGTGGTTCACTTCATAACCCATACTTAATTTCAAACGCACAAAATATGGAAAGCCAAATTTTGCAACAAACATCTTCAACAAATATCAATATATCTTATTACAGAGCAATCAGTGATATTGACTATAATGATATGGAAGGTCACGCAAGCATCTATAAGGTCATTTTTGCGGGCAACTTTGAAGGAAATGGCATGGAAATTGCAAGAATAAGCCTTGTATCCATGGACAAACTTGAAAGTGCAGGTTTGTTTGCTCAAATTGGCTACTCGGCAAGCAAGAGGGGGGTTGTAAAAAACCTTACAATTTCTCCACAAGAGGTTGCCTTCAATAGCACAAACAATGTAGGAACTCTTGCAGGCGTGCTGAAATATGGCGAAGTTTACAATATAGTTGTCAATGAAATTCAAGGTTCTGCTGGCACCGTATCAGGACTCAACTTTGTTGGAGGAATTGTAGGCCGGGCGGTTTCATCTTTCACAATGAAAGATGTTTACAGTTATGCAAATGTTTCGGCTTCATATTCACCAACTTCTGATGCGTCATATGATGAGGATAAATCTACGGTTTCAAACTTCTCATATGCGGGCAGTATCGCAGGCTTTGTTGGCAAGGGACTTGTTTACAACGCTCATGTTGCAGATGTGTCATCTGTGATGGGAAGCCGTGCAGGCTTTGCATATGGAGGGCTTGGCAGTGGTTCAAGCGTGAATTATACATTTGTTGACATTGAAACAAATGCAAGCATCAAAGCATATCACTATGGCGGACTTATCGCAGGAGAAACGGGCGGAAACCTGTCATATGCATATGTGCCTAATAATGGCAATATCGAATCAATCTTTGCCGTTGTTCCAAAAACCCCAACAGCCGTTGGCGGAATTGCCGGCAGAATAATTGGCGGAACAATCAGCAATGCTCTTATGGAACAAGATTTCCGTGTGACAACCACACAAGATGATGCAATTGACTATGTAGGAGGAATTGTTGGTGTTGTATCAGGCGGAGCAACAATTTCAAAGATAAAAGAGAGCAAGGTTTCTGGAGATATCACCGCTTCAAATATTTTGGGCGGAGGAATTGGTCAGGTTGACTCTCCACTTAAGGTTGATAATCTTGCAATCGCCTCAACAAAACTTGCCATCACTGGCGAGCGTGCAAACCCAATCTTGGGTGGAATTGTTGGCTATATTGCCGGCAACAACAGCAATGCTTCACTTTCAATGCTGAATAGTTATTGCAATGCAGAACTTAATATTTCAACCAGCACATCTGGTATTCAGTCAATTGCACAAGCAGGAGGATTGGTTGCCGTTGCAGAAAAGATGCCATACCTTGCATATTGCTATACAACCTCAATCATAAATGCTCAGGTTTATGATTCTCGAAAGGTTGGCTCAATCACCGACTTTGCGAGCATTACAAACGAAACCGACCCTGCCACGGCAAGCAATGCGACATATCGCAGTTTGATTGCTGGGCAGACAGATGCTGATGATGGTGCAAATGATATTTATAAAAAGAATCATGTTTACTATCTAGGCACAAACTCAGCAGGTGCAGAAAGTGGACTTTCAACAGAAAAGACGCTTTACTCTCATGCAAGCAGTGCAGGCTTCGTGTCGTTCTCAACAAAGATTAAGAATGTCACAATTGGTCTTTCAGTCAATAATTATGGCAATTCTTCACTTGCATACGCCTCAGATATGGGCTCAGCAAGCATAGGAAACAGTAAAGATGTGTTCTTCAATCTCTTTGGCAATAGCGTCCAACTTGAAGATGAACAAGAGGGCGTGATTAGCCTTATGTACAAAGCAAATGACAACACATACTATGACAATGATAAGGGGCTTAATTATAAGTATGATTCCAACACCACAGGACTTTATTATAATGAAACAACCCTTACAGACGATATGGCACCAACCTCAATCACAAAGATGGGCGACAATGAAGGCATTGTTGTCAAATACGACCATAAAACTTTGGGCTCGTTGACATTCAAAGTGGTCAATGCAAGTGGCGGTAAGATATATTCATTTGTGGTTGACGCAAGTGCAGACGAAGTTGTTGAGTATGTTTATGACTCGACGAAGGGAGGCTTCTATAACGGCGGAAACAAACTCAAACTTTCAGATGTTGTGCTTGTAAGGTCGTTTAATGCGGAGGAACTTGTTGTTTCAAAACTGCTTGCAGACTCAAATGGGAATTATTATATAAGCGGAATAAGCGTATTTGGCTATGATGTTGTAAGCAGTTTCAAAAACCTTGAAACGGGCATTGTGTATTACTATCAAGAAGGGGTGTATAAAGATGGTGCAAACAACATTCTTGCTCAAATTCCAACTTTTGAGGTGTGGAATTGTGAGAATGATAAACTCAGTTCTCTCCATTTTGAAAATACATTTGACTGGATAAATAAAATTTAGCCACAAAAGGACTTCTAGCAAGACTAGGAGTTCTTTTTGTGTCAAATTTGATGTAAATAATATCCTAAAAATACAAAAAATATAACCTTGCAACAAAATTTTATGAATAAAAGACAAAAAAGTGGTGAAAAAGTATTGACAGAAAGAAGTTGATTTTGTTATAATATTTAAGACTATATATCGGCTGTGAAAAAATTTTGAAGAAATTTTTAGGTTTTTAATTTAATAGGTGGGGACTATTATGGTATTTTTGTGCCATAAAGTCCTTTTTTTGCCCGTTAATAGGCCGAGGAAAGAAGGAGAGGTAAATGTCTGTTAAAGTAAGAAAAATAACAAATGGAAAGGCAGAAAGATACACTTTCGGAAAATGTGAGGAACTGTTACCTGTTCCACCACTTCTTGAAATCCAAAAGAAGTCATATAAGGATTTCTTGGAAAAGGGCATCAAAAAGGTGCTTGATGAATTTTTCCCAATTTCTGACTACTCTGGCAAAGCAAAACTTTATATCACAGAGGTTTTGCCATTTGCACAACCAAAGTATGACATCAAAGAATGTAAGCGTCGCGGTGCGACATATTCTTCACCACTCAAGGTAAAGGCTCGCTTTGTTGTTGAAGAAACAGGACAGGCTGTTGAGCAGGAAGTATTCATGGGTGATATGCCAATGATGACCGAACAAGGCTCTTTCATTTATAACGGAATTGAAAGGGTTGTAATCAGCCAAATTGTTCGTGCACCAAGCGTATATATGTCACGAGAGAAGGAGAATAATGCCACTCTCAAAGCACAAGTTATCCCAGTTCATGGACCATGGATTGAAGTAAAACAGGGTGCAAATGAAAACCTTAAAATTGTGCTTGAAAGAAAGAATGTTATAAGCCTTGGCGTTTTCCTTAAATGCTTTGGTTTCACAAACGAAGAAATCACAAAAGTATTTGGTGGAAACCGATATATCAAATATGTGCTTGATAAAGAAACTCAGGTCACCCAAGAGGACGCTCTTCTTGAATTTTCAAGAAAGACAAGACCTGCCGATGTTCCATCAGTTGAAAGCACAAGAAGTTTCCTTAATGCTTCATTCTTCACAGACGCATACTACAACCTTTCAAAAGTTGGTAGATATAAGGTAAACAAAAAACTTGCCCTTAAAGAAAGACTTTCAGGACTTGTCAATGCCGACGACATAGTTGTTGACGGAGAACTTCTTGTAAAAGCGGGCGAAGAGTTTACTGCTGAAAGTGCAAAGAGGGTTCAAAACGCAGGCGTAAATGAAGTTTGGGTGCAAGTCAACGGCAAACGCCACCTCATGAGAGGAAACAACCGTGTAACTCTCAGTGAATATTTCCCTTGCGAGCAGGAAAAACTTGGCATTTTTGAAGATGTATACCTTCCAGTGCTTAAACAAATTCTCTCTGAAAATAAATCAAAAGAGAAGCGTCTTGAAGCAATCAAAGAAAACGCAAAAGACCTTATCATCACAACTCTTACAATGGACGATATTCTTGCAACAATTTCATGCTACCTTGATGTTATGGAAGGCATTGCAGGAATTGACAAGATAGAACACCTTTCAAACAAGAGGGTTGCCACAGTGGGAGAACTCACTTGCAATGAATTTAGAAAGGGTGTGACAAAACTTTCAACAAATGTGAAAGAAACATTGCAGGGAAGAGAATTTGTTGAGGTAACACCTTCTCAAATCATGAACCCTAAGGCGGTCAATAAAGCGGTAAGAGATTTCTTCTCTCAATCACAACTTTCACAAATCATGGACCAAAAGAACCCTCTTTCTGGTATCACTCAAAAACGCCGTGTTTCTGCGATTGGACCTGGAGGTATCAAGAAGGAGCGTGCTGACCCAGAAATCCGTGATATTCACTTTACACACTATGGCAGAATTTGCCCAATTGAAACCCCAGAAGGTCAGTCAATTGGTCTGCTTAACACACTTGCAACATATGTTCGTATCAATGATTATGGTTTCCTTGAAACTCCATACAGAGTTGTTGATAAAGAGCGTGGCGTTGTAACAAAAGACATCGTATATAAGATGGCTGATGTTGAAAACGATTGCTATATCGCTCAGGCCATTGAGCCACTCGACGAAGAAGGACACTTTATCAACAAACATATCATCTGCCGTCATGGCTCAACAAATGTTGATGTTCCAGCAAGCAAAGTTGATTATATGGATGTATCTCCAAAACAACTTATCTCAGTTGCGACAAGCCTTATCCCATTCGTAAACGGCGACGAAGCAAACCGTGCCCTCATGGGTGCGAATATGCAACGCCAAGCAGTGCCAGTGATTCGCCCAGAATCACCAGTTGTAGGTACTGGAATGGAGGCAGTTGCTGCCCATGATAGCGGTTGCGTAATTCTTGCAAAGCGTGACGGAACGGTAAGTTATGTTTCTGCCGACGAAATCCGTGTACGCACAGATAAAGGCGACGAAGATATTTACACACTTATCAAATTCGCAAAGGCAAACGACGATGTTTGCTTCAACCAACGCCCATGCGTAAGAAAGGGCGAAAGGGTGAAGGAAGGCGATATCCTCACAGACGGCTATTCAACAGATAATGGAGAACTTGCCGTTGGTAAAAATGTACTTATCGGTTATATGAACTGGGAAGGACAAAACTTCGAGGACGCTATCCTTATCAATGAAAGACTTGTAAAAGAAGATGTCTACACATCAATCACACTTTATGACCATGAAGTGAAATGCCGTACAACCAAACTTGGTGACGAGTCAATCACCCGCGATATTCCAAACCTTGGCGAAGACGCACTCAAAGACCTTGACGAGAATGGTATCGTAAGAATTGGTGCAGAAGTGCACCCGAACGACATTTTGGTGGGCAAGGTTACTCCAAAGGGAGAAACAGACCTCACACCAGAAGAAAGACTGCTTCGTGCAATTTTTGGCGATAAGGCAAGAGATGTGCGTGATACTTCACTCCGTGTTCAACATGGAAAGGGTGGTGTAGTCGTTGATGTACAGGTATTCTCTAAGAAAAACAAAGATGAACTTGAACCGGGCGTAAACATGATGGTTCGTGTGACAGTTGCCCAAAAGAGAAAGATTTCTGTGGGTGATAAAATGTCAGGTCGTCACGGTAACAAGGGTGTTGTTTCAATTGTTCTTCCAGAGGCGGATATGCCATATCTCGCAAATGGTCAACCTCTTGATATTGTGCTCAGCCCACTTGGTATTCCATCTCGTATGAATATCGGTCAGGTTATGGAAGTTCACCTTGGCCTTGTTGCAAAAACACTTGGCTGGAAGGTTGCAACTCCTGCCTTCGATGGTGCAACAACCGACGATATAAGAGAACTTCTCGTTGAAAACAATTTCCGTGAAGATGGAAAGATGCAACTTTACGATGGTAGAACAGGTGAGCCATTTGACAACCTCAGTACAGTTGGTATCAAATATATGCTTAAACTTGAACATATGGTTGACTCAAAAATTCACGCTCGTTCAATTGGACCATACGCACTCATCACACAACAACCACTTGGAGGTAAATCACTCTTTGGTGGTCAAAGATTTGGTGAAATGGAAGTATGGGCACTTGAAGCATACGGTGCAAGCCATATCCTTCAAGAAATGCTTACAGTTAAGTCTGACGACCTTAATGGTAGACTTAAAACTTATGAGTCTATTATCAAGGGTCTGCCAATTGCAGAACCGGGTATTCCAGAATCATTCAAGGTTCTCGTAAAAGAGTTGCAAGCACTTGGACTTGATGTCAAGATTTTGGCAGAGGGCGATAAGGAAATTTCCCTTTCAGAACTCAGCCAAGATGAACAAGACCAAACATCTTCAATGGCTCACGAAACAGAGAAAGACCTTGCAGAGGGTATCTTTGACTTTGAGGAACATAATGCCAACACTGCACTTTCAACAGAAGAGGCAGAGGCAAAAGAACTTAGCGAAGTATTTGAAGAAAGCACTAAAAATGACTTAGACAATCTCGACATCTTTGATGATTTCGGTGACTTTGATGATTAGAAAAAAGGGGATTTGAAATGTTTGAATTAAACAATTTTGATTCTATTAAGATAGGGGTTGCTTCACCAGAGAAAATTCGTGAATGGTCGCATGGTGAAGTGACCAAACCTGAAACTATCAATTATAGAACACAAAAACCAGAAAAAGATGGTCTTTTCTGTGAAAAGATTTTTGGACCAAGAAAAGATTGGGAATGTCAATGCGGAAGATATAAAAGGGTTCGCTATAAGGGCGTAGTCTGCGATAAGTGCGGAGTTGAAGTAACCCGTGCTAAGGTAAGACGCGAAAGAATGGGACATATCGAACTTGCTGCTCCTTGCACACATATTTGGTTTTTCAGAAATGTACCTTCAAAGATAGGCACACTTCTTGAAATGACACCAAAGGTGCTTGAACAGATTGTATACTATGTTTGCTATGTTGTTCTTGACCCTAAGAGAACTGACCTTGCATATAAACAAGTTATCACAGATAAAGAATACGCTGATGCCTGCGAAAAATACGGTTATGATGCATTTGAGGTTGGCATGGGTGCAGAGGCAATCAAAAGACTTCTTGGCGAAGTTGACCTCAAAAAAGAGGCAAAAGCACTCAAAGAGGCACTTCTTACCTTGAAAGGCCAAAGAAGAATGAAGGCAATGAAGAAACTTGATGTTGTTGAATCATTCCTCAAATCAGGCAACAGCCCAACATGGATGGTGCTTGATGTTGTGCCAGTTCTTCCTCCAGACCTTCGCCCAATGGTGCCAATTGACGGTGGTAGATATGCAACCAGCGACCTTAACGACCTTTATAGACGAGTTATCAATAGAAATAACCGCTTGAAGAAACTTATGGAACTTGGTGCACCAGATGTCATTGTAAGAAATGAAAAGCGTATGCTTCAAGAGGCTGTTGACAACCTTATTGATAATGGTAAGCGTGGCAAAGCCGTTCAATCTTCAAAACAAAGGGATTTAAAATCACTTACCGCTATGCTTGGCGGAAAACAAGGTCGTTTTAGACTTAACCTTTTGGGTAAGCGTGTTGACTATTCAGGTCGTTCAGTTATCGTTGTTGGACCAGAACTTAAAATGTATCAATGCGGACTTCCAAAAGAGATGGCACTTGAACT
>CAZVYB010000004.1:0-30782 GCA_964631405.1 uncultured Lachnospiraceae bacterium
ACCTAACCCACATAATCACCATTGCCAAAGCGACTATCACGCCAAGGCTTATTGCGATATAAAGCAAAGCATTTCTACCAAAAACTGCACTGATTTTGCTGGTTTCTTTAAGAGAAAGTTCAACACTTAAAGTGCCGGCACCAATGCTGTATGCAATTTCTGTGACATTTGTTTGATCGATTGAGTATTCACCCGTTGAACTTGCAGACAGGAAAAGAGAATCACTATTCAAATCGTCATAATCTATTTCTGCAAAGGTATTTTCTGTGCTGATTTCGCCAAGATAAACATAAATTGTGTCGTTTTTAAATTGCTTTGCCTGTTTCTTAAGGTCTTTAATTTCTTGTTTGCCCTCTTCGGTGAATTCAAGCACAATTCCATAACTTTGAAGGTCATAATCATAGCTTGGTCTTACCTTTGCGATCGCAGAAGAGGTCACATATACTTCTGGCGAGGTCAATGTATCAGAATATTGACTCAGCGTGAAAGACATCACTTTGCGGTCTTCAATATAACCAAAAGCATAGTCAAGTTCAGTCGCACCAGATGCAACAATATTGATTTTGTTTTCTCCCTGTCTTGTAACGAACAGTTCATTGTATCCTTCGTTTTGGAACATTGTATTGAGTTTTGCAAGGGAAGAATCAATTGCGTTGCTTAAATCTCCGCTTTCTCCATCTGCCAAAGTACATTCATAAACAGCCGACACTCCGCCATTAAGGTCAACACCTTTATTGATAGCCCCAACAAAGCCGTTGAAGTTTGAAGATGAATATGGAACGGCAAAAGGGCATACGCAAAGCAGTACACCCAAAATTGCAACGATGGTCAATAAAGCAAATTTGATATATGAGTTTTTTCGTAACATTTAAAATCCTTTTAATTCTTTGCCTAAAACAGGCATTTTTAAACTTACTTTCCTATTATAAAGAATTAAAAGAACTTTTGTCAATCAAATTTGTGTTTTAATTATTACTTTTTTTAAGATTGACACAAATTATTCCGCAAATAGAGCCGATTATTGCACCAAACACAAGGTCTGTCAAAAAAGTCAAATCAAAAACAAAACTTCCGCCCAGTATAGAAAATACCAAAAATGCCATAATTGTGTAAATAAGCCCAATAAGCAGTCCACTTACAAGTCCCAATTCTTTAAGTTTTCTCATTCCCACAAACACGCCGACAAAAACGCTTACTCCCTTGATTACTTGGTTGATTGGTTTGATGATGCTGTCGGGAATGTTTGTGAATTTTAAAAGAAAAGCAAACACTAGCACAAGTGCCAAAGAAATGCAAATTGCACAAAGAGAACCCTTTAAAACAGCACCAAGAAGTGTCCCGCTATGCAATTTGCTTATTGTATTCCCCTTTCTCTTCAATTTCATAATTGCCCCCTTTTTCAAAAATATACCTTCCCTGTAAAATATGAAATGAGATAACAAAAAAGAACATTTTATACAAAAATGTCCTCTTTGCCATCTTCCAGTTCTGCTTTTGCAACGGCAACCGTTTCTTCAAGTTGTTCCATATCTTTTTTGTTTCTTTCAACCTGTTTTGATAAAGACAGGTCACTATTGACAGATGCGTCACGGTCATACAAATACAGTAAGAAGCCCATGCCTTCAAAATGTTTTTCAACATTTTTCCAATTTTGAGGGGGAAGATGTGGGCGATTATTCTTTAAAAATCCCGCACCATCATGAATTTCTGAGAAAAAGTTTATATCCCGCCACAAATCCTGTTGACCAATTGTTTGTATCTCTGTGAAATTGAACAGAGAATAATACAAGTCTTTTTCCATAACGAGATAATTTGCCCCGTCAAAGACATATGTAGAAAAATCCCTGTCAAACTCACAGATGGAATGCAAAATGCCAGAAGTCAGATGATAAGGATTGGCAACCCCGCTTTTAAGGCTGACTCGCCCTTGATATGAAGATGCAAACGCGAAAGCACAATCATGGCAGGCCTTTTCTTCGCACAAAACATTCTTAAAAAGTGCGTTTGCATTTATGAACCGCCCCTTCCCGAAATCTTTTTCCACATAAAACCAGCCATCAACTGTACGGCTCACTCCCATATCTTGAATTATAGGTGCAGGATTGAAAAAAGAAGGTCTTTCGCTTAGTTTTTTTGTGAGAAAACAAAGATTAAGGCAAAATATTTCCTGCTCAGTAAAGCCTTTTGCCTTCTTTTTCTTTAAATAATCAACTTGATACAATGTTTCAAGTTTTGATTGCTCAATTATGAAATGCTTTGTTTTGTCATAAGCCATATTTATATTATATTGCAGTTTTTTTGATTAGTCAATAGTGACTTTAAAAAAGAGAAGATTTATTTCTTCCCTTTCTTGTTTGTTTTTTCAGTTTGCTCAGTTTCTGAAACTTCCTTTGGCTCTTCAACTGCTGTTTCCTCAGCCTCAGGCTTTTCCTCCACAACTGCAGGCTCTTCTGTTTTTTGTTCTTCTGTCGCAGGCTCTTCATCTTTTAAGATTGTGTAAACTGCATAAGCGTCAACAGAAAGGTACCCTTTATGGTTGCCCTTGCCTGTTTCAAGAGTGATGATTGTTTTGCCATTTTCCTCATGCATATCAACGACTTCGCCATATACGCCACTTGTCAAAAGCACCTTATCTCCCCTTTTGAGAGAATTTGTTTGTTCCTGCATACGAGCATTTTCTTTTTTGTTTCTTGACACAATCATAATAGGATAGATTATGATAAGTGCAACAATAAACACTATAAGCACGATTTGTGTTGCGTTCATTCCTTCCTCCTTTATATTTTACAAATGAATTTTAGCATATATCAAGGAGAAAACAAAGCAAATTTGAATTAAATTTTCTTTGTTTTAACCTCGTTTTGAAGCCTGTCGATAAAATCTGACAAATTCAGCCCCGTTTTGTTCTCAAAGCCTCTTCCTCGGATTGAAATTGTACCATTTGCCTCTTCTTCATCGCCAACAATGATAAGATATGGGATTTTCATGTTGAGTGCTTCACGAATTTTATAGCCAATCTTTTCATTTCTATTATCACACTCAACCCTAAAACCAAGGTCAAAAAGTTGATTTTTTATTTGGTCTGCATAATCACAATTTCTTTCGGTAAGCGAAAGCACCCTCACCTGTTCTGGGGCAAGCCAAAGCGGAAACGCACCAGCGTATTTTTCAATAAGATATGCAAGCGTACGCTCATAGCAACCGATACTTGTTCTGTGAATAATATATGGATTTTTCTTTGTTCCGTCTTTATCAGTGTATTCCATTCCGAATTTTTGAGCGAGCATTTGGTCGATTTGAATTGTGATAAGAGTGTCCTCCTTTCCAAAAACATTCTTAATTTGAATGTCTAGTTTTGGACCATAGAATGCAGCCTCACCAATACCAACAAAATATGGCACTTCAAGGTCATTCAAAATCTTCTCCATTGTTGACTGAGCCTCGTCCCATTGTTCTTTTGTGCCAATATATTTCTCTCGGTTATTCTCGTCCCACTTTGAGAAGCGATATGAAGCGTCTTCATAAAGCCCAAGAGTTTTAAGCATAAAAATAGCAAGTTCTAGACAATTTTTAAACTCATCTTCAAGTTGTTCAGGTGTACACATGAGGTGACCTTCGGAAATAGTAAATTGTCTTACACGAATAAGTCCGTGCATTTCACCACTTGCCTCATTTCTAAACAAAGTTGAAGTTTCATTATAACGCAAAGGCAGGTCTTTATAAGAGCGTGCCTTATTTAGGTATGCTTGATATTGGAATGGGCAGGTCATTGGCCTAAGAGCAAAAACCTCTTTTGATTTTTCTTCGTCACCAAGGACAAACATTCCATCTTTATAGTGGTCCCAGTGGCCGGAAATTTTATACAAGTCACTCTTTGCCATGAAAGGAGTTTTTGTCAGAAGCCAACCCCTTTTTTGTTCCTCATCTTCTACAAAGCGTTGAAGAAGTTGAACAACCCTTGCACCTCTTGGCAACAAAATTGGAAGGCCTTGACCGATGTAGTCAACGGTTGTAAAAAGTTCAAGTTCTCTGCCCAGTTTGTTATGGTCACGCTTTCTTGCCTCTTCAATCATAGCAACATAGTCATTCAAGTCTTTTTTTGTTTTAAAGCAATAGCAATAAACCCTTTGAAGCATTTTATTTTTTTCATTGCCTCTCCAATAAGCACCATTGACGCTATGGATTTTATAGCCCATGTTTTGAAGTTTTCTTGAACTTTCAACATGAGGTCCACGACATAGGTCAAAGAAATCATCGCCAGTATAATAAATAGAAACTTCTTCGCCGTCAGGAAGTTCGTTGATGATTTCAAGTTTATAAGGATTGTCGGCAAAAAGTTTGAGTGCATCCTCTTTTGGAAGGACTTTGCGGACAAAATCTTCCCCCTTATTCAAAATCTCCTTCATTTTCTTTTCAATTTTGATTTGGTCGTCTGGCGAAAGAGGTTTATCAAGTTCTATATCATAATAAAAGCCGTCCTCAATTGCAGGCCCAATTGTAAGTTTTGCCTCAGGATACAGACTTACCACCGCTTTGGCAAGAATGTGTGCCATGGAATGGCGTGATTTTTCAATTTCTAAATCTTTTTCTTCTTTAATTTCCATTTTATTCTCCTTTTAAAAGGGCAACAAAAAACGCCCTTAGATTTAAGGACGATTTATAACAAACCGCGGTTCCACCTTAATTGCAAGATGCCACTTAATTTCATACTTTTCACCGCAATAGTGGTTTCAAGATTATCCTAGCCAAAGTTTTTCACCAACCAACTTTTCTCTGTACGCATCAAATATCTCTACTTGTCTATCGCTCCAAGTTTATACAAGGATTATATCACCAACAAAAAAAGATTGTCAAGCATTTTATCAATTTAGCGTAAACTTTTTCACATTTTGAAAGTTTGCCGGATTGACCGTTATTCGTTCTTCAAAAATTCTTTCTAAAAGTATTATGGCACTGCTGGTTTCATTGAAATACAAATTGATTTTTTGAGGTGACAAGTCAATTACTGAGGACACCATACTCTCTTCGCTGATAAGTTGTCCCCCCTTTCCCTCTTCTTCGTTGAAAATTCGATAGCCTCCCTCTTCTTTGATTACACTTATTTCGTCAGCACAAATATCAAGATTATCAACCAAAAATTTTAAAAGGTCAATAAAACTTTCTTTTGAAACCAAATATTCACGATTTTCATTGGATAAACTTACCAGTTCCGCCCACTTATCTTGCAGGGCTTTCAGTCGAAAGCGATAAAAGGACTCTAAATATAAATTATCGGCAAATCTTAAATTTTTCTTGATAATAAATTTGTCTGTTTCTTTATCAAAATTAAGAAGTGCCTTTTTAAACGCTGACATTCCAATCAAATCATGCTCAGGCAAAAGAAGGCTCCGATTTAAATAATCTGCCTTAAACTTGCTACAAACAATCTCTACCACACCATTCGCAATGATAGACTGCACCTTTTCCGCCTTGTCCTCATCAACAGCAAACAAAATACTGATATATCCATTGCTTTCGTGAGAAGTCAAAATCCCTCCAAGTCCTTGAATATATGGAGATAACGAGTTATAAAAAAATTTTGCAATTTCAAAATTCTCGGTGTTTAAATTGAGCGAGAACTCCCACATACTGCCTCCTTACAAAGAATATTCTATGCAAGGTTGCAAAAAATACACTAAGAAATTGAAAATTAAAATAAAATAATTTGACAAATATGTTCAAAATAAGGATAATTAAGAAAAGAGGAAGAAAAATGAAAAAATCTATAAAAACTTTATTGTTTGTTTTATTGATATGCCCTTTGCTTTTGCTTAGTGCCTGCGTACCGCCAGACACATTCACCATTACCGCATCTTCAAGCGAGCCTGCTTGGGGGCGTGTAACAGACTCTCCAAATGAAGCAGTCGACGAAGGAACAGCACTCTCGCTTGGCATCATTGAAATCGAACAAGCAGAGCACCCTTTTATTGGCTGGGTCAAAGATTATGAAAAGTTTGTAAGCAACAAAGCAACGCTGGAATTGACTGCCAATGCCGAAAATGCCGGGCATTATACCGCAATATTTGACGAAGAGGCAAACAATATGAGGTTTGCAACATTGACCGCTGTCGCTTTTGATTCTTCAACTTATTCAAGTGCAACTTTTAAAATTAACGCCTCTGTAAGCACAAGCGGAAGTAGCAACTATAAAGCATTTGCCGAAGGAACTCTTAGTGCGGGCGAATTGTTTGAGACAGACCTTTCTTCAATCATATATTTTGGTGCACTTGGAAGCACAAGAGAATATAAATTTGAAATTTTGCTTGAACTTTCAAACGCCGAAGGCACAACATCAAAAACAATCAAATTCAGCGACAAACTTGCAAACGACACCTTTGCATCAACCGCAAATTGCGAAATTTCTGCATCAATAGGAGAAACCGACACCGTGACACTTTCATTTCAAAAACTTTCACACGATATGTATCAAACCAGTGAAAATGCAGGAAAAGAATAATATAAAAAAAGTCCATGATTCACATGGACTTTTTTGGTAGAAAACTATTTGCAATTTTTTGCAGATGAGTTTGATTTGCTGTCACAGCCTTTTGCCTCTTTTGACGCCTCTACATTCTTTGTAGATTTGGTCATCTTGGCAGACTTAGACTCTTTTGCCGATTTAGACTTTTTGCCAAACATAGTTTTCACCTCCTATTTCTTCAAGGCTGAAAACGCCTTGTAATAATAGAATGGATACTTTGACCAAAATTATACAATTTACACAAAAAATAGATTGCAAACGCAATCTATTTTCTTTTTGCTATTTCTTTGAACCTGCAGACTTGCCTGCACTTTTCTTAGGAGCGGTTTTCTTTGCTGGTGCTTTTTCCTTCTCCTCTTTTTGAGCCTCTTCAAGAAGGTCATAGTATTTGTCAAATACTGCGATTGCAACCTCTTCGTCCTCTTCAATTTTGATGACAGAATTGCCCTCATCATCAGTATCTACAAGGAAAACGATTGCTTCGTCATCTGCAATGCCTTCAATTTTATCAAGTGGCTTCAAAACGCAATAAAGTCTTTTTTCCTTTCTTACTTCATAAGGAATGACTGCAACTTGCTCAAAAGCCATTTGCTTGCCTGTTTCGTCCATAAGCACGATTGGCTCTTTATTGTCTTGGTCAAGCAAAACATCAAGAAGGTCAACAGGCTTTATTTCTTCATTGTTATTTTCCATAATAATTATCCCCTTTTTATATTGTTGATGTAAGTCTGCAAAATGATTTGCGCAGAGATTTTATCGATGAGTTCCTTTCGCTTTTCCCTTCGTACACCGCTGGAAATCAAAATTTCTTCCGCCTCTGCCGAGGTTAAGCGCTCATCAACATAAAAGACTTTGACGCCTGAGAATTTGGAAAGTTCTTCCCCAAATTCTCGATGAAGGATTGCCCTTTCGCCTTCTGTTCCGTCCATATTGATAGGAAGCCCCATTGCGACCTCGTCGACATCATATTCTTTTATGATTTCGGCAAGATGTTGCAAAGCCTTTTCTCTCCCTTCGTTTTTATAGACTTCAAAAGGGCTGGAAATAATGCAAAGGGCATCAGTCAATGCGATGCCAATTCGTTTATCACCATAATCAATCCCCATCTTTCTATGCATTACATTACAACTCCATAATGATTATAGCCCACTTTACGCATATAAGTCAAACAAATTCACAAATTTATTTGCAATCATAAAGACTTTCTCCCGTTCCAATTGAAACAATAAGTGGGACTTTCAGTTTTGCCACGCCCTCCATTTTCTCTTTCAGCAGGTTTTGAACGCCCTCTTCTTCGCCCGGATATACATCTACAATAAGTTCGTCATGAATTTGAAGGATAAGTTGACTTTTAAATCCACCTTCCTTCAATCCATTTGCCACTTCAAGCATTGCTAGTTTGATAATGTCAGATGCGGTGCCTTGTAGTGGCATATTCATAGCAACCCGTTCCCCAAAAGTTCTGGTTATATATTTTGAAGAAGAAAGTTCTGGTATAAGTCTTTTTCTGCCAAATTTTGTAAGGGCATAACCTCTTTGTTGGGCGTCAGCAACATTCTGTTCCATAAACTCCTTCACTTTTGGATAGCGATTGAAATAAGAATTGATATATTCCTTTGCCATATTTCTGGTACTTTTTATATTCTGCGACAAGCCATAGTCACTTATGCCATAAATTATGCCAAAATTGACCGCTTTTGCATCACGCCTTTGTGCTGTCGACACCTCGGAAAGTGGCACTCCAAAAATTTGAGATGCAGTCAATCTATGAATGTCCTCGTTATTATTATACGCTTCGATAAGTTTCTCTTCGCCCGACATATCCGCCAAAAGACGCAACTCGATTTGATTGTAATCGGCTGAAATAATCTTCCCGCCCTCAAATTTAGAAATAAAAATTTTTCTAAGCGTCCTGCCTTCGTCCCTTCTTGTTGGAATATTTTGCAGGTTGGGTTCACTGCTTGAAAGCCGTCCCGTGCTTGTCAAAGTTTGGTTGAATGTGGTGTGAATTATACTTCCTTTACTGAGGCAGATGTTTTTGTATACATCAATATAGGTGTTTATCAGTTTTGAATACTTACGATATAAAAGAATATTTGACACAATCGGAATATAACTTAATTCTTCAAGTACGGTTGCTCGTGTTGACTGCTTTTTGTTATTATAAGCAGTTATGCCAAGTTTCTCAAACAATATATACGCCACCTGTTTTGGCGAATTGATATTAAACTCTTCCCCCGCTTCCAAATATATCTGCTTTGTGAGTTCTTGCAGTTTCTCCTTAAACTCTCCCGCAATTTCATCTAGTTTTTCTTCATTTATTTTAAAACCCGCACTTTCCATTTCAAACAATAGTTCGGTCAGTGGTTTTTCTATTCTGTCATAAACATACTGCAAATCATGTTTTGTGATTGCATTTTGCATATCTTCCATTTCTTTTTGATACTGAGAAAGAGGAAGTTGACTTTCTCCCGTTTTGATGCCTGCTTTGACGAGATATTCAGCAAGGCCTAGGTCAAAATAGTTGCAAAGTTTTATATTATATCTAGCCAGCAAATGCATATCATTTTTGACATTGTAAGAAATTTTCAAGATATTGGGGTTTTGGAATATATTTTTTAGGGAGTTGACCACATCTTCAAAAGTAAGCCCCATGTCAAAAAGGGAATAGTTTGTTTCAAGAAAATAGGTTGCATTTTTATACAAAAATTTGCAATTTGCAAGGTCATAACAAAACACCCGTTCAGTTGAGTTTGATATTTTTTCAAGAATTTCTTTGTCAAGTTTTTCTTGCTTTTTCGCCTCGGTTTTTTCTTCATTTATCATTGAAGCAAAAAGGGCTTTATTTTTAAGCAGAGAGGAGAAGTTCCATGCCATAAAAAAGTTATATAGTTCCCCTCTAAAAGGCATTGTAAACTTTAAATCTTCTTTTTGATATGTCAATTTACAATCTCTTGCAATCGTTGCAAGACTTTTTGAAAGAAATGCCATATCTTTATCAGCAATCAATTTTTCCTTCAATTTCCCGCTTATTTTATCAATGTTTTTATACAAGTTTTCAATAGTTTCATAATTCTCCAAAAGAGAAATTGCAGTCTTTTCGCCAACACCTTTCACCCCCGGAATATTGTCCGAGGTGTCGCCCATAAGCCCTTTCAAGTCGGTGATTTGGCTGGGTTTTATGCCAAAGATTTCATAAAGGCGAGGTTCGTCAACTCTGTCGAGTTCACTCACGCCCTTCTTTGTAAACAGTATGGTTGTATCTTTGTCGATAAGTTGAAATAAATCACGGTCGCCAGACAAAATATATTTTTCACCATCAAACTGCTTGCTGATTGTGCCAATAATATCGTCCGCCTCAATCCCTTCCTGCTCAACACACAAAATTCCCATGGTCTGCAACATTTCTTTGATGATTGGAAATTGAGAAATCAACTCCTCTGGCGTTGGTTTTCTTTGCATCTTATATTCGCTATACATCTCATTGCGGAAAGTCTTTCTTGCGTGGTCAAACGCCACCACAACATGGCTAGGCTTTTCCTCTTGCAAAAGTTTGATGATGATGTTTGCAAAACCAAAAACCGCACCAGAAGGTTTCCCCTCTTGGTTGGATAAAAAAGGAAGAGCATAAAATGCTCTGTTTGCAATGCTGTTTCCATCAATTAAAAGCAATTTATTCATTTTACTCTCCCTAAATTCTTTACATTTTTATAAAATTTATAAGCCCTGTTGCACTTTCGCCAACTTTGAAAAGTTGTCTAAACGCATCAGGTATTGCAATTGTCAAAATAAGCACAACTGTCGCAACAATCAGCAAGATGAAAAACACTATTTTAAGCGGACTGCCAAAGAAGTTGATTGCCGCATAAAGAAGAGCAATCACAAGTCCGCCATAAATGGCAACATAATTCATCCACTCGGCAGTTATCCCCATTATGTTGGTATAACAGAGAAAACCAATGTAAATGATTGTTAAGCAAGCAAGTATGAAGTACAAAGTTTTTTTCATTCTGCAACCTCACTTTTCTTTTTCATTTTTTTGTCATGTTTTTCTTTGTTTTTAAGCGGACTTCTCTTTTTTGCCTTCTTTTCTTGTTTTTTTGCCTTTTTTGATGCAGTTTTTGCCTGTTTCGCTTTTTTCTTGATAACCTTTTTAGGTATAGTGCCATCTTCTGGCAAACTTTCCATCAAAGAATCTGGGTTTGCAAGAAAATCTTGCAAAAGTTTGAGAGATTTCCCATAATAAAATCCATCAGCAATACGCTCGTCCATGCTTATGCCAAGGTTCATAAATTTGCCAATTTTAAGTTCTTTATTATTTTCAACATAAGGCTCCATCTTTTCCTTGCCCATAGCAAAAAACATAGCCGTTGTCCCAAAGTCGTATAGGTGATGATAAATATGACCTATCTTGATTGATTTCAGGTTTGTGATAAAGCAACTTGTATGAAAAGGGCTTGCGTGAATAAGTTTTTTAGGCAAAATTCCATGTTTATCAGCCCAACGAGCAAGGGCCATTGCAGTCCTAAAAATGCAGTCAGGCCAAGAACCCATTTTCTTTGCGGTTTTTGTTGTAGCCTGCTCAGTTGCATCAACATTGTTGGAAGTATATTTTGCAATCTCTTCATCTATAATTTTTTTGATTTCTGGCAAACTTTCCCTTCCCGTGAAGTAGAATTTGCAAGTTATATTGTCTGCATCTTCTTCCAATTTTGGTTTTATATCCATAGTCACAGAAAGAGTATTTCTCTGATACACCGTTCCCCTCATGATAAAACGATTAAGTTTTGGACGAATATAAAATGTCCTCACGATACTTGCAAAAAGTATGTGCATATATGTAAAGGAGTTTCCTTTTCTTCTTTCTCTAGCGATAAAATCGTCCATTGGGACGCATGGAACTTTTGCGGTAATATAATTGACGGCATCAATTCTTTGTCGCATAAAAAATGGCTCCGCCTTTTCAATAATATTCATTCCTTTTACTTTTTTACCGTCGCTTCTATGTCCAAACATTACTTGTTTTCTCCTCTAAATTTTTTTCTTATAAGATTTTTTTCTCTCCCGTTTTGACTTGGAGTATAATAGATTTTGTCTTTCAAACTATCTGGCAGATATTGTTGTTTGACATATCCTCCATAGTTATGTGGATATTTGTAGTTTCCATGCCCATCGTCATTTGTGCTTGGGTGGTTTTTAAGGTGATTTGGAACCTTATTGTCTGTGCAATTTTCGGCATCTGCCTGTGCCATATGAAGAGCGGTGATAACTGAATTTGATTTCTCAGCCTCGCACACATATATTATCGCATGAGTAAGAGGAATAAGCCCCTCTGGTTGCCCCATTTTTTCAACGGCATACATTGCACTTGTTGCCAAAAGAAGGGCGTTGGAATCTGCCATGCCCACATCTTCGCTTGCATGAGCAACCAACCTTCGAGCAATAATCATCGGGTCACACCCCGCTTTGATAAGACGCTGGCTATAATATAAAGCACCTTCCGCATCGCTTCCCCTCAAACTCTTGCAAAACGCAGAAAGGAAATCATAGTACATATTTTCATCAAGCGACAACGCCTTTTTGTCGGTGGATTGTTGTGCGGTAAGCAAATCCAAATGTATTTTCATATCCTTGCCAATTGCCGATGTCATAACGGCAAGTTCAAGTGCATTAAGTGAGTTTCTTAGATCGCCAGCACTGGCATAGGCAATATAATCAAGAGCCTCCTCGTCATACTCAATAGGCATACGCCCAAGTCCCTTCTCTTCATCAGTGATTGCCCTTTTTAGTGCCTGTTTTATATCTTGCGAGGTCAGTGATTTAAACTCAAAAATTCGGCATCGAGAAACAATCGCCCGTGTCATTGAAGTATAAGGATTTTCAGTTGTTGTGCCAATAAAGAAAATAGAGCCGTCTTCAATCGCTTCTAAAACGCAATCGCTTTGGGCTTTATTCCATCTATGACATTCGTCAAGAATTAAAAAGGTGTCAGTCCCAAACATTGCCTTGTCCTGTCTTGCCCTTTCAATGATTGCTTTTGCGTCACCCACGCCACTTGTCACTGCGTTGAGTTTAACATAATTTGCCTTCAATGAATTTGCAATGATATTTGCAAGAGTTGTCTTGCCTGTCCCGGGAGGACCATAAAAAATCATGCTACCCAAAGTACCATATTGAATTGCCCTATAAAGCAAGGTATTTTCTCCAACAATGTGCTGTTGACCTACAAAATCGTCAAATGTTTTTGGTCGCATTTTTTCGGCAAGAGGCACGCGAGGTGTATTGTTCATATCAAAAATATTCTACAATACTACTCGGCAAAAGACAAGTAAATTTCGTTGTTTTTTGCAAAAATTTCTTTTGTAAGCAAATTAAAGTTGAAATATTTGACCCTATCTGCAAACAAATAGTTGCTTTCCCCGTGAAGTACAAAAACCCTTTTCCAGCCCAGATTTCGGTATAATCGAACCTCTTTTAACCCTTTAAAATCACGAGAAATTTGCTCTCCTTTATCATAGTTTTTTATGATTTGTTGCTTAATTTTCAGCCAAGAATTTTCACTTTCCTCATCAATATCAAATTTTTCCCACTTTTCCCAGATTTTTCGGGGCAAAGAAAGATTGAAAAGATTGTCAAATTCTTTATCACGAGTTTGCACCTTTATATCAAAAATTTCGTCTGCCCTTTGTTGTGACAATTTAAAAAAATCATCAACCTCTTTCGGACTTGAAAAACAATATTTATTATCTCCAAAATTGTAATACATCTTTTTACTTTGCTTTGGCAAAAGAGAAATTTTACACCTTAAATTTATACCAGCATATGTGCAACTTTCAATTCCGTTCATCATAGAAAAAGAGAAATTAGGGCAAGGCAAATTGAAGTTGAAATACGCCCTGTCAGCAGTGGTTAAATTTTTTATTTCTATTGAATTTCTATCCTTTTTAAATGCATAATATCCACGAGGAAGAGGCAAATTGACTTCAATTGAAACCTCTCTTCTTTGATTTGTGGTATTTAACAGGGCAATCGTCGTATTTTTACCATTCAATAAAAACTTTTTTACTTCAATATTTACCCCCTCAAAACGAGCCTTTTTCATTTTATAATAGGGCAGAAAATCAAAGTCGAGTGTTTGCCCCTGCACCTTAACATATTCGCCAGCAATGTCTTTTTCAAAACCAGATTTAGTGACATAATTGATATTTAATCCTTCCAAAGCGTTTGCCAACGCACTTCCATGTTCTTCTTTCATAAGAAGGTATGTCAAATCAAGTTTGGTGAGGATTTTTTCCTTAAAAAGTGGTTTTTCAGTTATAACCAAATTGAATTTAGCTTCTTTTTTAGCAAGCAAAAATGCTTTCAAAAAAATAACATTCATAGGCTTTTTAAATACAAAAATTGGATATGATGCATCAATTCCTACAACCTGCAAAATTGAATAATCAATGTCAATATTCTCTTGTTTTGGGGCATGAAAGTTGACCCTTTGTAAAATTAAGTTTTTTAGTTTTTCAATATACTCATTCTTTGTCATAACAACATTATTGCCGAGTTTATTGGTGATTAAACAGCAAATAAATCGCATTTTATAAGAAACTGGCGATATCGTATCTTTTGCAAACAAATGTCCTCAACAAGATGTTTCCTACTACATAAAAAAACCGACTTAAAAGTCGGACAGTTATGTTGTAAGCCGAGTTCTGTATTAGACAATCATCTATCTAGCCCTGCTGTTGCCAACAGGTTCAAGCGGTTCTTAAAGGACACGAGAGAACAAGCGTATTATCCTTTTGACCTTGCATCAGGTGGGGTTTACAGAGCCTTGGATATCTCCACCCAAGCGGTGGTCTCTTACACCACCTTTCCACCCTTACCCGATTTCTCGAGCGGTTTATTTCTGTTGCACTTTCCCTAGGGTCGCCCCCGCTGGCCGTTAGCCAGCACCCAGTTCTCTTGATGCTCGGACTTTCCTCATCACAAAGTGACGCGATTGTCTGCATAACTGTATGATTATTATATCACCAAGGGAAATTGATGTCAATAAAATATTTCACTAAACTTAACAACCCTCGCCGTATAAATCAAACATTCACAAAAAAAAAGAGAGGCAACTCCTCTCTTTCGTTTAACCAACAGTGAAAAGTGTTTTCACCTTTCCGTTTTTGCGGTCTGGATAAAAAGCCTTCATAATTCCGTCTTGTGAAATTTTGATTGCAACGCCATATTTAGAAAGGGTTGTTGCCGCTGCAAGACGACCACCGCCCTCGCTTCCTGCCTCAATTTTCAAAATTGCACCGACTGCAATAATTGTTCCGTCGCTATCAATAACGGTCGCTCCGTCCATGCTGACAAGTTCTTGGCGAAGTTTTCGACTAAGTTCGTGAAATGGCTTTCCATTTATAAGTTTTCTTATGCTTTGAGACTTTATGCACTTTTGTTCCTTTAAAAATGTCATGTATGGCACATTGAATTTTGCCTCAGCCACTGATAGGCTTTGCATATTATAAAGCCTACCAGCGTATTCAAGTTCTTGTGCCTTTTTGATTTCAAAATATCTTTCATCAATAATATCATTTGCGTTGATGTGCATCAGTGCGTTTTCTGCCATGTCTTTGTTAAGATAAACAATACACCCTCCATCATAGGCAAAAGAAGTGTCCAGTGCCGTATAGTAAACCGAGCGACGAATATCCTTCAATGAATAGTTGCCTCGATAAGAAAGCAATTGAATCACCTCTTCATGAGAATATACATTCCAGTTTCCGGCACGCTTTGAGAAAAGAAGGTTACGGTTTTTAAAAATAAGAAAATCGCCATTTTTTGTCAATACAATGCCAATCTTTTTTTCATTGCAATATCTTGATACATTTTCAAATTCAAGAGGTGCAATGCTTGGCACTTTCTTCACCCTATTCATTTGTACATAGCCAAGAAGGTTTCCCTTTTTATCGAACTCAACATAAGAATCAACCCCGTCTGAAAGCAATGCAAAAAAGTCTTTGTTCATAATTTGATAAAAATTAAGAGCCCCCTCCTGCTCGCTTATATCAACAGCAAGATTGATGATAATTCCAATAGCGGTCTTTTTGCCCTCATATGTACGCACTGCCCACTTTTGCAGTTCATTGATAATCCCAAACATACTGCTCACAGTGTCAGGGTCACAAATTGATTGACAAATAGCCTTCTCAATTGCGTTTTCTTGAAGGACAGAGATATAACTATCATCTACAAGTTGAAGATTTGAAATTTCATTAATTTCCGCCAAAATAGACCTAAGAAGGTTTACTTCAAAGGATTGAAAAGGCTGTCCACGCTTCAAAATAAGACGATATTCGTCCGCCTTTGACGGCTTTATCAAAAGACTGTTTTTCTTTCCAAAAGCCACCTCACTATCTCTGTTTGAGGATTCTTCTTCCCCATCAATACAAGCCCCAGTAAAAAGAGGCAAAATCAATTTGTCAACAATTTTATAAAACTCGACTTTTTCCATGACGCACCAACCTTTGAAGAAATTTTAATGGCAAAAATTGACTAAAATTATAAATTTTATTTTTGCATTTATAGTATATAATTATTTTTTTTGAATTTACAAGAACTTTTTAAAATTTTTTTTAATTTTTTTTAAATCTTTGAAAAATCGCACCCTTCTCGCTCCTCATTTTCCCCGTTTGTCTGCAAATTTTTTTGTAATACTTTGATTATTTTGCTCTCTATTCGAGAGATATATGAACGAGAAATACCAAAAATTTCTGCAACCTCTTTTTGTGTTTTTTCTGGATATCCACAAATGCCGTAACGATATTTTATAATTTCTTTTTCCATATCGGTCAAACATCTATCCATGACAGAAAAAACGCCGTTCATCATGCAGTCGGTTTCAACTTGCTCAAAGACATCTTCTTCGTCATCGGCGGGTATAAGATTTCCTAGTTCCATTTCGTCACTATCAGCCTTTGGCGAAAGCATGGTATTAAGGGAAATGGTATCTTTATGTTTTTTGTTTGCTCGAATAAGCATAAGAATTTCATTCTCAATACATCGTGACGCATAAGTGGATAAAAGAACCCCCTTATCAGGCTTAAAACTATCCACTGCCTTAATTAAGCCTATCGTTCCAACAGAAATGAGGTCGTCAGCCTCTAATGAATTGGTGTATTTCTTGACGATATGTGCCACAAGACGCAAATTATGATTTATCAAGACCTCTCGTGCTTTCTCATCTTTTTGGACAAGTTTTTCTATCCACAGCCCCTCTTCTTCTTTTGACAACGGCTCAGGGAAGCCTTGAATTGTGCTTACAAAAGATGTAAAACAACAAATCTTCCCCATAAACTTTGACAAACTTTCATAAATCATAGTGCACGCCCCTTTTAAAGTGGAATAACACTATTTGTATATGAAAGATTTTGTCGAAATTTGACTTTTTACCCCATTTTTAGACAAGCAAGTCAAAAAAAGAGGCTCAATATTGAAGCCTCGATTTTTCAAATTGCTATTTTAAAATAAATTATCTACAAAGTCGTCGTAATCAAATTCTTCAAGGTCGTCAGCACCTTCGCCGACACCTACAAAAGCCACCGGCAAACAAAAGTCTTTTTCAATTGCAACAACAACCCCGCCTTTGGCAGTTCCATCAAGTTTGGTAAGCACAATGCCATCAATTTTGACAAACTCATTAAAAGCAGTGATTTGATTAAGGGCATTTTGTCCTGTAGTTGCGTCAAGGACAATCAATGTATATCGGTTCGCTTCTGGATATTCACGATTGATTACCTTGTCAATCTTTTTTAGTTCTTCCATAAGGTTGGTTTTTGTATGCAATCTACCTGCTGTATCAACAAGCAAAATATCTGTGCCTTTTGCTTTTGCGCTTGTGATGCCATCAAAAACCACTGCTGCGGCATCTGCTCCCTCTGCGTGTTTTATTATTCTTGTTTTTGTGCGTTCTGCCCATTGTGAAAGTTGGTCGGAGGCGGCTGCACGAAAGGTATCGCCCGCCACAAGGGTCACCTCTTTCTTTTGACCTTTGAAAAATTTGGCAAGTTTTCCTATTGTTGTAGTTTTCCCCACACCATTTACTCCAACAATAGTGATAATTGCAGGCGTTTTGATTTCAATTTCGCCAGCCCTTGCAAATTCTTCTTTTAAAATGCTTTTAAGTTCCTTTTTGACATCGTCAGCGTTTCTCAATTTGCCCTTTCTCGCACGAAGTCTAAGGCTTTCTACAATTTCCATACTTGTCCTTACCCCAATATCGCAGGATATGAGGACATCAGTAAGGTCATCATAAAAATCGTCATCAAGTTCCCCATGACTAAGCATAGCATCAATTTTTCTAGCAATTGCCTCACGAGTCTTGCGAAGAGCATTGCCAATCTTTTTAAAAAATCCCATTTATGCCTCCTGTGCGTGTTTGATGGCGTCTGAAAGAAGAACAGACACAATTTTTGAAACACCCTTTTCTTCCATCGTCACACCAAACAGAGCATTTGCATATTCCATTGTTGGCTTTTTATGAGTAATCAATATAAATTGTGTTTCAGTTGAAAGTTTTTTCAAATATTTATCAACGATTTCAACATTGCTATCGTCAAGTGCCGCTTCTACCTCGTCAAATAGGCAGAAAGGAAGAGGTTTTATTCTTAAAATCGCAAAGATAACAGCCATTGCCGTCAAAGATTTTTCTCCACCCGATAACAGTGTCATGTTTTGAATTTTTTTGCCCGGTGGTTGTGCAAAAATCTCAACACCAGATTCAAGAGGGTCGTTTTCGTCAGCAAGTGCAAGTTTTGCAGTTCCACCTCCAAAGAGTTCTTTAAATGTGAGTTTAAAACTTTCATTTATTCTTGCAAGTTCATTATTAAACTTCTCAATCATAATGCCTGAAAGGTCTTTAATAATCTTATTGAGGTCGTCCTGTGCTTTTTCAAGGTCCTCAGCCTGTCCGTTGAGGTCATCATAGCGTTCAAGAAGTGCCTTGCAATCTTCAATCGCATTCACATTGACATAGCCAAGTGCATTGATGTCTTTTTTAAGTTTGTTTATTTGTGGCATAGCTTCATCAATGTTGAAATCAGCCTTTCTAAATTCAAGACAAGTGGTGTATGAAAGAGAATATTCTTCATAAATACGCTCTTGCATTTGTTCCAGTTCTGTGTCAACTTTTGCAAGATTCATTTCTTCCCTAAATTTCTTATCTTTAAGGTTTGAAATATCGTCCATAAGTGCAGATTTTTGACCATCAAGTTCCTTGATTTTTGCCGAAAGTTTTGCCTTATCCTCTTCGGCAACCCTTCTTTTTTCAAGGTAACCTTCAAGTTCTTTTTTCTTTGCAGAAGATGGTGCAGAAGCAAGTTTTTCTTTGATTAACTCTTCGCAAGATGCAATAAACTCCTCATTTTGAGCAATTTGCTCATCAAGCGAAACAATACTTGTCTTTTGTTTGCCAAGTTCGTTATCAATGCGGTTGATATTGTCCTGCAAGGTTGAAATCTTGGTTCTTGTTTCAGCAAGTTCCACTTTTACCGCTAAGATATTGTTGTTGATTTGTTCTCGTTTTTCTCTCAGTCTTTCAAACTTCTCTCGTTTCTCCTTAATCAACTCGTCGGCGTCTTCTTTATTGCCAGAAAGGGCTGATTGTATTTTTTCAGAACGAGAAAGTTCTTCATTTATAAGCCCAATTTTGTTTTGGACTGTGACAGATTCCATTTCTGCAATTTTCAAGTTGTCTGCCGTTTCCTCAACAACAGAAAGGAATTTTGCAAGTTTTTCCTTTGTTTGAGCAATTGAAACTTCCATATTATTTTTCTTATCACTGATAAGAGAAAACTCTTTCTTGTTTGCTTCATGCAAAGCAAGTCCACTTTCAAGTTCCTTGCTAATTTGCCCTAGTCTTTCTTCAAGTTTTGCAATTGAAATTCCAAGCGTTTCAATCTCCCGTTCTCTTCCCATAAGGTTAGAAGATTCTGCCTTTTTGCTACCCCCAGTCAAAGAGCCTTGTGGATTGACAACATCGCCATCAAGCGTTACAATCCTAAACGCATATCCTGTCGATTTTGCCAAGGCAATTGCCGTGTTGGTGTCGTCAACAATAACAGTACCGCCAAGCAAGTTGCTCACCACATTGTCAATCTTTTTGTCATAGTCAACAAGTTCACTTGCCACACCGTAACAGCCATTTTTGCCAACAAAAAGTTTTTTGTCAATATCTCTTCTTTTCATTGACGAAATTGGAAGGAAAGTTGCCCTGCCATATGAATTTCTTTTCAAGAAATCAATCAAAATTTTTGCCCCATTTTCATCATATGTGACAATATTTTGCACGCTTCCACCAAGGGCAACCTCAATTGCTGTTTCATATTTTTCTGGCACTTTGATAAGCGAAGCAACAACGCCAAAAATATTTTTCCTAATTTCGCTGTTTCTCTCACCCTCTTTCAAAAGTTTTTTGACGGCATATGAATATCCTTCATATTCATTTTGCAGGTCTATCAAAAGTTTTTTGCGGTTTTCATATACCTTGATTTGTGTTGAAGTATTAAATTTCTCGTTTTCAAGTTCTTTAAGTTTTCTTTCTTCCAAATAATTAGCACTTGCAAGACCGTCAGCCTTTGCCTTTAGCCCCTCAAGTTCCCCTTCTTGCTGTGCAAGTGAGGTTTGAATTTCCTTTAATTTTCCTTCGCTTTCAAGTTTTTTGTTTGTAAGTTCCTCTATATCAGATTGAAGATTTGCCAGATTGGTTGACAAAATATCTCTCTCGGCAGAAAGACGAGAAAGAGAACTTTTGATGTCACTAAGCGAACCAAGCGTTTCAATCACCTTCTGTTGACTTTGTCCAGCCTCGTCCTCGTTGAGCGTAAGTTCATTCGCCACAGCCAAATAACTTTGAGACAATTCTTCAAAAGACTTTTCAAGTGCGTCAAGGTCTGATTTCAAACTTTCAAGTTCTTGATACCTATTCGCTCTTTCTTCTTCACCAATTTCTATGGCTGTTTGGCAATTTGTTCTATCCAAATTCAAGCGGTCATTTTCTTTGAGTGTAAAATTCACACGCTCACGGGCAAGTTTTGTTTCACTTTCCTGCTTTTCAAGCCCAACCGTAAGTTCCAAAATCTTTTCGTTCAAGGCAGAGAGCATTTTGTCAAAGTTTGCTAGGTCAAACATAGCCCTGTCATATTGCTCGGTTGCCCCAGCAAAATCACCCTCACGGACATCAAGTTGCCTTGTGATTGCGTCAAGTTTTAAGTTTATCGCCTCCTTGACATCTTTTGCATTTTCATATTGATATATATAGGCATTGACTTCAAGGTCTTTCAGTGTTGCTTTATATTCCAAATACTTCTTTGCGTTTTCAGCCTGCTTTTTAAGAGGCCCCATTTGACGCTCTATCTCACTTAAAATATCTTTTACACGAGTAAGATTGTCGTTTGTTCTTTCAAGTTTTCTCTCTGCATCTCGCTTGTCATTTTTATATTTTGAAATGCCCGCTGCGTCTTCAAACATTGCACGCCTATTTTCAGGCTTTGCATCAACAAGTTCTGTCACTTTGCCCTGACTTACAACAGAATATCCATTTTTGCCAAGCCCGCTGTTATATAGAAGATTTGTGATGTCCTTCAAATGGCAGGTGTTTCGATTTATAAGATATTCACTTTCGCCAGAACGATAAAGTTTTCTTGTGATAGCAAGTTCATCATAATCAAAATTAAAAAATCTTGTGGAGTTGTCGAAAGTAAGAGTAACTTCACAATAAGAAAGACTTTTTCTTTTCTCTGTACCATTAAAGATAACATCTTGCATACTGTCACCACGAAGGGTTTTTGCACTCTGTTCTCCCAGCACCCAGCGAATAGCGTCGGAAACATTGCTTTTACCGCAACCATTCGGTCCTACGATGGCTGTAAAATTATCGCCAAACTCAATCACTGTTCGGTCGGCAAATGATTTAAAGCCAATCATTTCAATCTTTTTAAAAATCATATTTTCCTCAATTTGCAATGTGTTTTAGTTGTCTTATTATAACAAACAAGCAAAAAAATCAAAAGCGATTTTCAGTTGTTTATCAAGAATAATTTGTTTATGGCATTTTTGGCAGCCATTTGCTCTGCCTGTTGTTTCGTCGACCCCTTACCTTGCGATACTTCGTCCTCGTCCATAAAAAAGCGTGCTTCAAAACCTTCTTCTCGACAAGGAGTGGTCACATAGGACATTTTGCACTTAAAATTCCCCTGCACAAGTTCTTGCAATTTTGACTTATAATTTTCATCTACAATATTTCTATAATTGCTTAAATTCAAGACATCATAAACAAACTTTTTCACCTGTTCTATGCCCGCCTCTAAATATATCGCCCCAATAATTGCCTCAACGATGTCTGCCTTGATGGCTTTTGAAATCTCTCCTTGATAACTTTTGCCAAGTCGCACCTTTGATGTCAAATTCAACCTAGCAAAAACGCCAGCAAGATAATTTTCTGAAACAAATTGACTTCTAAGTACCGTCAATTTCCCTTCACTTTCACTGCAATTTAGATAGAAATACTCTCCCACCACAAAATCAAGTATGCTATCTCCCAAAAATTCCAATCTTTCATAGTTGTTTTCTGAACAAGAACTATGGGTCAAGGCTTTCTCTATCAGGGCTTTATCTTTAAAACTATATCCCCCAATTTTCATGCTCTATTCTTGCCCACCTTCTTCTACATTCAAATTGGCAAGCATAGTTTCAATTTTAGAAATCAAAGATTTTTCATGCAAGAACATTGTCTGCTCAATAGACGCCAAGATGTTGTTTCTTTTGCATGAACCATGGTTTTTGACCACTATCTTTTTACAACCCAAAAGAGGAGAACCAGCGTGCTTAGCCTGAACATCAATTCTACCTCGAACCTCTTTGAAAGTCTTTTTCATGAATAGATATCCAATTTTGCTCCAAAAATGAGATTTGATGCTCTTTTTAAGCACAGACATAACTGCCGCAACAGCCCCCTCAGTGCCCTTCAATAAAGCATTACCCGCAAAGCCATCACTTACCATAACATCGAGGTCACCGCTCATAAAATCAACGCCTTCCTTGTTTCCAATAAAGTTGATTGGAGCATTTTTAAGAAGAGGAAATGTTTCCTTGACAAGTTCATTCCCTTTTCCCTCCTCCGCACCATTATTAAGAAGTGCAACACGAGGCTTTTCTACATTATACAAAATTGAATAATATGCAGAACCCATAAGTGCAAAATGCAAAAGATTGACAGGCTTGCAGTCAATGTTCGCTCCGCTGTCAATAATAACCACATCAGACTCTCTCTTGGTTGGCAAAATTGGGGCAAGTGCAGGCCTAGAAATCCCCTTGATTCGCCCTATCTTCATAATCGCACCAGCGAGCACGGCACCTGTACTGCCTGCCGAAACCAAGCCAACAACATCTTCTCTTTCTTTCAGCACATCATAAGCCCTAACAAGTGAAGAGTTTTTCTTCGTCCTGATTGCAACTGTTGGATGCTCTGTGTTTTCAATCACCTCGTCCGCTTCTATAATTTCAATCCTATCAGTTTGCCCGTCAAGAATTTTTAAAATCTCGTCTTTTTTTCCGCAAAGCACAAGTTCCAAATCCTTGTGTTTTTTCAGGGCAAGTTTTGCCCCCTCTACAATTTCAAGCGGAGCATTATCCCCGCCAAAAGCGTCAACAACAATTTTCATGATATTCTCCTATAAATAACTAAACAAAAATATAATAACATCTTTTTTGAACTTTTGCAACTTTTCTTTTGCACCTTTTAAATTTAATGCCAAATATCTCATTTTGTATTTATTACGCCATACATAATACAATATTTTGTATTAGTATGCAAAAATTATAAAACATCGAAAGATGGCACTGAGATTTTTTCTTACATAGGATATAAAAAACTCCCGTCATAAGACGAGAGCATTCTAAAACTTTTTATTTCTTTTCTTCTTTTTTCTCGATTACTGTTTCACCCTTGTAAGTACCACACTTCTTACATACTGTATGAGGCTTTTTCATCTCATGACATTTTGGACATTCAACAAGCGTTGGCATTGTCGCAACAGAGTTTGCAGAGTGTCTAGTATTTCTTCTTGCTTTTGAAGTTTTATGCTTTGGAACTGCCATTTTTTCCTCCTATTCTATTTATCATGCTTTATAAGTATAAAGAATTTCTCCCACTTTGTCAAGCATTTTTATTACAATTATAATTTTTCTACAATTTCTTTTGTATCACGAGCAATCATAAGTTCCTCATCAGTTGGAACAACATAGATTTTGCATCTCGAATTTGCACCAGTGATATCGAAATTTTCCCCTCTTACAAAGTTGAAGTTTTTGTCCTTATCAACCTCGATACCAAGCCAATCAAGACCTTCCAGAATTTCTTGACGAATTTCTGGTCTATTTTCACCAGTACCCGCAGTAAAAGCAATGGCATCTACGCCATTAAGAACGGCAACATATTCTCCGATATACTTTTTGATGCGATAGCAAAGCATTCTTATTGCAAGTTGAGCGTCCTCGTTGCCTTCTGCAACCTTTTGAATATCACGAATATCGCTTGAAATTCCGCTAATTCCCAAAAGCCCACTCTCTTTATTAAGATAGTTGAGAGTTTCTCCAACTGTCTTCCCGCTCATTTCCATAATTCTTTCAACAACCGCTGGGTCAATATCGCCACTGCGTGTTCCCATAACTAGTCCTTCAAGTGGAGTAAATCCCATTGAAGTTTCAACGCTTTTTCCATCAACAACCGCAGAAACAGACGCTCCATTCCCAACATGACAGATGATAAACTTCCCCTTTTTGCCAGTCAGTTTTTCAAGTTCATTGGCGACAAACTTATGACTTGTTCCATGGAAGCCATATTTCCTAATTTTCCATTCGGTATAAGCCTTTTTTGGAATTGCATATCTATATGCATAATCTGGCATGGTTGAGTGAAATTCTGTATCGAACACTGCCACTTGTGGTACGCCCGGCATAGCCTCTTGGCAGGCCTTGATACCAAACATATTTGCAGGCATATGAAGAGGGCCAAGAGGTTTAAGTTCCTCCAAATTCTTCATAACTTCTTCGTCCACAAGAACAGATTTTGTATAAATCTCTCCGCCATGCAAAACCCTATGACCTACCGCCCCAATTTCTGACAAAGACGAAAGAATATCGTTTTCTTTATCAAGCAAAATTTTAAGAACATTTTCCATTGCGTCCTCATGATTTTTAAGAACAACATCAAAAATCTTTTGTTCTCCATGAGCTTTCAATGAAACAAGAGAGCCTTCAAGCCCAATTTTTTCGCAATTTCCTTTTGCGAGCAATTTTTCCTCTCCCATATCAAACAATTGATATTTAAGAGATGAACTTCCAGCATTGATAACTAATATTTTCACTTTTTATCCTCCTTTTGTGACTGCATTGCAGTTATTGCTGTTGCCATAATAATATCTTCGACTGAGCAACCTCTTGAAAGGTCATTGACTGGTTTATTCAGTCCCTGCAAAATAGGGCCTACCGCCTTTACTCCTCCAACATATTGCATAGCCTTATAGCATATATTTCCGCTGTTAAGGTCAGGGAAAATCAAAATATTTGCATCGCCTCCCAGTGGGCTATTAGGGCATTTAAGTTTTGCAACATCTGGCACCATTGAAGCGTCAAATTGAATTTCTCCGTCGCAAACATAACCCTTTTTCTTAAACTTCTCGTAAGCCTCTCGCACAATTTGTATGCTGTCGTCCTCTGCTGAGCCCTTTGTCGAGAAAGATAGAAATGCAACTTTTGGCTCTCCTAGACCAAGTTGTTTATATGTTTCGGCACTATGGCAGGCAATTTGATACAATTCGTCTGCGTTTGGCTTTTTGATGACGCCACAATCTGCAAGAATAAGAGCCTTGTCTTTCAGAAAATCATTTTTACCAAACATCAAAAAACAAGATGACACAATTCCACCTTTTTTCTTGGCTTTTATCACCTGCAATGCTGGACGCACCATATTTGCGGTTGAAGTTTCAGCCCCGCCTATCATTCCGTCAGCAAACCCCTCTTCGACAAGCAATGTTGAAAAATAATAAGGGTCAAGAACCAAGCGTTCTGCCTCTTCGATTGTCATGCCCTTTTCTTTGCGTTTTGCATACAATTTCTTTGCCAGCATATCCTTTTGAGGAAATGTTTTTGGATTTATAATTTGAAAATTTATAAGTTTTTTATCCCTTAGAACAAGGGCACTTTCATCACCAATCAAGATTGGCTTTGCTATCTTTTTCTTTTGAATGATTTTTACTGCTTCGATTGTCCTATCGCTAAAACCCGCTTCTGGAAACACAATGGTTTTTTGAAGCGGTTTTGCCCTGCTATACAAATCTTTTACCTGCACGCGATTTCCCCTTCTAAAATGATTTTGCATGAATAAATTATTATATCAAAAAGATATTTCAAATTGATGTAAGTATTTTAGCATCAACAGCCACCAAAAGTCAAATCTTTGGAGAAATTTATGAGAAAATATAATACTATTTTATCTATTTTTGTCTTATTCATAATTTTTAACATGATTTTTCGTCCCGCACTATATATCCAAGAAACACTGAATGGCATTTCTGCATGGGCTTTGAATGTTTTGCCAAGTGTCTTGCCTTTTATGTTTTTCACAAAAGTTTTGACTCATCTTGGCACAATTGAGCGGGCGTCTGGCATTTTTGGACAAGCCACAAAAAGAATTTTTAAAACTCCACAAATCTCTGCCTTCGTCTTTTTGACAAGTGCCGTTTCGGGCTATCCAGTTGGTGCAAAAATGACCGCAGACCTTTATTCTAGCGGAAAAATCAGCAAAAGTGACGCTTTTAAGATGTGCAGTTTTTGTAGCACATCTGGGCCTATGTTTATTGTTGGGGCGGTTGGCGTGGGTATGCTTGGCAAACCAATTTATGGATATATAATCCTTTTATCGCATCTAATCGGTGCAATTTTAAATGGTATTTTGTATCGCAATTTAAAGGTCAAAGAAGAGGAACTATCAAGACAATCAACTCCAAAAACTGCCCCCAAAAGCGACATTTCAAGCATGGTCCTAGACTCTGCCCTAAGCATAATTTCGGTAGGTGCAATCATTGCAATATTTTTTGTCATCATCACCGCCCTAAGCCCTGTTTTTTCTATTTTTCCAAAGGAAATATCTCCGATTTTACAAGGCTTGGTTGAAATAACAAAGGGTTGCAAAGAAATAAGTTTAAATTTAAATGGCATTTGGGCTGTGCTTGCAAGCACCTTTGTTATTAGTTTCGGTGGGTTTTCCACAATTTTACAATCTATCGCAATGCTAAAACAACTGGATATGCCAGTCGGGCTATTCTGTCTGCAAAAGTTTACTCATGCTTTGCTGGCTACCCTTGTTTGTCTGCCGTTAGCCCTAATTATGGTTTAAAAAAGGGCAAGAATTGGATTGCTTCCAACTTGCCCTATCATGAATTTTGAATTTTAGTCCAAAAGGTCAATAAGTTCTTTAATCAAATATTTTGCAGGTTTTACCTTACAATTTCTCAATCCAAAAGCCAAAGACTCTGCCACATCTTCGTCGGCAAGGTCTGTCGTCTTGACAACTGCTCGGCAAATTTGCATTGCCTGTTTTACTGCATCGTCTTGCTTCACAAATTCAAGTTGACTGAGGATTTGCACTGCAAGTTTTTGTGCTTTGATATAATCGTCCTCGTCCTCCCCTTCTTCCTCTTCTTCTGGGGTATCAAAGTAAGAATATACCTTCTCCTCTTTTTCTTCTTGTGCTTGCTCTTGTTCTTCTTCCTCTTGATAGCCATACCCAAAAGCCTCAGCAATCAAATTGCGAAAAGGAACAATCATTTGTTCAACAAAAGAGCCAAATGGGTTTTCATATTGTCCAAAAAATCTTTTAACAAAATCTGTAAAATCAATTTTCTTGCCATCAATATCAACAAGTGTACAAAAAACAAGTGCAATGATTTTATATTCTTCTTGTGGGCATACAAACATAAAACCGCCGTGTCCGTCTTGCACATACGCCTTGGCAAACTCTCGGTCACGATTAAATTGTTCAAGACAATCGCCAACAAGTTCACACACTTCGCTTGCATTTGCAAGTTGTTTTAGCATTTGTTGAATTTTATATTCTGCGACAAGGTATTTGCATGACACAAGGTCATCACACGCATCAATAAAGTTTTTGATATTTTCTTCCATAAATAGTACCTCTTTTTGCCATTATATCATAATTATTGCAAAATGCAAACAAAAAGAATTTGATTTATAAAAAAAATATGATATAATGAAAGACATGAAAAAGATACTGACAGAAAAAGAGCGTTTGGTTGCTGATAAACTTGTGATGTTGTTTGTCCTTGAAAAGATGGAAATCTCTCTCACCGAAGATTCCATTCTTGATATTTGTTCTGTCAAAAATGAATGGATTAAAAACTATATGGATTGCAAAACAATCATTCACGACCTCGTCGACAGCAAACTTCTATACAAAATCAGCGACAAAGATGACAGCAAGGAATTGTTTGACCTCACATATGAAGGCAGAGAGTGTCTTTCTCACCTATATCGCCGTATACCTCTTGAAAAACGAGAAGAAATTTCTGCATACTTACAGGCAAACAAACTTAGCGTGAAGTCTTCACAGGAATATAGTTCCACTTATCGCAAAAATTTGGACGGTTCTTATAATGTTGAACTTAAAATTTATGAACCTCAATCAACTTCACCAATGTTTGTATTGACCGTCAAAGCACCAACAAGACAAAGTGCTAATGAAGCAATCCACAAATGGAAAACAAGTGCACCTGCAATTTATGAAATAATCTATGACAAACTTATCAATGTCGACTAAAAAATCCGCCTATATATGACGAAAACATCATATTGCGGATTTTTTATTTTTAAATAGGTTGATTTGCCCTCAATTTGTCAATCTCTCCCCTCGCAAGAGCGTCGCATCTGTTGTTGTTTTCATTATCGGCATGACCTTTGACTTTATGCCATGTCACTTCGTGCCTGCTCATCTCACTAAGCAAACTTTTCCAAAGGTCAACATTCATAACAGCCCCTTTTGAGGAACGCCAGCCATTCATACGCCATTTACCAACCCAATCTTGCAAAAAAGCATTGACAACATAGGCGGAATCACTATAAACATCAACCTTACAACCTTCTTTAATTGCTTTTAGTCCCTCAATAACGGCTGTGAGTTCCATGCGATTATTGGTTGTGGTCATTTCACCGCCCGAAAGAATTTTCTCTCTACCCTGGTAGGATAAAATTGCCCCCCAACCACCCATTCCGGGATTGCCAGAGCAAGCCCCGTCGGTATATAAAACTATTTCTTTCACGCACTCACCTACTTTTTGACCTTAAACATTTCCAAAACTTCTTCCTTTGATTTTGAATTTTCTGGAAGAGATGGAAATGTTTTGAAGCCATCATTTTTCATTCGTGGCAAAATGTGAAAATGCAGGTGAAAAACGCTTTGTTCGGCATCTTTTCCACTGGCGTTTAGCACATTCACGCCACCAAAGCCACAATTTTCAACAAGGTGATTGCTTATTAACTTAACAGTTGCCATGACACGGGCAAGAGTTTCTTCGTCGCAATCCAAAATATTGATACAATGTTTTTTAGGAATGACCAAAATATGCCCATTCCCGTCATTGCTCAAATCTAAAAAAGCATATGTAAAATCATCTTCATATACCTTATTTGATGGGATTTCCCCCTTGATAATCTTACAAAAAATACAATCGTTTGCCATACTATTCCTCTTCATTTAATAGATATAAAATTCCCAGTGTGTTTTCTCCGCAGTGGCAAGAAATTGTCGCCCCAGCACGAGATGGGATAACCTGTTCAAAAATCCCCTTGGATTTTACATACTCAACCATTTCTTCAACAAAAGTTTCTTCTTTACAGGTATGGGTTATAAAACAAATATCCTTTTTATAAGCATTGTGTTTTGCAAGCATTTGGTCAATATACCTTTTGCACACAACGCTAAATTTGCCCATAAGTTTTGATGTATTCTCGATTTTGCCATCTTTCAGTTCCAAAATCGGCTTTATATTCAAAAGTGATGCACCAAATCGAGAAAGTGCCGAGCATCTTCCTCCCTTATACAAATAATCAAGTTTATCAACAATGAAAGATGTTTGATTTCTTTCAATTTGCCTTTCAAGTTTTTTGCAAATTTCCTCTGCTTTCAATCCCTCGCTTGCAAGTTTTTTGCCATACAAAAGCAAAAGCCCTATGCCAGACGAAAGCGATTTGCTATCAAGGACAAAAATCCTGTTTTTCTCTTCCATCTCCTCCCTTGCACTAACGGCGTTTTCATAAGAGGAAGAAAGTTGGCTGGATATGCCAAGATAGATAATCTCGTCGCCATTTTTCAAGTTCTCTAAATAAAAATCTTTATAGTTTTCCACGCTTCTGGTTGCAGTTTTAGGCAAAACCCCATTTTCTTTTACATATTCAAAAATATCAGCAGGTTGAATATTCACTCCATCAAGATACTCTCCCTCCCCCAAGATAACATAAAGAGGGATAACCGAAATATCTTGTTCCGCAAGCATTTCCTTGCCTATATCAACACAACTATCTGTACAAAATTTTATCATCTTATTCTCCCAAAGTAGACAAACTCTTTTGTCTTACAACAATTATACAACATTGATTTTATTTTTACAAATCATATTTAAAATTTTCTATAATTTTATGAATATTTTAGTCGAAACGAGCCACAATATAATTGGAGGTTAGGAACATGAGCAAACAATGGAAACCGGGCGAACAAGCCCCAAAGTCTGCTAACTATTCTTGCTACGACAAGGAAGGAAAATGTGGCGGAAGTTGCTACCTTGAAAAAGGTCAAAGATTTCCCGCAACACAACATAGCGGAAGCCATTATGAAATGGACGAATAATCTTCATATTGAAGGGACGCTTAAATCTAAGCGTCTTTTTAATTGAAATTCTTTTGACAAGACACAAGCAATGTGTTATCATACAAATATGCAGAGGTGGCCGAGTGGTTTAAGGCGCACGCTTGGAAAGCGTGTGAGGTCAAAAGCCTCCGCAGGTTCAAATCCTGTCCTCTGCGCCATTATTATAACGAGGGCATTATGAAAAAGTTTTTTTTTTGAATGGACAGCATGGGAAATGACTCCTCCTTCCGCTTATGGTGTGTTTCACCTGTTGTTTTTATTCATCGGGTTTTCGCTTGTCATTCT
>CAZVYB010000005.1:0-11567 GCA_964631405.1 uncultured Lachnospiraceae bacterium
TTACAAGCCTCGCACGGCACAGAAATATCTGGCAGGAAATACATTTCAATTTCCTTCACACCAGCACCTTCGCAGGCATCACAGCGTCCGCCCTTGACATTGAATGAAAATCTGCCAGCACCATACCCCTTGGCTTTTGCATCGGGCGTGCTTGCAAATAGGTCACGAATGTATGAGAACATTCCCACATAAGTTGCAGGGTTTGAGCGTGGCGTTCTGCCAATTGGTGACTGGTCAATATTTATCACCTTATCAAGTTGAGAAATATTTTCAATACTATCAAAATCCCCCACTTCTAATCTGCTGTTATTAAGTCTATTTGAAAGTTCTGGGTATACAATTTCGTTGAGAAGTGATGACTTCCCGCTTCCTGAAACGCCGGTTATGCAAGTGAACACCCCAAGAGGGAATTTTACATCGAGGTTTTTCAGATTGTTTTCTCTTGCTCCCTTCACCTCAATATATCCCTTTGCCTGTCTTCTCTGGCATGGCACTTCAATTTTTTCCTCTCCTCTTAAAAATTTTGCGGTGATGGAGTTTGAATTCTTCATAATGTTTTCAACGCTTCCATTGCCTACAATCTCGCCCCCATGAACGCCGGCAAATGGACCTACATCAACAAGCCAATCTGCTGTGCGAATGGTGTCCTCGTCATGTTCGACAACAATCAGTGTATTGCCGAGGTCACGAAGATGTTTGAGAGTTTTGATAAGTCTGTCATTGTCCCTTTGGTGCAAGCCTATTGAAGGCTCGTCCAAAATGTACAAGACGCCAGAAAGCCCGCTTCCTATTTGTGTCGCAAGCCTTATACGCTGAGCCTCGCCCCCCGAAAGGGTTTCCGCAGAGCGGGAAAGCGAAAGATAGTCAAGTCCAACATCAACCAAAAATTGAAGGCGTGCCCTTATTTCTTTTAATATGCTTTTTGCAATCTCTGCCCCCTCTTGCGACAATGAAAGGTCGTCAAAAAATGTCAAGAGTTCGCCAACTGGTTGGTCGCATACATCGGCGATGGTTTTGCCCTTGATTTTGATTGAAAGGGCACTTTCATTCAGTCTTTTGCCATGGCAGGTTGGGCAGGTGATTTGATTGACAAACTTGCCAATTTCAAAACGCACAAATTCGCTTTTTGCCTCGGCAAGTCGGCGTTTTAAATTGTTTATAATACCCTCAAAAGCAAGTGCCTTTTTGCCGTTGAAATGTTCAAGTGTTTTATTTCTTCGCTCATCTTCATAAATATCAAGTTTTTCGCCATTATTGCCATAAAACAGAATGTCAAGTGCCTTGCGTGGCAATTTTTTGACAGGCTTATCAAGGTCAATCTTATATTTTTTAGCGACCGCCGACAGATAGCGTTCGGCAAGTCCGCCGTTATCCATTCGCCAACCTGTGGCGTTAAACGCCCCCTCTCTTATGCTTAAATCGCTATCACGCAAAATGAGTGCTTCGTCAATATCGTTGTAAGTTCCCAGTCCCGAGCAAGTTGGGCAGGCACCAAATGGTGCATTAAACGAGAAAAGTCTTGGCGAAATCTCTTCCAAAGTCCACCCGCAATGTGGGCAGGCATAGTTTGTGCTGAAAAGTCGTTCCTCCCCCTCGCATTCCATTGTCACCAAGCCATCGGCAAGTTTTACAGCAGTTTCAACGCTGTCAGTCAGTCTTGAAATGATATTTTCCTTGATAATAAGGCGGTCAATCACCACGCTTATATTATGTTTTAAGTTTTTATCAAGGCTTATCTCCTCGTCTAGGCTATACATAATGCCGTCGACCACAACTCGAACAAAGCCTGATTTTTTGTATCCCTCAAATTGTTTGACAAACGCACCCTTTTGACCTCTTACGACTGGGGCTGAAATTGTTATTTTGCACCCCTGTGGCAGTTTGCAAATTTCGTCAACTATTTGGTCAACCGTCTGCTTTTCTATTGGTTTATTGCAATGAGGGCAAAAAGGAGTGCCAACACGGGCGTACAACAAACGCAGATAATCATATATTTCCGTCACTGTGCCAACCGTTGAGCGTGGATTATGATTTGTTGACTTTTGGTCGATTGAGATTGCAGGGCTAAGTCCGTCAATTGACTCCACATCTGGTTTTTGAGCCTGTCCCAAAAACATTCTTGCGTATGAAGAAAGGCTTTCAATATATCTCCTTTGTCCCTCGGCAAAAATCGTGCCAAATGCGAGGCTAGATTTGCCCGAACCGCTGACACCAGTAAACACAATCAATTTGTTTTTGGGCAAGGTGAGGTCAATATTTTTAAGGTTGTTTTCCTTTGCACCCTTGATTATTATTTCATTTTGCATAATTTTTCCTGTTTTTTATCAATTTTTGTTGTTTTTTTATAGATTTTTCTATCTTTTTTGATTTAATTGTTTTTTAAGTTTATGAATTTGCTCACGAAGTTCAATTGCCCGTTCAAAGTCAAGTGAGCCAGACGCTACCTTCATCATAGCGGTTAGGCGTTCTATTTCGGCAGGGATTTCCTCCTTCTTTAACTTGTCTGAGCCAACCTTCTTTGTGATTTCAAGGCTGTTTTTTATCTCCTTGATGATTGTTTTTGGAACAATTCCATTGGCTTTATTAAATTCTTCCTGCAATTTTCTTCGTTCGTTTGTTTTTTCAATCGCCCTCTTCATAGAGTCGGTGACCACATCGGCAAACATAATGACCCTTCCGTTTGCATTTCTTGCAGAACGCCCGATTGTTTGGATAAGTGCCCCTTCGCTTCGCAAAAAGCCCTCTTTATCGGCGTCAAGTATGCAGACAAGTTCCACTTCTGGCATATCAAGTCCCTCTCGCAAAAGATTGATACCTACAAGCACATCAAATTCGCCACCACGAAGCCCATTGATAATTTCCACCCTTTCCATTGTGTCAATTTCTGAGTGCATATATTTTGCTTTGAAATTATGTTCCTGCAAATATGTCGTCAGGCTTTCAGCCATCTTTTTGGTAAGCGTGGTGACAAGAGTGCGGGCGTTTCTGGCAATGGTTTTTTTTATCTCAACCATCAATTCTTCTACCTGATTTTTGATTGGTTTGATTTCAATAAGTGGGTCAAGCAGTCCTGTTGGTCTTATCACCTGCTGGGCAACATTATCCGCCCTTGAAAGTTCATACGGTGCAGGAGTTGCCGACACATAAAGGGTTTGTCCCAATCTTTGGTTAAACTCCTCAAATTTCAGCGGGCGGTTATCTCGTGCTGAGTCTAGGCGAAAGCCGAATTCCACCAGTGACTGTTTTCGTGCCCTATCTCCGTTATACATTGCACGAATTTGTGGCAATGTCATGTGGCTTTCATCAATGATTGTCAAAAAGTCTTTTGGAAAATAATCGAGCAATGTGTATGGTGCTTCACCCGACGCTCTACCATCGAAGTAGCGAGAATAATTTTCAATGCCACTGCAATAGCCAACCTCCCGCATCATTTCCATATCATAGGCAACCCGTTGACCTATGCGTTCTGCCTCGATAAGTTTGCCCTGCCCTTCAAAGTCCTTAATGGCAAGTTCTCTATCAATTTCAATTTGAGCAAGAGCATTTTCCATTCTCTCTCTACCAACTGCATAATGGGTGGCTGGGTAGATTGCAACATGGGAAAGCCCGTTTATCAAATTTCCTGTTGTCGGGTCAAAATTGTATATTTTTTCAATTTCGTCGCCAAAAAATTGAATTTTTATCGCCATTTCCGATTGGTTTGCAGGGAAAACATCGAGGGTATCCCCTTTCACTCGAAATGTTGAGCGTTTAAAATCTATATCATTTCTTGTATATTGAATATCTATCAGGCGTGAAATTATCTCGTCACGGTCTACCATGTCGCCCTCTCGAAGTGAAATATGCAGGTTATAATATTCATTTGGGTTGCCAAGCCCATATATACAAGACACAGACGCCACGATTATCACATCATCTCTTTCTAAAATTGACGATGTGGCACTGGCACGCAGTTTGTCAATCTCCTCGTTTATTGCCATATCCTTTTCGATGTATGTATCAGACGAAACGATATAGGCCTCGGGCTGATAGTAGTCATAATATGAAACAAAATATTCAACTCTGTTATGAGGAAAAAATTCTTTAAATTCATTACACAATTGGGCAGCGAGGGTCTTGTTATGGGCTATAACCAATGTTGGTTTGCCCATTTTTTGAATGATATTTGCCATTGTGAAAGTTTTGCCACTGCCGGTGACGCCAAGCAAGACCTGTTCTTTCAGCCCATCTTGAAACCCCTGCGTCAAATTTTCTATCGCCTGTGGTTGGTCGCCCGCTGGGGGATATTTTGTCACCAAATTGAATGCCATAACTCTCCTTCTTCGCCCTTTATTATACCCCACTAAGTAAAAAAATGAAAGGTTTTTTAGTCATTTTTGAAAAATTGCCTTCAATATCACCCCAAAAACAAAACTGACAGTTGCCAAAAACATACTTCTAAGTACCAGCATGGCGAGGGCTTTTTTCTGTTTTTTTGCGTCTGAGAGATATGTTTGTCCCTTTTTTTTTAGTTTTACGCAGTAATAATATCCATTTCGACTGTCGCTTACAACAAAATCTATATAGTTTTGCAGTGAAAGCGACGCCATTATTTCATCAATCTCGCTCACCGAAAGAACAACTTTCTTGCACACATCTTTGGCAATGTCGTGCGGAGAAATAAGGTGAGCGTTTTTGCCCACGCACACCCGACAAAGGTATCTTAACACATATTTTTCCTTTCGCTCTTGCATCAACCTTTTTATTGCCAATCTCACCGCCAAATTATACATATAAAAGGTATAACAAGGGTGGTTTAGGTGAAATATTATTTAATGCTTGATATAAAATCTAAATTGGTACTTAAAATTTTGCTTAAAGAGTGTCCCAACGGAGCGTACAAAATCGTTGACGCCAAGGACATTATTTCTGCACTGCCAAGTCGATATAAAGTGGACGGGGACGGGCTTGACAACATCTTGATTTATCTTGAACGGCAGGAATATATCTCTATCAAATATGACGACGAAGGTGTGTATTGTCTTTGCGTCCTGCCATACGGCAACGAGGTTTTAGAGGACGAAATATATAAAAAACGGGAGAAAAGTACATTCCCCCGTCTTTGGATTCTTTTTGTGATTGTTTTTGGTGCATCACTCACCGCAAATCTTTTATGGTTTGCACTTTCTAAATGGTTGTTTTGAAATTGCGTATAACACGATTTTCTCGCATACTATACACCCCATCAATGCCAACAATAAATGAATCTACAAAAATGCAACCTAGAAATTCACAAAAATTTTCAATGTATTTACAAGTAGTTTTGTCCTGTCCCGATGGTAAACTGCTCCCGCTCGGGTGATTGTGAGCGATTGCGATTTGTTTTGCTTTGGTTGAAGATATAAAAAGTGAAAGTTCGCTCATCGCCATTTCTACCAAATTTTCATCACCCTTTGACATCTCCCTTGTGCCAAGAAGTTTTCCATTTTTATCAAATGCCATAGCATACAGACATTCAACCTTTTGTATTCTTAAAAGATTTTCAACCAAATCTGCTAGGTCACCAAAACTTAACCCCGCCTTTTGTCTGTGAATTTGATGTGTTGAATAATATAAAAATACCTCTGAAAGCATATGCAATTTCTTTGCACTGTCTTCTCCTATGCCCGAAACCTCTTTCAACTCCTCAGGGCGAGCGTCGATAACTTCAATAACACTGCCAAACCTGTCAAGCAGGCGGTGGGCAAGGGGATTTACATCTCCCCTTGGCATGATGTAGCAAAGCACCAGTTCCATGACCTGCACTTCACTTAGTGCATCAAGTCCCGCTTTGCAAGCGAGATTGAAAAGTCTTTTTCTGTGTCCGTCATGCATATTTTTGCCACCGCTCTGCCCTGTCGGTTTGATTGCCATTGATTATCTCCTGTATTTTTATTTATTTCTTTTATTTCCAAGCACCTTCACCCGGCGTTGGAAGTGCGGTTGTGTAGTCGCCTGCTAATCTAAACATTTTTGTATAGATGTCGTTTGCTTGTGCTTTTCCTGCGGTGTCATCATGTTCTAAGTATTCATATCCAAAAGAATCACCTTGATAACTATACCCAGAAACAGAATTGTCTTCATTAATACCAGCAAACGAAGATGTACGCTTGGTGCTGAGATAGCCAAAACCTCTTCTTGCTCTTGCACCATTTGTACCATCAAAGCCCTTCTTAGAAATGCTTGTTCCTCCAGCAGAGAAACCAGTAATATCACCAATTTCGCCTGCTACGCCAGCACTGCCAGCAGAGCCTGCGGTATTATTTCTGCCATTATCGGTAAGTTTGTCTGTGCCTTTATATCCGCTTCCGCCAGCACCACCATTTCCGCCATTTCCAGAATACAATATACCTTGATTTTCAAAGGTGATTGAACTTTCAACAGAAGTTGCCTTTATGCCCGCACCTTTGCCACCGTCAGTTCCGTTTTTGCCGTTTCTGTTTGAAATGTTTGCCGAGTCGTTTGTGCCATCTGCACCCTTCTCTCCATGCACACCATCAAGTGCAGTAACAACACCTTTGTTTGTTGACGCCGTCATTGTCGCAACATCAAGAAGAATAGTACCTTCGCTTGCAACACTTTGCACTGATGCAAAGTTTGTGAAGTTGTCGATTGTGTAATCGGCACTCGGTGCACTATCTGCAATAAGTGCAGTTTTGTTTGTAAGTGCATTTACAGAGCCATAAAGGCTGACATTATAAAGGTCTGTTTTGTTGATTTCACTGCCAACAAGAAGTGACTTGTTGTAGGTTTCGCCAAGGAATGAAACATCTCTTATAAACGCGTTGGTTGTGCCACCACTCATACTGTTATAAAGAGTTTCTCCACAATATGAAATATAGTATCCCTCGCCAATGATATTTACAGAAGAAGCCTTGCTAAAACCAGCACCAATATCATTGAATGAAATATCTGTGGTGAGAATGATTGAAAGTGGTTCGAGTGGTGAATCGACAGAAATTGCCTTATTAGCCGATCCCGTTTTGTTTGCCGTTTTCACCGTCACATTGACTGTAATCCTGTCGTCAGCATCGTCGGCAAGAATTGCCTTGACTCCGCAGTTTGCTTGGTCGGTGACAATGTATTTGAGAGAGCCATAGTCAATATTCATTTTTGACCAGTCACCAGAATAGAATGAGAATTTCGCAAAAACATACTCATCGCTGGTTGGGAATGTGCAAGTTTCCCATGCATAAACATTTCTTTCAATTTCCGTTTTGTAAGGATATGTTTCGCCTTCAAGAACATAGTTGTAAGATTGGACATCTGTCAATTCTGGGTCAAGCACCAAATATTTGATATCGCTTTGTTCATAGAATGTTACACAATTTTGATATGTTGTGAATGGTGTCATTGTCTCCATTTGTGTTTTTGTGATTGAATATGACTCGTCGCCCAGTTTGAAAGTTACATAATCACTGCCTTCTCTCCAATCGCTAAGAGCTACGCTATAACCTTCACCATTATTGTCATACATATACACTGTTGTTAAGTTGGAATCTGAGATTCCCGCAGTGCTATATCCTAATGCCAAAATAGGTTTGTTGTTTACAAGATAAGATATTGTATAGCCTATTGTTGAATCTCCGCTGATATTTTGTGCAACCAAGATATCATCGCCAGAGCGTGCTTTCACAAGTTGAGAAATATATGTCACCGCACAAGCATCATCACTTAGCAAGCCTTCGATATAGAAAAGTTTGCCTGAATCGTCACGGGCAACAATATGGAAATTGTCTTTATCGTCCTTTGTGATTTGATATGTGCCAGAGATTTGTGCTGAAACTTTGATTGTGCTTGCTGAAAAATCCTTCCATGCATCACCAAGATAACCATCAACATGAGAGCCACTTGCCCCAACATGCTCAATGGTTTCGGTTGTCACTCCGTTTTCAACAAGTTCAATCTTATAATAAGAATCATTTGAGTTGCTGTTCATAAGGATATATTGAGTTATTGAAGTTTCGTACGATTGAGTCGCTGAGAATGAAAGCGAACCCTTATTGATTGCAACGCCATTAAGTGAATAAATGTCAAGGTCTGGGTTGTTTTTGGCAACTTTGATAGTAAGGGCGTTGCCTTGTGTGATTGTCAGTCCATATGGATTTGAATAAGTCCAACCCTTATTTACTTCAAGTTCAATATTGAGATAGCCTGCACTGCCCAAAGAAATTGATTTTGTTCCAGATGTCATACTTGAGAAGTTGTCACTGAATACCTCTGTCACCTCTTCATTTGCAATCCAAGTGAGAGAATTAAAGTATGAGTTTATTCCGCTTTGAATTGTTGAGTTTGCTCCTGTAAGGCTTTCACTCTTAAACAAAATCTTGTTGCCACTTACCGAAACATTCATTTCAGTGCCTGCAATGTTGATTGTGCTTACGCCAAGTCCCCAAGTGGTTGTGCTATGTTTATAACTTATCACTGGTGAGCCGTCTTTAAGGGCAAGCACATCTTCGCCCGGTGATGACATTGTCGCCGAGTAGTAATAGTCACCTTCGCTTCCGCCAAAGGCAATTGATTTTGCAACAGAAACAGTCTTGCCGTATGAAATTGTTTTTGACACGCTTTGAGAGCCCTGTCCTACAAATTCATAAGAGCCCTTGCCTGAATTTCCGTAAGAAACTGATGCATAAGTGCTTTCCTCTGTTGCCGTCCTCACATACATAGTCTTGCCGTTGAAGAGGGCTTTGATTTTGTTTACATTTGTGACAAATGTTGTTCCGCTTCCAAGTGAAGTGAAGCCTATGTTGTTGACAACAAGGTCGCCCGCATAGTTTTCCCCATTCTCCGTTTCGTGAAGTTTTGCATTTGGAATGTAAATGTATTTTTCGCCGTCATGGGCAAGATAGATAAGAGATTCGTCATCATCGCTTGGTTGGCTTCCGCTTGCGACTGATGCAACCGAAAGTTTTATGATGTCAGTATATTTCACCGAATTGTCTGCCTGACTGTAAATTGAATATCCCGCTGTTATCTTCACTGCATCAAAATCTGAAATATCGTTGATTTTTCTTATGCCGACTGAATAGTTGCCGGTATAAATGAAATTCAAAGATGATGTGTTGATAGTAACAGATTCTGAATAATTTACGCTAATTGTAACCGAAAGATTTCCGCCTGTGAGTGGGTCTTCATCATATGCGATATATTTGATTGATATTCCACTGGCTGTTTTTTCTACGCTCATTATCTTTGCACCAACTGAACGCCCTGCAAAGGTTGCTGAAATTGAATAGTAGTCGGTGTTTGCAAAGTAAGGAAGTGTGCTTGAAGAATATGTCCCGCTATATTCATAAATACCAGCGTTGAAGATTGTTGTAAGATTGTCTTTATCGGCAAGATAATAGTCTTGATTTGCAATCTTGATGGTCGATCTCTCTTCGTCATCAACCGAACTTCTTGTGTTTTTCATGATTGCACTTCCGCTCTCGCCTTCTCCAATTCTGTTTGAAGAGTCAAATGTGATTGAAGAGAACTTGTTTGTCACATTGCCAACATACTTATTATAGTAGTCGGTTGAAGCATCGGCATAATCATAAGTATAATGTTCGTCAATCGTGATATCTTCACCAGCATCACCATTAAATAGCCAACTCATCCACCAAACAGCACCAAGTTCTCCTGCTGGAATAATAATGAGGTCTTCCCATTCTCCTCGACGATAGTTAATGTTTATCTTCGTCTGTGTTTTTAAAACAAACGCTGTTGGAATTTCGAGTTCATCAACCGAGGTCACAACAACTGTTGGCGTGGTGCTTGTAGTTGGTTCCACTGGTGTTGCTTTATATTTAAATTGTGCATATCTATAATCTTTTGAAAGCACAAGGTGAATCATTCTTTTTGCCGTTTGTTCTATCGTGTCAAACTTTGTGATAGTTGCTTCAATCGTTGACCATAGCCAATGTTTAAGCATATTGCCCGAGTCGGCGATAGTGCCATTATTGTAGATGCTTGCATTGTTTGCGTCATCAGATGTTGTTGTTTTGACAATGCTGTTTGTGATTGTTCCAGAAATATGACCAATGCCATATGCCCAAACATTTCTTGCGTTTGTTTGGCGAAGTGTAAGAGCAAGAACATTGCCTGTATCACTATTCTTTTCCCACTTCCATTCAAAAGTTGGGTTGTCGCCAAGTGCCTCAACTGAGCCTTGGTTGTAGCAATCGGTGATTGTCATTGTAGAGCCATTGCCAATGATACCGCCAGCATAAGCCACTTTTGTGTTTGACTTATTGCCCGCTTTGACCATGCCTGAGTTGTAAGATGAAAGGATCTTTGTGCCATTTGCATAGCCAGCGATACCGCCTGCATAGAAATTGCCCTCTTGGGTTGCCATTCCGCTTGTGCTTGCATAGCCGTTTGTGATTGAGCCTGCATTGAAACTATATTCAATAGTTGTGTTTGTATCGGCGTAGCCCACAATTCCGCCTGCCTGTGGTGACTTATTAGTTGTATTGATAAGAACATTGATAATGCCGTAGTTTGAGCAATATGAAATTGTTGAGTTGGTTTCTGTATAACCAACAATTCCGCCAATCTTTATATCTTGACCACCGTTATATGAAATTTCTGCAAGGTTTGTGATTGTTTCAACAATTGCACCGTTTGCACTATTTGCAAGTGCCCCGATGGTTGTTGCTTCACCACTGCTTATAGCAACTTTACCTGAAATTGTCATATTTGAAACTGTTGCCTTTACAATACTGTTTGTCAAGATACCGCCAGTTGTCGACTCTGCATTTGTGAGTCTAAGGTTTCTCACCCAAGTTGAAGATGTCGATGTACTGTCATTGCCGATAGATGTAAACAAGTTTTCTTGCATATAAGAAATAGTCTTTTCTCTGCCGTCAAACTTGCCGATAAATGCGTATGGAACGAAGCCCTCAGAGTTTGCAGTTCTTTGTGTCCAGTCAATATCATAAAGCAGTGCAAAATTGCCTGTTATGATATTGTTTGTTGGGTCGCCGGCAATATTTGCCATGTTTGCAAGTACGCCAACATTTGGAATCATAAAGAAATTATCGCTTCCGCTTGGGGTCGCACCATTTTCGAGGCGGGTATAAGTGCCGTCCATGATATGTGCGTCATAGCCATCTCCACGAGCGGTTTCTGCACGAGTTGCCCAAGACGAATATTTTGTATAGCCATATCTAAGAGTTGGATAGCCATAGTTGAAGTTTATGTCTGAAAGCCATACATCATTTGAATAGTCTTGTTCACCAAAGATGTTTGTTTGCATCTCGCTATACTTTTTGCCTGTTGCGTTTGCAGAATTGATTCCTGCAAAGTTGAGTCCGTCAATGTCATAGTAGATGCCAGAAACTTCGGTGTCGTTGTCTTTATCTTTCACAACATAGATATTAAGACCTGTTGGGTCGTCTGCTGAGGCTGTATAGTCATTCCAATCTATCTTTGAGATTGTGTAGCAATTGCGAACGATTGCATCTCCCCAGCCGTCAGTCACGCCATATACATTGGCACTTATCATAGTTTTGATACTGCCCGCTGAATATGAGCGTTCTATAATCTTATTGTTGTAATTTTGC
>CAZVYB010000005.1:11667-28186 GCA_964631405.1 uncultured Lachnospiraceae bacterium
TTGTTGTAATTTTGCGTTGAAGATGCCGATGTCTTGGCAATGCCGTAAGCACTTCCGCCCGCACCCGCACGATATGTGATGTCAATATCGGTTGAGCAGTCAAAGACTTTTCCGCCTTCAATTGTACCGACAATACCAGATACGATTGGCATAGCGGAAGATGTTTTCCCGCCAACGGCAATCTGTCCGTGAACATTGATTGCGTAGACAATTGAGTTTTCTCTCATTGTTCCAACAACAGGAGCGTATGCCTTGCCGTCTTCACCCTTTTCGATCACAATATCCGCTTTCATTTCAAAACCTGAAATGTAAGAGTGACCTTCAAGTTGTTTTACCAAACCATAGCAAGAACCAACATCGCTGAATTGTTGAAGTGTATAGTCAAAGGTGTTTCCATTGCCGATAAGGGCAACATTTTTGAGAGTGTAGATTGCACTTGTGTCTGCAATGTAAAGTGAACTGTCTGTCACCCCGCTTTCAAGTTTGTAGTATGAAAGCCCATTGAATGTTGTGACATCTTTGCTAAGAGCACCGGTGTTTTCGTTGCCTTGAGGTTTGAGTTTATGACCAGAAGTCAAATCCTCTTCCTTGATGTCAAGTGCTGTGCGAATTTCGGTTGTGCAAGGCGTTGCGGTCTGACTATTACGTATGCCATTGTAACCGAGATTTGCAGTCGCATATGGAGAATCATAACCGATATCCACCCCTTGATAGTCTGTGCAAAGTGTTACGGCATGGCTATAATAGTTGAAACCTGAGCCGAACGCTTCTGTCGCACCACTGCCAAAGAGAGCGTTTACATTTTTATTTGCCACACTGCTTTGACGGGCATTGTGAGATGTTGTAAGCGAATAGTTTCCAACAATGCTTTCATAATTGCCGGCAGAGGTATTTCTACCAATGATGCCACCAAAGATGTATTTATCGTCTGCAATTGTTTTAAGGCTATCGCCATACTCAACAAACACATCACCATAGTTGTAGTTGTCATCAATAACAACCCTTGCGTCTGCTGTAAGATTGAGATATCCAAGTGTTCCGCCAAAGATTACGCTTCCGCCTTCATTGTTTGCACCATAGATTTTGTGTACACCGCCGAAAGAGGTTCTTTGGACAGTGAGGCGTGTTTCTTTTTTGCCTGATGAAAGTTGTCCAAGCACACCACCGACAACGATTGATTTTGTATTGGTGTAGAATGCACCATCAAAGCGAATTAGGTTATCGGTTGTTTCACCGCCAATTTGCACATCAGCCATTGTACCGCTACTGCTTTGTCCTGCAACATTGCCCACGATACCGCCGAGGACAACTTCGCCATTGCCAGATGACTCAACCGCCACCTGAGCATTTGAAATCACCTTTCCTGTCACTTTGACAGTTGAGTTTGTCAGTCCACCGGCGTTTAGGGTATCCTCAGCCTCACGAACCTGTCTTTCGCAAGTTGAATAACCAAGAACTGAGCCGAAGTAAACTTTTGCATTTTCTGATGCTTCGATGTTGATTGCTTGTTTTCCGGCATTAAGTTTTGTGCTTCCAAGGGTGTTGCCTTCAAGTTCAAACGCACCGCCAGCACAGCCGACAACAACGCCAACATAGGTTTCCCCTTTGACCTTGATGCCATTTGTCATATAGTCATCAGCAAATTTTTCTTGATTTGCTTGTTCAATTGCATGAGTTGAATTGTAAGAGCCAAGTGTAAGGTTGATTGTGTCGAAACTTGCAAGTGACACTTTGCCGTCCATTGAGCCGGCAAATCCGCCAACTGCAAATTTGTTTTTGACTTCTGACAGTGGCTCAAACAGAACAACGCTTTCGATTGTCGAATTTTGTCCTACAATTGAAAGTGAAGATGCGATAGTGCTTCTACCAATCACACCGCCCAAATAGAACTCAGCGATTTGGTTTTCTCCGGTAAAGAGGTATTCAATTGGTGTATTGATTTCCTTTCCGTCCTGAGTTGCAATTGCAGAAAGTCCTTCCGCCTTGCCGATATATCCACCAACAGACATATTTGAAACTTTAAGTGATGTAAACACCATTTCGCCAAAATCTTGATTGATGGCGTTTGTAGTTTTAAGAAGTTGTGCAATGTTTATGCGGAGGTCTTGTGCTTCTGCAAGTTTTTCTGTCTTACCGAAATATCCGCCCACATTGATATTGCCCATTGTGATGGCTGACATTGAAATAAAGTTTGCTTTTGTTTCAATTGAAATACCGCTTACTTGGGCGATTGAAATTGTGCTTCCTTGTGAAAGAGTGCCTGCGATAAGACCAATGTTGAGCGTTGTCGCAGTATCTGGGTCATCCGCAGATGAGGTGCTTGTCACCGCCATCATTGGAACTGTAAGAGATGTTTTTGTTTTTATTGTTATGCTTCTAACGCTTGTGCTGATAAGTTTTGGAGCAACAATACCAACATTTGTATCTTGATTATCCTTCACAGAAACTGCAATTTGATTGTCAAGAATGATTGTGAGGTTTGCAATAGTAGATTCAACAACCTCACTATTGATAAACAAGCCTGCCGTCATGTCACTATTAAGATTGATAACTTCGCTGTCATATGACTTATACTCGACTGTTACGCCGTCTGTATAGAAGCCTGCACCAGTTGAAGATATGAAGTTTTGAGATGCAATAATCTTGACATCGTCCTTGCCGTTGCTTGCAGAGGTCTTGTATACTCCACCTTCAAGTCTGCCAGAATAACTTTCAAGTTTAACTGGATATACTTGACCTTTGGTGTATGAGTCTATGCCGTAGTCTTTGAAGTATTGGTCGAGGTCAATATCTGCGTATTCCTCAGCCCCCGCACTGACAAGTCCACGAACGACAACTCGAATGTTGCTTCCGCTCATTTGTCTAAACACGCTTTCAACATTATAACAGTCAAGATAAAGCACATCAACGCTTCTCTTATACTTGATTTCTGGGAAGAGGTCGTCCATTTCATGTCCCCAGTTTGCATGACTCCATGCACCAGAGTTGAGGAAGCCCTCTTGTGTGTATGAGTGACCAACAGAAGAATTTGTATATTCAACTGGGCTGGTTATGACATACACAACATTAAGTTCGTTATAAAGTTTTTGTCTTGATGGGTTTTCATAAGCAAAATCCTTTTTCATAGGGAAGAGGTCCATAGTCACCTGAATACCGCCAAAGTCGTAGTATTCGTATACTGCCACTGATGGAACTTCTCCGCTTTCGCTTCCCGCAACATCTGTTTGTTCTTCAAATGCAATCACTGGGATAAAGAAGTCTGCATAGTCAGAGCCACCTTTATCAATCACCTTTTCAATCCAAGAACTGCTGTTATAGGTCATAAACTTACCAACAAGGGCATTGATGCGGAAGTTGTTTGAAACATTTTTTAGGTCGGCGTTGAGTGAAAGATATTCCTCGGTTGCGTAGTCATATGTTGTGAAATAGTTGAAGGCATTGACTGCCATAAATCCAACACGGCTACCCGAGCCTTTGATGACGCCCACAATACCGCCAGCCATTTCGCTTGCCCTTACATCACCAGTCGCATACACTTCATTAAAGAAGAATTTTGTAAACACTGGGTCAAGGCAGAGGTCGCTGTCTGCTTGGTAGGTACTTGCAGAGGCAAGTTCCATACCGCCGACAATGCCACCGGCAAAACTTGCGTTTGGAGATGTGACATTGAGTTTTGAGTAGGAAATTTCCATACTGCCAGAGCCGATGAAGCCGACAATACCGCCAATATATTCCTGTGTATAGTTTGTGTCCTTCACATAGAAGAGGTCAAGGACACCCCTCTCGGCGTTTGTGTTGCCGTTGTAGAAGGCGGACATATTATCCTCGATGTCATCTTGAACATCTTGTTCATGCGAAGCAAAAGTTCTGCTGATTGTGCCAAAACTTTGTCCAACAATACCGCCGGCAAAGTATTTGGTTGAAAGAATGTGAGAATTGTTTGTTTCGCTGTCGCCTGCAACAAGCAAACCAACATCTCGAATGTTTGTTTGATAGCCAATAAGACCAAACACACCGCCAACAACTTGACCTTGAATGTCAATTTCTCCCTTTACGCGGACATTGTTGACTGAATAGTTGTCTTTTTGAGCAAAGTCATATTCAGGCAGGTCAAAAGCATAGTTGTCAACAAAGCCAAGCATACCGCCAGCGTATGAAAGATCGCTGATTGAAGAGCCAAAATATGAGTCTTTTGTTGTGTTATAGTTGAGGTTGTTTTTCAGGTTTGTCCTGAAAGTTTTGATTGTGTCAGTTGTGAAATAGTCGCCAGTTGTGTCAATTGAATATCTGTCTGCAACCACGCTTGGATTTTCAACAATGATGTTTTTCAGCACATTGTTGCCAAAGCCAAGTCCTGCAAGACCGCCCGCAAAGTTGAGGCCAGTCACAACGGCGTCGTCATCAAATGTGATTTGAACATTGATGATTTTTGCCTCTTTGATGTATCCCGCAAGACCACCAACCATGGCTGTATCGTATGCAATCACCTGTTCAATTCTGACATTGATGTTTGTGACGATTGGGGTGAGTTTTCCCTTTGGTTCAATTGATGCGAAAAGTCCATAAGCAATGGCTTTGTCATCAGCCTGTCCCTGTCCTGTTTTTTCTTTTGCCATCGAAATGCCGGAAATTGTAAAGCCATTGCCATACAATGAGCCTGCAAATGATTTGCTTGAAGATGGGAGATAAACCGAACTGTCGCTTGAGGCAATTGTGCTAAGGTCAATATTATTTACCACACGATAATTTCCCCAAATGCTTGTGCCATTGAAATATTCGCTGATATATGACGACTCTGAAAGTCCTGTCACCTCAAGCCAGTCACCCGCACTTAAAATCAAGATTGGGTTATACTCTCCGCCAAGAGATGTGTTGATTTCTGTTGATTTGTCTACAAAAATCAGGGTTGCGTATGGAAGGATATACTTGCCCTCTTCGTCCTCTGCTGTGATGCCCTCATATGTGTCGGCAACACGAAGGATATATCTATGAGAAATTGAAATGTTGTTTGCCTCAATCAGAGTGATACCCTTTTCTTCGTCCACCCTCCAAATGCCGTCACTTTCGCCGTCGGCAATTGCAAAGCCATAGAAGTATGATGAATTGTTTGGCTCTGGGATAAGAAGTGCACCAGTGTCATATCTTGACTCTGTTGTTGTGTCGTTGACCTCTTCCATTGACTCGTATGCCTTATTGAAGAAATAGCAGTTTGTGTATGTTCCAGTCTTCAACAGTTCACCCTCGGCACTTACGCCAGAGAAGTTCATTTGAGTGAAGTTTGAGTTGAGAATTTGTGATGCAGAATAGCAGTTTTCGCAAGTGCCTTCATTTTCATAAACAAAGCCAGATGCAAGGTATACCTTATTTGCCTCTTGTGAGTTTGCAATCAAGATGTTTGAGTATGAGTCTTTCATTACACCGCTGTTGTTGTAAGCAAAGCCTGCAATGTAGCCCATTTGTGATTTGATTGAAGAGCCTTCCCTTGCAAAATCCGAATATTCTTCGCCCAGCACAGCCTCATCGCTTTCAACGCCTTCAACATAACTTGTAAGGATTGAAGAAGAGTTTTTGCCAACAAAACCTGCAATATAATAACGGGTTGAGTTTGACTTGTTTTCCATATCCACATTCTTCACAAATGAAGATGCGATATATCCGCCAGAGTTTGCAAGAACAAAGCCTGCAATGTTTCCTTGACCTACAATGTTGAATGTGTCAAGTTGTTGTGTGCTTGCGTAAGTGTATCCGCTCACCTTTTCATTGATAAGTTTGTCATCACCAATGATTGTCACGGTATCACCGCCAACACGAGAGTTGGTGATGCTTCCATAGTTTGTAAGCACAAAACCTGCGATTTCGCTTGTCCAATCCATATTCCCGTCGTTGTAAACCTGCTCGGTTGTGTTTGTACCAGAAACATATTTGACATTGAAACCGGTTGGGTTATTGTGTTTTGTGCAAGCCTCTTCGGCAATTGTTTCGCCCACAGCAGGGGTGTTTGCGTAGAATGAAACAACTTCGCAGTTTGTAATCACGCCCTCGTTTTCAATTGCAAGACCTGCAATATTGATTGTCTTGTATTTGAAGGTGTTGATTGTAAGTTGCCCGCCGTTATAAAGGTTGACACGAATATTTTTAAGTGTTGTTGGCACTTCTTCGCCGTCAATTGTATGCTCAACCACCCTGTTGAAGAGGGATATGTTGAGGGTTGAAGTACCATTTGGCGTTGTATTGAATGATTTGATGAAGATTGTGTATCCATTTCCATCTAAACTTTTTATTGCTTTTGTATCAAATGGGGTATAGTTTTCAAGCACAATGTCATTTGTAAGCATATAATCTCTTGGGATTACATTGGTTTGTCCATCAACATTAAGGGCATTAAATTCGCTTGCAGAAGAAATTGTAAGTGGCAAATCTTCATGAGAATATACATCAACATTGATTGTAAAGAATTTTTCATAAATTGCTGTGTATCCGCCCGCAGAAATGTATGTGAGAAGAACAAGGTTGACAGAACCAGAACTCTTTGTGCCGGTGACTATCATCTTGTTTGATGCCTCGTCATATTCAAACAGCACTGGGCTGTCTACGCCTGCGTCAAATACGCTTCTGTATTCATTGCCAATTACATAGAAAAGCCTATCTTTAAGTGTTTGCACTTCTGGAACTTTTGTTTCTTCATTATATTTATAGTTGACAAGATATGGCGTATCCTCTGCCTTATCGGTCGCTGGGTAGTATCCCTTTTGAAGGAACTGCTCTCTTGCGTTTTTAAGGTTTGTGATTGCAGTTTGAGTTGCCTCGTCAACTGCCACATAGTCCTCTGGCAAGATTGTGTATTCAACGCCAAACGCCTTTGGCACGCCCTGCCATACGGTAAGGGCATCGTCGGTTGTTCCAGAAATTTCCACATTGTCAGCGTCAAGTTTGAAGTCAACAAGAATGACTGTTGCAACAGATGTCTTATATTCCTTATTGCCGTTCAGTTCTCTTGAAACTTGGGCTTGAACATAGAACATATTTGCGTCGTCGCTTCCTGCAAGCACCGATGCTGAAAGTGTTGCTGTGTATGTTTTGATGCCTTTCACTTCGTCAAGCACTGGCTCACTGAGTGCTCCGATTGAAACGCCTGTGACATTGTTTCCGTCAAGAGAAATCATATCAACTGACTGGTCGGCAAGCACATCAATTTGAATTTTTGCGGTTGAGCCTTTTGCAATGTATGCAGTGTCGTTTCCATCAACGGTGATTTGTGGTTGAGTGAGATAACTTATTGTAAGGTATGAATTTACATAAGAGATAACCTCTCCATTACCTTCACAGAAGGTGGCGGTAAGTGTGATTTGGCTGTCTTTTTCAACTGTTGTGTTTATCCAAAGTTTATAGTAAATCACGCCCAATGCCTTCTCTTCTGCCGTTGGTGTATAGCGAAGGCTTGAACCAATCAGTTGAATATTTCCATCAACCGCCCTTCTTGTGTATGAGTTTGTGCCGTATGGTTTGACAATTTCAACATTGACAGCGTCAAGCACGCTTTCTCCGCCGAAGCTATAAGAGAAGTCGACATGGTCAAAGTATGCAAAGGCTGGGTTTATGCTTACCTGCATGATTGCACTGTTTCCCGGTGCAAGCACTGCGATTGCGTCACCTGTGTTATGCACTTCAACATATCCGCCTGCTGTCGATTTAAATTGAGAATATTCTATTTTCTTAAATTGCACATCAATTGTTGTAAAGTTTTGACGGGTAAGTGAAAGGGTGAAAGAACCATTCCACTCCTCGCTTGAATTTCCGCTAGTTGACATAAAGTAAACGGCAAAATCCATATTTTCAGCGATGTCCGCCTTATAATCTTCGTCAACAAGGAATGTTACATTGAATGTAAAGGTGAAAATTCCATCATTTTCCTTAGTGTCAATCTTTTCAATGATTGCATCAAGAATTGCCCTGCCCTCTTGTGCGTCGCGGGCAAGAGTATATTTGTATCTTCCGCTTCCGTCAGCCTCAACCTTCAATTTTTCGCCATTATAAGAAATCATAGGCACAACGCTATCGCCAGCGTCGGTTGACCTAATCTCCACCTTGACAGTTGTGTTTGTTGATGGTGTGATTGGGAGGGTTTCTCCCGACATACCAAATGAAATCACTCCGTCAACAGGTTGAACGGCAAACTTTCTCTCAAACAGTTTGTCGATTGCCTCTTGAAGGTCTGTATCGGCAAAGATTGTTGGGCTTACCGTGAAATTTGTCAACACTGAGTCGTCATTTGTTGTCAGTTTGAAAGAATTTTCACTGATTTTCTCATAGCCCACAGCAGTTGCATTGCTTGGGTCATTTATGATTTTAAGGTTGATTGAGTTTTGCTTAAGTTGATATTTATTGGCTGTTGTGCCAAGATATACCTGCACATTTTCATAGCCAACAACGAAATCTCTTGAACGGGTTTTTTGAAGTGACATTATGGAGTTTTCTCTTACTGTGTTGACATCTCCGCCAATTCCAGTCCAAGAAATTTGCATATTTGAAAGTGCATATTTCACGCTGACCGCAATTGTCTTTTTGATGCTTGCGTCCTGTTTTGATGACAGGGTCAAAGTTATATCTCCCGTTCTTATCACCAAAAGCGAAGAGCCGACAACTTTGACAGTTCCGTTTTCACTTGAAGAAACAATAATGTTTCTGTTGTATTCATTCATGCCAAGCAATGTGGCAAGAGAGATTGTGTTAAGTTCATTAAGGTCATTTTGCTCGCTTGTCACAAGGTCATTTGCACCGCTTTCAACAGCGTATGCAAACATAATTCCCCTGCTAGCATCAACAGCAACAGACTTATAGAATCCGTTTGAGTTTTGGGTTGTTTGCACCGCAAAATCACTGACGCTTGTCACCCTTTCGTCCTGCATAAGTCCAGCAAGGTGAGGATTGCCGTCGTTGACATATTCAAAGTATCCCTCGTCGCCAGAAGCAACAAAGTTTGGATTGCTTTCATAACCAACAACATAATTTACATAATATTCGTCGCTGATATAGTATCCGATATAATAGTTGGTTACGCTGACATAAACGCTATCCTGCGTATATCCGCTAAATGGACTTGTCACCCCAACGACTGAGAATGAGTAGTCGATTTTTGTATCTTCGTTTGATGAAGCGACTGAAAATTCGCCTGCAAACGCACCTGCATAACTGCTTGCCACAAGCACTGTTTGGTCGGCTGGGGCATAACTGTATGCATAAGAGTTTTTGATTGTTGAGCCCTTTTCAATCACGCCCACCATTGCACCAACATTGATGCCTGTGAACTTGTTTGCCTCATAAACATCTTCAAAGCCCTCAACGGCAAGGTTATAAAATTCCACCCTTGCCCCGTCAATCATGCCGAAGTTGCGTCCAGCCACGCCACCCACAACTGATGTTGGTGCTGAAATTGAAAGTCCAAGCACGCTGGCTGAGGAGATTGTACCATAGTTTGCACCTACCAAACCGCCACCATAATAACTTGAAACAACAAGACTGCTTGGATAAATTCCGTTAGCGTCAATTGTCACATTGTCAATAAGACCATTGTTTGTCATTGCAAGGAAGCCATCGCCAGAAACCCTACCTGCAAATGTGATATTTCTTATCGTCGCAGTTTCGGCAATCATGCCCGCAAATGGTGCACCATCAATGACAACTGTCACATCAGCCGTTTTTGCTTGAAGTCCACCATTGAAACTTGCAAACGATGCTCTCGCCTCGCCGGAAAGGTCAAGGCTTGTCATAACTGTATAATAGAGGTCTTGGTTCATTGCAAGGAATCCTGCATTGTCAAACACCCTATAAGAATGTTCAAAACTGCGTCCGTCAGCAACATTGACCTCAATCTTAATCAAAATTTCCGCAAATGAAATATTGTTTACGCTTTCACTGTCGGTTGCATTTGATTTGAAATAGCCCTCTGTTGTGAGGAAATCAAAATATGTGATTCCCCTTTCGCTGTCCCTATATTGCCCAAGCATACTATCACTGATTGAACCAGATTTCTCTGTGCCGTTATCGTCATAATAATACTTGATTTCTCCATTGTAAACGGCGTCGGCAGGCATAAGGTATACATATCCTGTCATTCCACTTGTCACCATATTTGAAAGGTTGACAGCAAGAACATTTGATGCTATTTCGTCATTGATTGTCACAAACTTGTTGATAAGTCCGCCAGTGCTGTTTGTTACAACATAGTTTATGTTTGCATTTTTTGCATTGCTTGGCAGAGCCTCAACCATAATGTATTGAGGTTCAACCTCGCCAACCTCAAAATACAAGCCTTCATCGTCGGCGTTTTTCCATCTCAAACTTTCTACGCGTTGAGCATTTTTTATTGTAAGAGTGATTGGAGTGTATATATCGTAAACCTTTTCGTAATCGTCATTTCTTAAAATATAATGAACATCAAGCGTATCATAGAAGGCAAGTTCTCCAAATGTGCCAACAACTTCAATGTTGAAGGAAATCCCCTCGCTTGTTATCACCACATTTGAAAGACTGTATCTTCCGTTTTCCCAAATTACAGCATTGCCAGTGATTGTTTGTTTGCCCATAAGCGAGTTACTGCTGATAAATTCAACATTTGTTATATCTGTGTATGTTACATTTGTGTTTGCAAATGAAATTGTGATTGCCTTTCTTGTAAGTTCACTATCACTTGAAGCAAGACTGTCAGTGCTGTAAAGTGTCACATTTTTGTCTTTGTCAGGGGTCACATTCATTGTATTTGGCGAAATGTAACTTTCAATCAAAATGATTTTTACAAGGGTGATATTCCCGCTATCGTCAACATTTTCAACCCCCTTTCCAGTGAAGAACATCACCGCATATGTGTATCCAACGCCCTTTGTGATAAGACCACTGAAATCATTGGTGAAATATGCAATATTGCTTCTATTTATGCTCTCTTGTGCTTTGCCAATAAGACCTGCAATGCCTTCGGTTGTTGAAATAAGTGCTTTAAATATTTCAAGGGTCATTGAGTCGCTTTCTACAAAATCAACAAACCCTGCTGTGATTTTTGCGTCGGCGTCATGCCCGTTGATTGAGTTATAAGAATAAATAAGTGGAGTTGTTGTGTCGTTTTTCAGCATCAGCCTTGAAAGACCGATTTGTGTTGAGTCGACCTCGTCACCAGTCATAAGGTATGTCTTTGTGCCATAACTTTCGTCTGTGACGGAGTTTGACAGGTTTTCTCCGGTATTGTGTTTTACCGACACATCTTTGAGAGGCAGGAAGATGTCAATTGCCATCTTTTCGCTGACAAGTCCGTTTTTATGGGCGATTTGGTATGAATCCAAAGTTGTCACGCCATAACTTGATTTTTTAAGTGTCAATGTGATTTCAAAAGTCACTGAGTTTTCGTCGCTGTCAATAACCTGCAAGGTGTCGCCAAATTCAACTGCATCGCTGTTGTTTATAATATAAAGTCCATCTGTTGTTGTTTGTCCTTCAAGCGTAAATTGTTTTTTGATGACAATATCACCAGCGTTTGCACTGCTGTCAATTTTAAAATCGCCATTTTCAAAAACAAATTGTTCAAGAGAAACTGATTTTACAAGTCGAAGGTCAAAATATGTAGAAACAAGTGGATTATCCACGCTTCGGAATGTCAGTCTAAGCCCCTCAGCAGATTGAACAGTCAAACTTTCTGAGGCTTTGATATAAAGGGTTGTTGCAGATGGGAAATTTTCGCCAGCAACAACATACTCACCTCCATCTTCCACCATAACAACCTGCGTCCAACGGTTTGCGTTGACAGTGTCACGATACCAAATCTCAACTGGGCAACCATTTGCAATCGCCCCGCCCGCCATTGTGCGAGAAAGAATAATTTTATATTGATTGCTTGCGTCTATCACTGTTGATGGTATGATTGACACACTAAATTGTTTTCCATGGCTTGTCGCAGTTGCCGTGTCAACATATTGTGTATAAAGCGTTTGAAGCGTTCCTTCAAGGTTTGGATATTCTGTGTTTGAAAGAATAATTCCATTTACCTTTTCACGAGCGGTCACATAGATTGGATTTTTTTCCATTGTGTCAAAAGCATAGTCATAGTCTGCATATCCAATCTTAAAGCCAATTGTAAATTCACCATTCAGGTTTGTTTCCCCCTGCTTGGTTGATATTCTAAATAATGCCATACCATTATATTCGTCATAACGATTGACAACAACATCGTCTGTTGCATTTCCGTTTGCATCAAGTGCATAGCCCGTAATGTCAAGGTCTCCAGCATAGTCAACAACAACATATCCTCGATATTTTTCGTCATATTCATAGTTTGGCACAATGACAAATTGGTTATAAAGTTCGTCAATAATTTCAAATGAAGAGTTTGGGCTATAAGACCATTTAAGACCAATATTTTCGTCAATCTTATCAAGTACAGGAATTTCCACACTTGCACTTACCCCAGTTGGGGCTGTCGCCTTCACCTTTACGAGGTCTCCAGCGAATGTTTCATTCACTGAAATTTGATTTCCGCTTATTGTCACTCCAGCAAAAGTGCCATCAAGTGACCATGTGATATCTTTGTTTGCTTTGGCAGGTTCAATTGTAAAAAGGGCGTCAATATCAAGGGTGGAGGTTTGTCCCTTTACTAAATAGTTTACCCTCTTTGAAGATGCATCAGTTTTTGGCGAAAGATTGCTGATTTGACTGAACACATCAACATATATGTATTTTTCGACATTGCCGGGAGCAACTCGCACCGTCACCACAGATGGACTGTCATTTTCAGCAACACCAGTAATGATTATGTTTGTTCTTGTGGCAGAAACCTTTTCGGTTGTCACCGTGATAAATTCGTCATATCCAGTGGCACTTGCCGAAAGTTCATACTCGCCAACACCAAAAACATCAGCAGACACAACTTTTTGTCCACTGCCAGCCTCGTCGCCGTGAATTTCAATGCTCACACTTTCCTGCGAAAGGGAGAGGTTCGCTTTTTCTTGGTCGCACGCCGATAAAAACAGCGAGCCACAAACCATAAAAATTCCCAGAAGTGCAATCAACCACTTTTTCATAAAACCTCCTTGTTTACTATCTGTAATTTCAAGATAAATAAACATAAATGCCAAAAATAAACATCGTTATTTTCTCATAAATCAAGTATACATTTTTATCACCTTTAATGTCAATTATTTTGCATAATAAAAATATATATATTTTATCAATTTTTCTTGATTATCCCGCATACAGAAATTAGATAAAAAATATAATAAAAAAATATTTTTTTCATTTTTTAAATAAATAATTGATTATTGCGATTTTTTTTGATAAAATGCATAAAAAAAGAGGACTTATGCAAAAATTATTAGGTGGAATGAGAAAAGCCTGCGAAAAATTCAATTTAATTGAAGAGGGCGATAAAATTTGCGTTGGCATATCTGGCGGAAAGGATAGCCTAACCCTTTTGTCAACTCTTGCAAGATATCAAAAGTTTTGTCCAAAACACTTTTCTCTTGTAGCAGTTGCAATTGATTTAAGCGGAGGAATTCACGAATATAGCGAAATCGAAAGGTTTTGCCACTCGCTTGATGTGCCGTTTCATAAAATAAACTCAAATGTTTTTGAGGTTGTTTTTGATATAAGAAAGGAGAAAAACCCCTGCTCTTTATGTGCAAATATGCGAAGAGGGCTTCTCAACAGCACTGCCAAATCATTGGGTTGCAACAAGGTTGCACTCGGTCACCACAAAGACGATATGATTGAAACCTTCTTGATTTCTCTCTTCTTTGAGGGCAGACTTTCAACATTCAAACCAAAATCATATCTTTCAAACACCGATTTATTTGTAATTCGCCCCCTCATTTTGTGCAGTGAAGAGGATATAAAAAGGGTGAGCAAAGACTTCCCAATTTTGCATAACACCTGCCCTGTCGACAAACACACCGAAAGAGAACGGGCAAAAAGCGTACTTGCAGATTTTGAAAAAATATATCCAAATTGCAAGGAAAAATTGTTCACCGCCCTTGTTCATACAGAAAGATATAATTTGCTTGATAAAGACTAAAAATTGCAAAAATTTGCCTAAAAATTCAATTTTTTGGGCATTTTTTATTAAAAAAATCAATTTTTACACAAAATTATTGAGATAAAATAATTTTTAAGTTTTCAAAATTTGACAAAAATTATCTTTTTTTATACAATATTTTTGGAGAAAAAATTATGGTTACCCTTGTTATTTTAGACGGCTTTGGGATAAGAAAGGAAAGACACGGCAACGCTATCCTTTCGGCTGGCACACCAAACCTTGACAAATTGAAAAAACTTTATCAATATACAACATTGCAGGCAAGCGGAGAGGCTGTTGGATTGCCAAAAGGTCAAATGGGAAATAGTGAAGTTGGTCACCTCACCTTGGGGGCTGGACGCACAATTTTGCAGGACCTTCAAAAAATAAACCACGACATCAAAACTGGTGATTTTTTTGAGAACAAGGGGCTTATCAAGGCGATAAACCACGCAAAGACAAACAACTCCGCCCTGCATATTGTTGGACTCTTATCTGACGGAGGCGTCCACTCTCATATCAATCACCTTTTCGCTATTCTTGACAAGGCAAAAGAAATGGGGCTTAAAAAAATTTTTATTCACGCAATAACCGACGGGCGAGATGTCCCATATAATAGTGCAACAACTTATATTCAAAAATTACAAGAGAAAATAAAGGATTCTAATTTCAAAATCGCATCAATTTGCGGAAGGCTTTATGCAATGGATAGAGAAAAACGCTTTGAAAGGTTGCAAAAAGCATACAATACCTATGTTTTTGGCGAAAATTTAACAACAAAAAAGCCTATTGAATATATTGACGAAAGTTATTCCAAGGGTGTTTTCGACGAATTTGTCCAACCTGCACTTTTTGAAAAAGAGGGAATTATCAATGACAACGACAGCGTTTTATTTTTCAACTATCGTGCCGACAGAGCCATTGAACTGACATCTGCCCTCTCTTCAAACGAATTTAAACATTTTGAAACCAAAAAAATGAAAAATGTTTTATTTTCAATCATGGAACAATATTCAAAAGAATTTGAAAACTTGAATATTCTTTTTCCTCCAACAATTATTGAGGATAATTTATCTGCTATTTTGTCGCAAAATGGACTTAAACAATTTCACATTGCAGAAACCACAAAATATGCCCATGTTACATTTTTCTTTAATGGAGGCATTGAAAAAGCGTATAAAGGGGAGGAACGAAAACTTATTGAAAGCATTGACACGGAGGACTTCTCTTTTTATCCAAAAATGAAGGCAATACAAATCACAGAAGAAACTCTTGACGCAATCGCTTCAAATGAATATGATTTTATTTTGGTCAACTATTCAAACCCTGATATGATTGGGCATACTGGCAATTTTGAATCAACAAAAGAGGCAATCAAATGCGTAGAAAAACAGGCATACGCCCTTGCCCTTGCGACTCTTATGGCTGGCGGAACTTGCATTATCACCGCAGACCACGGAAACGCAGAATATATGATTGACGAAAATGGCAAAAAAGTCACCTCTCACACATCAAACAAAGTGCCACTATACCTCGTCACAAACGATAAAAGAATCAAACTAAAAAAGGGCAAAACTATTGCACAAATTACCCCAACAATATTAAAATTGCTTAAAATAAATATCCCAAAAAATATGGAAAACCCTTTAATTTAATAAAAAAAATAATAAATTAAAATAAATCAAAACAAAAAAATAGATAAAAAATATCTATTTTTTTCTTTAATATAAATTTATTATTTTTTTATAATCATTATGCTTTGTTTATAGCATAGAAAAATGCTTAATGAAGTATAGGGAAAATCAATTATTTTGTATTTAATGTGGATTTCGCTGTATTTATTGATGAAATTAAAATTCTTTTTAATTCCTTACATTTTTCAAGAAGTTGCCTGTCTTTATAAAATTCGCTTTCAATCAAAAGTTCAAGCCAGTATTCACTTTCCGCACACTCTTTTAATGATATTTGTAATTTCGAAATAAAATCCGCTTTCCCATGTGCATAAAACGCCTCTCTTATATTTGCACCTATTGAAGTCCCCGAACGCATAAGTTGATTTGTCATCACGCTTTCTTTTCTCTCTTTTTTAATCATTTTACAAACATTTATGATTTCCAAGGCAAATTCTTTTGACTTAATTATTAAAATACTTTCCATTATTTCCTCGTCAATTTATTATATTTTATATTTTTTTTAAAATCAACCTATTTTTACTTATTCACTATTCACTATTACTTTTTAACTCCAAAAATCGAATTTTCAATTCATTGAAAAGTGAAAAGTGAAAAAGTAATAAGTAAAAATCGACAGACCTCTAACGAAGCCTGTCGATTTTTGGTGGCTCACCCGGGATTCGAACCCGGGACCCCTTGATTAAAAGTCAAGTGCTCTACCGACTGAGCTAGTGAACCATATTGGCTGGGGTGGCAGGATTTGAACCTACGCATGCAAGAATCAAAATCTTGTGCC
>CAZVYB010000006.1:0-27823 GCA_964631405.1 uncultured Lachnospiraceae bacterium
AAATTTTATTGAAGCTTGTTATAACTTCATCCTCAAAACAAAATAATTTTGCTTACAAGCGGTATCATATTGTGTATTTCACCTGCTTCGGCATCAAAAAATTAATTGAAAAACACAGGGAAAAGCACAAGCAAACAGCTTGATTTATCAAAAAAGAATATATTGATATCAACTCAATATATTCTTTTTTCATTTTTAATGTTTGTATTTTTAGACCACAAATAGTGCTGGCACAAGCAAAATTCCGCCATATATTGATGCAGAAATGATAAGCCAAATTGCCGAAATTAGCACTAAAATATATATTATTCTTGAAAAAAGCATACTTCCCATGCAAAGAAAAGTGACAAGGTTGAAACGGAAGATGCCCATCAAACCCCAGTTTAAGCCACCGATTAACAGAATAATAAATGCTATCCAGTTTGCAATAATCATATTTACCTCCCATTGTTAGTATGGGTAGGTTTATGACTATTATTCACCTTTATTAAAACTTCTATCAATCGTTCCGCCACCTAGGCAAATCCCGTTTTCGTCATAAAGCACAACAAACTGCCCCGGCGTTATTGCTCGCTGTCTTTCTTCAAAGTCAACTTTTATCTCTTTGTCGTTTAGGATTGAAACCTTAACTTTTTGGTCTGGTTGTCTATATCTAAATTTCGCAAAGCAGAAAAATTCTTTTTTCGTCGGAAGTTCTGGTATCCAATTCATTCCCGAAGCATACAAGCCGTCGGTAAAAAGTTCTTCTCCTTCTCCCTGCGAAACATACAAAATATTGTTTTTAAGGTCTTTTTTGATGACAAACCAGCGTTCTCCGTTGCCTCCCTTTCTACCTCCAATATTAAGCCCCTTGCGTTGTCCTAGGGTATAGTACATAAGCCCGTCATGTTGACCGACTTCATTGCCATCAATGTCAAGAATTTTACCTTTTTGGGCTGGCAGGTATTCTTGTAAAAACTTTTTAAAATTTCTTTCTCCGATAAAACAAATTCCAGTGCTGTCCTTTTTGTCAGCGGTTGAAAGTTCAAGTTCTCTTGCAATTTCCCTTACCTGCGGTTTGTCTATCTCTGCAAGTGGGAAAAGCACTGAGGCAAGTTGTTTTTGATTTAGTTGATTTAAAAAATATGACTGGTCTTTGTTTAGGTCGTCGGCCTTTGCTAGATAATATTTCCCGTCCTTTTCTATCTTCTTGGCATAATGCCCTGTCGCTATCATGTCAGCACCAAGTTTGTATGCCTGTTCAAGGAATGGGCCAAATTTTACCTCTCGATTGCAAAGCACATCTGGGTTTGGCGTCCTGCCTTTCTTGTATTCCTCTAAAAAATAAGAAAAAACCCTTTCATAATACTCTTTCGCATAGTTTACAGAAAAATATGGTATACCAATTTTATTGCATACCCTTTTGACATCTTCAAAATCTGCTTCGGCGGTGCAAGAGCCGTCCTTTTCCTCCCAGTTTACCATAAAAAGCCCGATTACATCATGTCCCTGCTTTTTAAGTAAGTAGGCAGCAACCGACGAATCCACCCCTCCGCTTATACCAACAACAATCCTCATATCACTCTTCCTCTTTTGCCTCTTGCCCGCTTTCACTTTCAAGGTCGATGGCGACAGGCACTTTGAACCGCTTTATCAACACCCACACGATATCAAAAGGCCATAGCAACATAATGATACCCCCAATCGTGGTCAACGCTGCAATAAGCCGACCTCCGTCAATCCCTACAAGTTGGGCATTGAAAATAACATACATAATAAGAATAAGTGTATTTAAAAACAATAGACCGCCACGCCAGTATCTTCCCACATAAAAGCAGTGCCCGCCAAAAATCCCTGTAAAGATTGTCAGCAAAATAAGTTTCAATCTGCTTACATCACTTGGAAGTTTGTTTGTGTAAATAATAAAATCTTTATCTCTGCGTTTTATCTTTCTTTTTGCGTCCTTATTGGTTGCAATTTCAAGGCGAGAAAAAACTAAGCCACATTCTGGGCAACTCTCACTTACCGATAGGCTTTTTATCCCACATCTTGGGCAAACAACATACTTTGCCTCTCCCCTTCTTTCTCTGCCAAATCTCATGCAAAGATTGTATCACCATGCAAAATTGTTGTCAAGTCTTTATATCGGTTAGTCCAGTTTTTCCTTTGCTTTATTATAATAGACATAGCACCCTTTGTCGTTTGGTGCAATCCTAAGTGCCTCGGCGAAGCACTCGCAGGCCTCACCATAATCCCCATTTTCATAGCACAAAATACCACGCTCGAAAATCGCTTTAGATTTTAAAAGGGGTGCAGACCTATCCCTCGGCAGGACTTCCAAATCCTCAAAAAGCAAAGTTTTGTTGTTCTCGCCTAAGGTGATTGAACCAATGTGACGGTATATAAATTTATACCCAAGAGGCAATGTGTCAAGGCTGGAATGGGCAAAAACAACCGTTGAATTCATAAGTTTGCAAATAGCGTCCACCCTTTCAAGTTCCCCAGTTACAGAAGAAACAATTGTTGGGATTTTTCTTTCTTCCTCGCCTACAATTCCAAAAATCACATGGCTTGTCACAATACTTATTCGCTCATTCACATTTGGCAGGCTTTTATTTTGGCGATTTTTGACATTCACTGCCCGCACGATAGCGTGGGCACAATCAATGGCGTTTTCCGTCTTTCCAAAAACAGCGAGAACCCCCTCTCCAAAATATTTATCAATAAACCCGCCAAATCGTCGCACTATGGGCGACACTACATTGAGGTATGAATTTAAAAAATTAAAGTTCTCTTCAAGGCTCATTCTTGCCGAATTATCAAGCCCCACAAGTTTAACAGCCATAAGCGTTGCTGTTTTTTTCACCTGATTGCCAAGTTCCAGTTCTGCGACACTGTTTTTGCCCAAAAATTTTATAAACTGCTTGGGAACAAATTTTTGAGCCTCCATGTTTGCCTGTTTGATTTCGCTTGCACTGGTTCGATAGTTGCTGTTTATTTTATTAAGAGAGTGTTCAATGTTGTTAAATTGCCTTCCTCCTCCAATCTTCAATTTATTATCTCTCACCCTTCCATCGCCAAGTCTGGCGACAATTTTTTCCACCCTCCCTAGCGGTTTGCATAACAAAAAGAAATTAAGAAACATCAAAATTATAAAAATAATTGTAAGAAGTATCGCCCACAAAATTGTGTTGTATGCGTTGTCTGTTGAAAGATTGAGAAGGCCTCGCACCGAACTTGCCGTTTGGCTGTCAAAACTAGTCGCTTCGACCAACAAAAAAATCGACAAGCCGTATATCAAAAAGAGAGGTAAAGAGGAAAAGAAAATTGCATAGTGCATTGGTCTTGACATTATAAACCGGTAAAACAAAATAAAGCCAAATATATTTGATAGCACTCCAAGCACAATTCCGATTATCGCCTTTTCATCAAAATTGAATGTGAAACCATTTTCTGCCGGCACTATCCCGCCAATCACAAACTTTCCAAGCACAATTGCCGGAATTGTTGTAAGCACAAACAAAATCAAAAACACCTTTGTAGACTTTTTCATGCCCTTATTTTTTGCAAAAGGAAAATTTGTATACATCTTTGCATAAAAGAGGGCGTCACTGCACAAAACAAAGATGGAGGTATTATGGAAAACACAGAAAACAAAGAAATGGTCACCGAATATTTGAATGGTGTTTATCAAAATATTCGCACCGCTATTCAATCAATTGAGGACATTTTGCCAAAGGTGCAAGACGATGAACTTAAAAAAGAACTGGCAAGTGAAGAGGACAAATATATCGTCCTCGAAAAGGAATGTGAACTTTTGGCGAAGGCTCAAAAAATTGAAGGCATAAAAGACAATAATTGGTTTGAAAAGGCAAAACTTTGGAGTTCTATCAATATGTCAACTATGACCGATAAAACCACAAGACACATTGCAGAACTTATGCTTATGGGGACTTTTATGGGCATTTTGACCTGCGAAAAGGACCAAGCCGACCACCAAGGCGTTTCGGCAGATATTGATGAGATTTTGCAAAAGCTGAAGGAACTTGAAAAGACAAATCTTAAAGCACTGATGCCATATCTCATTTAAAGATTTCGTCAAAAGTGGTTGCTAGCGAAAATTGCAATGACAACAATTCTATTTTTTTCTCGTCTAAAAATTTCGTTTTACCACTCGACAAAAGCAAAACAAAAATGGTAAATTTGCCCGTCTGAATGTGCTTGAGGGCTTGTGCCAAAGTTGTTTGACCATTGATATTTAAGAAAAGGGGTTTTGAAAAATTTTTCACCCTTTTTTTATATGCAAATGCTGGCTGATATTTACATTCTCCCCTATATTCAAACACCCCAAACAGCAAAAAGCAACCGCAAAGGCAAAGGCTGGGATTGAAATTTACAAAGCATGAAATGGCAAAAAAGATAAGGAGAAAAATTGACACAACAACATTGCAAATTTGAGTGATTTTTACAGCCTTTCTTCTCTCAAAAAATTTAGACATCAGCCCAACTGCCACCCGACCGCCATCAAGTGGATAGCAGGGAAGAAGATTGAAAAGTGCAAGCGAAAAGGATTGGCAGGCAAAGTCATAAGTATAATTAAAAACATCTGGAAACACCCACCACAAAGACACCACAAAAAGGCAGAGAAGCAAATTGACGCACGGGCCTGCCAAGGCAATTATTATCTCGTCCCTCTCGTCAAAAGCCCTCTCTTTATAATTCAAGCATACACCGTGTGGGGCAATTAAAAAACTATCAAGTTTATACCCAAGTTTTTTGGCAACAAAATAATGCCCATATTCATGGGAAAGCACAACTCCAACAAAAAGTAAAAAGGCGGACAGATCACCATTTATGCAAAACCACAAAAAAAGCAATAAAAAACTGGGGTGAACTGGGATTTTTTTTGCAAGTTTTAAAACCCTAGAAGCCATAGAACCCCCAACCCCACTTCGCAAATTGAAAGAACGATTATCACCGCAAGAAGCAACTTTCTTTTGTCAAATTTCACCCGAACGCAGGTCTGTTGATAGCGTTTTCCATAACTTTTTTGTTTAACACCAAGCATAGATTATCTTATGCAAAAAATAGGTCAAAATATGTCAAAAAAGAGGGATTGAATGTCCCTCTCCTGTTTATCCTGCGTTTTGTGTGTCGCTGTCGCCTTCAATTTTTACAAAGTCCTCGCCCTTTAAGAAATCTGGCAACTCTTCATTAAATTCAAGGTCTGCCACATCTCTAAACAATGTGTCTCCCTGTTGTTTATCCTCTTCTTCTCTAATAGTCTTTATCCTTTCAAGCAATTGTTCATAATCTGGCAGGTCACTAAGGTTTTGCACATTAAACCTCTTCAAAAAGTTTTCTGTCGTACCAAACATAAGGGGTTTTCCCACTGCGTCCTTTCTTCCAACAACCTCAATCATATTTTGGTCAACAAGAATTTGTACGGCATAGTCAGAATTCACCCTTCTTATATCCTCAATTTCAAGTTTTGTGATTGGTTGTTTATAAGCAATGATTGCAAGCGTTTCAAGTGCCGCCCTTGTAAGTGATTTTTCACGGATTGGGTTTAAAACTTCGCCAATATAGTTTGCATATTCAGGGTTTGACGCAAGTTGAACCTTGTTTTTATATTGAATTATATGTATGCCTCTTTCCCCGCAAAATTCTTTTTGCAACGCATCGACAACCTTCTCGATTTCCTTTTGAGAAACCTGTAGTTTTTCAGCCAAAAACTCCCTTTCTATGCCGTCACCAGCAACAAAAAGAACCGACAAAACAACCTCTTTTAAGTTTTTTTCAAATTTTTCCATCTTAGTCCTCGTTTGAAATTATATTTATCTGCCCAAAAATGCCAATCTGTTCGGCACGAATATTTTGAAGTTTCAAAAGTTCCAAAAGTGCCAAAAACACATTTATCATCTCGCTCTTTGTCATGTCTGCCACAAACAAATCTTCAAAAGGAAAGCGTTTATGCTCCCGTGCATAACTTCTTATTGAAATGATTTTCTCGGCAACAGTAAATCTATCTTTGACGATTTTCTTAGGCTCTTCCTTCTCTTTTCCCCTCGCCTCTGCCCTTGCAAGCAGTCCAGCAAAGGCGTCAAGCAGTTTGTCAAGCACCATGTCTTTCATGATGACCTTCACCTTTTCGGTTTCCTTTCCCGGAGCACGATACATTTTGTTGATATCTTCAATCTCTCGCAGTCTTGCACCTGTTTCTTTAAAAAGTTCATATTCTTTCAGGCGTTGTAGAAGAAGGGTTTCGCTGTCCTCTTCCTCAAAATCTGCCTCTTCTTCTACAGGAAGCAGGTGTTTTGATTTGATTTCAATCAATGTTGCTGCCACAGTGATAAACTCGCTTGCCCTATCCATATCGACGGAGGAAAGGTCCTGCATATATTCAAGATATTGCTCTGTAAGCGAGGCGAGTTTCACGCTCATAATATCCAGTTTAGAGGACTTTATAAGGTGAAGAAGCAGGTCAAGTGGACCTTCAAAATTATCAAGTTTAAATCTTACAATGTCGTCGGCAAAAGAAAGTTGCTCGCTTTCAACTTTTTCGCCATTCATGCTTTGTGTTTGCAAATCTTTCTCTTGTTCCACTTATATCACCTGCTTATGATTATAAACAAAAAGCGGTCAAAAATCAAGCAATTTATCCCACTTTATAGGCATGAAAAAACACCAAGAAAATTCTTGATGTTTTTCTCTTTACCAAGCAGAAACAATGTTGTCAAAACAATCTTTAAGCGAAACCTTTTCAATGTCAGTTTTTACAATCAAATCAATCTCTTTCACAACACAGCCTTCAAGTGTGATGATTGCCCGCCCTGCTAAGTCGCCAAACTTTGTTGGAGCATTGATTTTTTCAGGTTTTTCATAAGTGACTTCATATTGTCCCCTATCTCCCTTTTTCATAACCACCGAAAAACCTTCTTTTGCATATATATCGGCAGTTGGAAGTTTTCCCTTATTTACATCAAGTGTAAAAAGTGGAGAATTTTCTGTCAAAATTTCTCTGCTTTCAAAATTTGCAAAGCCGTAATTAAAAAGTTTTGAGCATTCATTAAAGCGAGTTTTGCTATTCTCTGCACCAATGATCACCGATATAAGCCTCATATTGTTGCGTTTCGCAGAAGCCGAAAGGCAACAACCCGCCTCATTTGTCGAGCCTGTCTTTCCTCCGTCGCAACCCTCATAGTATCTTACAAGTCGGTTTGTGTTTACAAGTTCGGTTTTTCTTCCAGATGGGTGAACAAGTTCGTCCAGCCAAATAGTGCTATATTTATGGTATATTTCATGCTGAGCCACCTCTTTAAGTACAATCGCACAGTCAACCGCACAAGAATATTGCTCTGGTGCAGGAAGCCCAGTACAAGTCGCATAATGAGTGTCATTCATTGAAAGTTCTTTTGCCCTTTCATTCATTTTTCCCACAAACGCCTTTTCACTGCCACAAATATGTTCAGCAAGTGCGACAGATGCATCATTTGCCGACGCCATAATCACACTTTTCAACAGGTCACCTGCAGAATATTCAACATAAGGGTCAATAAACACCTGACTCCCGCCCATGCTTGATGCATTTTCTGTGGTTGTGATAAGAGAGTCCTCGCTAAGCGCCCCGCATTCAATTTCTTCAAGAGTCAATAAAATGGTCATAAGTTTGACCATGCTAGCAATTGGCAGATGTTTCTTGCCCTCCTTTTCATAAAGGACTTGCCCCGAAGCATAATCTACAAGGCAGGCACTTTTGCTTGTAAGGTCAACGCCTTCTGCGACTGCGACCATTTGAGTATTGCCACAAAATATTGCAAGTATCATGCAGAACATAATACAAAATATGGAAATTCTTTTCAACATACTACCTTTTCCTCCTTTTCCTAGTTTGAGCATAAAAGAAGGATTTATACAAGGCATTTTGAAGGTATCAAGCATCAAATCACAAGAATTATTGTCGGGCTGAAAATAGCAAAAAGCAAACTTTCTAAAATACATATCGACAAAATCAAAATAAGTGACCAAATTATGATCTTACCCTTCTGTCCCGAAATTCTTGACCAACCAAAACATTTATAATCTTTGCAAGTTCTCCTTAACAATAAATAAAATAATGCCAGCGTCAAAAGTGCAAGAAGTTGGCAGGGAAGAACGATTAAAATTGCCGTCACAATTCCCCCTATTCCATTTACCGAAATGATTAAGCATAAATTTATCCCTAAAAGATATGCCCTATACGCAAGAAAAAGTATCGCCAAAGGCGAAAGCCAATCTGTGAACGAACAGCCAAAGCATATCAAGGCGATAAACAGCATTGAAAGCAGTCGATAGAAAAAGCCAGACCTACCAAAACATACCACTCCTATTTTTTGCAATTCGTCATAACTCGCTTTTGCCTTAATTGCAACAATAACCCCTGTCAAAAATGTAATGACAAGAATTATTCCCAGCACAATAGTCATCATTTTGCTGTTTTTAAGGCAGTCAAACAGAAAATCAAAGTTTTGTTTTATATTGCGTTTTTTGTTGTTTTTTGTCATACTCTAATTTATGCGAGGCTGATAAATATAGACCCCTAAATTGCAAGTTCTTGCCTCTTATTATAAACAAAAAGAGTTGTCAAAACAAAGACAACTCTTTTTGCTTTTTCGATTAAAAGCCAAAAAGTGGGTTTTTGACTTATTTTGATTTAATATAGTTCAATCAGTTTTTCGGCAAACATCTTGATATGTTCATAAGTCAATCCACCTTGAAAATATGCAATATATGGTGCTCTTATTGGGCTGTCGCATGAAAGTTCCAGCGACGCACCCCCCACAAATGTGCCTGCAGCCATAATGACTTGGTCATTATATCCCGGCATATCCCAAGGTAGTGGCAATGCAAAACTATCGACTGGTGAAATTGTCTGCACTGTTTGAACAAATTTGATAAGTTCTTCTGGTGTATTAAAAACAACCGACTTGATGATGTCTTGTGGTTTTTCCTCATTTTCCGGTATTATTCTATACCCCTTATCTTTCATAATTTGTCCCACCAGAAAGCACCCTTTAAGTGCCTGTGCAACTGTGTGAGGCGACATAAAGAAACCTTGATAAAACATTCTATAACCCATTTCATAAGAGCCTAGTTCTAATTTCAAAGACGGGTTTGTGTACCTTGTGGCAATAAGGTCTATCGCCTTTTCAGTGCCAACAATATATCCGCCAGTTGGAGCAAGACCACCACCCGGATTTTTTATAAGTGAGCCGACTATCACATCAGCACCAACATCTGTCGGCTCTATTCTGTCGACAAATTCGCCATAGCAGTTGTCTACAACGATAAAGGTGTCTGGTGAAAGTTTTTTGACCCCCTCAAAAACCTCTTTCATCTTATATGGTGAAAGGGCTTTTCGGTTGCTATACCCTCTTGACCTTTGCAAATATACCATCTTTGGTTTTATTTCTTTGACCTCCGAAAAAATCCTGTCAAGGTCAAATTCACTGCCTTCTTTGAGGTCAATTTGCTTGTATGTCACGCCGTAATCTTCAAGCGAACTATTCCCCTTGCCAAAAAGGGTATCATGAATTGTGTCATAAGGAAGTCCTGTGACGGTCAGCATTGTGTCTCCACTTCTTAAAATACCATAAAGAACGGTGGTGATAGCGTGCGTACCGCAGGTCAAAATAGGCGAAACAATGGCTTTTTCTCCCCCAAAAACTTTGGCATAAATTTTGGCAAGTGTATCTCTGCCCACATCGTCATAGCCATAGCCGGTTGAACCATGAAAGCACTGGGCTGACACCCTAAATTCCTTAAATGCGTCAAGAACCTTTTTCTGGTTATAAAAAGCAATATCGTCAATTTCTTCAAACTGCTTCACAAGTTTTCTTTCTGCCTCTTTGATTATTTCGACTGTGCTAGCCATTTTTCTATCTCCTTTTTCATCAATTCAATTTCCTCTTTTTGCGACACATCAACAAATTTTACATCTGTCATGCCCCGCAAGAAGGTAAGTTGTCTTTTTGCGTAGTTTCGAGTGTGCTGGCTGATTTGTTCTTCCATTTGTTGCAAATCAATCTCGCCATTGATGTATGGCAATACCTCTTTATATCCAATTGCTCGCATAGGTTGACATTCTCCATATTTTTTATATAAGTTTGTCACCTCTTCAACAAGTCCATTCTCAATCATGATTTTTGCACGCCTGTTTATTCTTTCATACATCTTTTCCCTTTCCATTGTAAGGGCAAAAATTTTGAAATCATATTGAACCTCTTGGCGTTTATTTTTGCCATCACCAAACCTTGCTATTTCCATGGCACGGACAAGTCGTACTTTATTGTGCCAATCTATATTTTGAGCAATTTCTGGCGAAATGGTGCAAAGTTTTTTATAAACCGCCTCTACACCTTCATTTTCAATCTGTCTTTCAATTTCTTCCCGAAATTCTTGATGCTTTTCAGTCCCGCCAAAGTTGTACCCCTCAACCAGCCCTTTGACATACATTGCCGTCCCACCAACAATGATTGGCAACTTATTTTGTTGTTTGATTTTATCAATAGCCTCTTTAGTGTACGAAACAAAATCACTTGCTGAAAATTCCTCATTTGGGGAAACAATATCTATCCCAAAATGGGGCACTCCTCCCATTTCCTCTATTGTGACTTTGGCTGAGCCGATGTCAAACTCCTTGAAAACTTGGACAGAGTCTGCCGAAATTATCTGACCGTCAAACATCTTTGCAAGTTCTACCGCCATCGCTGATTTCCCAACACCTGTCGCACCCAAAATAAACAATACCTTTGGCTTTTTCATCAAACAATCCTCTTAAACATCTTTTCAAAATCTTTTTTGGTTAGCACCAATGTGATTGGTCTGCCGTGAGGGCAAAGCATAACCCCCTCTCTCACCCTTTCAATCAAATATGCACAATCGTCTTTGGAAATTGTATCCCCTGCCTTGATTGCGTGTTTGCAAGCCGTCTGGCAAAGTTTATCATGAATATAGTCGCTTGCCTTTTTCTCAAAATTATCGCCCTCGCCAAGAAGTTCGTCAACAAACTTTTGCAGGTTTATGAATGACAGCAAATAAGGGACAGATGTGATTGAATAAGAATTGCCCTCTCTCGTCACATCAAAGCCGATTTTGGAAAGGCTTTCAACCACATTATCAAGAGCCAAAGCCTCCTTCGCACCAACAGTGAATGTATATGGGGCAAGAAGTTGTTGTTTCGCAAGGTTGTTTTTATCCACACTTTCAACAAGTTTGTCATAAAGCAATCTTTCATGCCCCGCGTGCTGGTCAATAAAGTAAATCGCATCGTCATATTCAACGGCGATATATGTTTTGAAAATTGTCCCGAGAATTTGCATTTCCTCCTTCACGCTGGCAGACAAAAACTTCTCCTCAACCGATTTTTCAACTTCTACCAAGATGTCACTTTCATTCTTTGCAAATATCGCCCTTCCCGAAAAGCCCTCTTTGTCTTTGATTGAAAAGTTTGAAAGGGCATCAAAATCCTTTCTTGAAACCTGCATTTCCTCTTCTGTGTAAACTTTTGCATAAATTTCAACTTCCTGCGGTTTCTTCTGCTCTTTCTTAAAATCAATGTCATCTAAGAAGTTTTTTTTGCCCCATGGCTCATCTTGTTTAAAACTTTTGCCTTCCAAAGGTTTGAATGTTTGAGATAGAGGCTTTTCTCCAAGTGTCATGTTTTGCAAAAGAGCAACCTCTTTTTTCTCTTCCTTTTCCTCTTGTGGTGCAATGAAATTTTGTATTTGGTCTATTGAATAAAGTGCCCTTTCAACAGCCCTTCGCACCATACTGAAAATTCTGTTTGGATTTTCAAATTTGACCTCTCTTTTTGATGGGTGCATATTGACATCTACGCAGTCAGCAGGCAGTGTCAACGAAATGACAAAAACAGGAAATCTTCCCTTCATTAAAAAGGAATCAAAAACGCCATTTACGCTGGACGAAATAAGATAGTTTTCAATCGTTCTGCCATTTACAAAAATTGTTTGGGCTGTCCTATTGCTTTTTGAGTATTTTGGTTTTGTGACAAAGCCATAAATTTTATAGCCATCTTCCTCGTGCTCAATTGGCACAAGAGCATCATACACCTCTCTTCCGTATATTGTGTATATTATGTCTTGCATACCGCAAGATGTTGTATTGTATATTTGTTTCCCGTCAACATAATACTGAAAAGAAATATCGCTATGGGAGAGCATAAATTTTTCTACGAGGTGTGTAATCTCCCCCTCTTCGGTTTTTGGTTTTCTTAAAAACTTTGCCCGAACTGGGGTGTTGAAAAACAGGTTTGAACACATTATTGTTGTGCCGTTTGTTCGGGCAATTTCTTGCACCTTACCAAACACACCCCCGTTTACACTTATAGAATATCCCGTCGTGCTATCGGCGGTCTTGGAAGAGAGTTTTACTTGGCAAACTGAGGCAATACTTGCAAGTGCCTCACCTCGAAAACCAAGGCTTACAATGCTGTCAAGGTCTGTTTCAGTTTTTATTTTGCTTGTAGCATGGGGCAAAAATGCAACCGTCAAATCTTCCTTCTCTATACCACAGCCATTATCGGTGATGGTGATGTTTTTTATCCCGCCCTCTTCAATTTCGATTTTAATGGCAGTCGCACCTGCATCAATGCTGTTTTCGACAAGTTCTTTGACAATTGAGGCAGGTCTTTCAACTACCTCGCCCGCTGATATGCGGTTATAAACGCTTGGTGGGAGTTGGTTAATCTTCATTTGTCCCCTCCTTTACTCTAACTACAATGTCATTTAAAAGGTCAAAAGCATACATTGGCGAAACCCTGTTCATGTCAATATCTTTTAAGATTGAAAGAATACCTAAGGCAAGTTTTGTATTCTCTTGTGCCTGATTTTTTCTCTCTTTAAAGAGGTCTACATCAAGTTTTTGATTGACCGCTTCAAGGTTTGCCGAAATTTCCTTTGACCGTTCTAGAACCTCGTAAGGAAGTCCTGCAAGTCGGGCAACTTCGATACCAAAACTTTTGTTTGCACCACCCCTTACAATCTTTCTTAGGAAAACCACCCTATCTTCAACTTCTTTGACGGCAATCTTATAGTTTTTTACGCCATCAAGGACGCCTTCAAGTTCCGTCAGTTCATGATAATGTGTGGCGAAAAGGGTTTTTGAGCCAAAGTTTTTGGAAATATATTCAACAACCGACCACGCAATTGCAAGACCATCAAATGTAGAAGTTCCCCTGCCGATTTCGTCAAGAATTATCAAACTTTTATTTGTGGCGTTTGCCAAAATATGCGCAACCTCGCTCATCTCCACCATAAAGGTGCTTTGTCCGAAAGCAAGGTCGTCTGACGCACCAACACGGGTGAATATGCGGTCTATGATTGGAATTGTCGCCTCTCTTGCTGGCACAAAACTGCCAATATGGGCAAGAAGTGCAATGATTGCAACCTGCCTCATATATGTACTTTTACCCGCCATGTTTGGCCCTGTGATTATCATGATTTTACTTTCTTTGTCATCAAGATATGTATCGTTTGAAACAAATCTTCCATTCGTCAAAAATTGTTCAACAACTGGGTGTCTTCCATCAACAATATTCATTGATTTTATCGAGGCGTTGATGGTTGGTCTTGCATATCCATTCTTTACCGCCACCACGGCAAGTGACAAAATTGCGTCAAGGTTTGCAATTGCCGATGCCGTTTGTTGGATTGAGCGGATATAACCCATCAAAATTCTTTTTATCTCGGCAAAGATTTCACTTTCAAGTTGAACCGCCTTCTCCTCTGAGCCTAGTATTTTATCCTCAATCGCCTTCAATTCCTCAGTGATGTATCTTTCGTTGTTTGAAATGGTCTGTTTTCTTTGATAACGGAGTGGAACTTTGTCAATTTGGCTTTTGTTGACTTCAATAAAAAATCCAAATACCCTGTTATAAGATACTTTCAGGTTTTTAATTCCTGTCGCCTCTATTTCTTTTGCTTGAAGTTCATCAAGCCATTTCTTGCCCTCTTTGCGGGCGTCCTTATACTCGTCAAGTTCTTTGTTGAACCCTCGTTTTATAAAGCCTGTATCCTTTGCGTAACTAAGTTCCTCGCTGATTGCCTTATCAAGCAAATTGACAATATCGCTTAAATCAACAAGCCCGCTGTCAACCTTTCTTAAAAAAGCACTATCGCTATCGCCTATCAGTTTCTTTATTTGTGGCACAACGGCAAGTGACCTTTTGAGAGTGTTCAGTTCTCCCGGTTGGATACTTCCATATGCAATTTTCCCTGAAAGGCGTTCAATATCAAACACATCGCCAAGTATCTCCGTCAATCTATCACGCAAAATAAGTTTTTTGACAAGTTCTTCTACGCCATCAAGTCGCTCGTTTATCTCTTTGGGGTTTTGCAGTGGTTCGTCCAGCATTTTACGCAGGCATCTTGCCCCCATGCTTGTTTTTGTTTTGTCAAGCACCCAAAGGATTGAACCATATTTTTTGCGTTCTCGGCTAGACTCCATAATTTCAAGGTTGCGTCTAGTGTTAAGGTCTATTGTCATATACTGCGATGTCTTGACAAATTCAATCTTATTGATGTTTGAAAGGTTTCGTTTTTGCGTTTCCTTTAAGTATTCAAAAAGTGCACCCGCACTGCACACAATTTCTGGCTTACCACCCAATTCATATACCGCCTCAAAATTGTCACCAAATTGACCTTTTAAGATGTCGGTTGCGTTGTTTTTATCAAATGTCCACTCATAGTATTCATTAAATTTTGCCACGCCTTGAAGTCTTGTGATGCCAAGCCCCTCATAAAATGTTTTCGCCTCCTCATTGCCTATAACTTCTGCTGGCATAACTCTTGCAATAAGGTCGCTCATTTCATTATCTTTTTTGATGCCACCAAGCAAAACCACTTCAAATTCGCCCGTTGAGATATCTACATAACTTACGCCTATCTTATCTCCCTTCTTATACAGTGACATAAGATAGTTATTTCGTTGCCCTTCAAGCATTTCTTCGTCAATCAGCGTGCCTGGCGTTATCACTCGAACAACATCACGATCAACCATTTTTACGCCCTTTTGAGGCAGGGTCAATTGTTCACATATAGCAACTTTATGACCATTTGCAACAAGTTTTGCGATATATGTTTGCACCGCGTGGAATGGAACTCCGCACATTGGGGCTTTTTCTGGCAGACCGCATTTCTTGGAAGTCAAAACAAGGTCAAGTTCTCGTGACGCAACAATTGCGTCATCAAAAAACATCTCGTAGAAGTCGCCCATTCTATTTAAAAGTATACAATCTGGATATTTATCTTTTATGTCCTTATACTGACGCATACCCGGAGAAAGCAACTTTTCGTCTACTTTGTCTAACATATTTCCCCCTTTTTCATTTGCAACTCTTTTTCAAGCGAAAGCAATGCGTTTACCCTGCGATTTTTCGTTTCTTCGTCAATCTGCCCTTCCATCTTGCTGGCAACTGTTCCTTCACGAGGCGAATACATAAAGGCAAAAATGCTGTCATATCCCACCTCTTCAACCAGTGAGCAGGTATCCAAAAATTCTTCTTCGCTTTCCGTTGGAAAACCAACAATGAAATCTGATGTAATTCGGCAATTTGGGATTTTGGTTTTGATTTTATTGATAATCTCCAAATATTTTTCTCGTGTATATCGTCTGTTCATAAGTCCCAAAATGCGATTATTCCCGCTTTGAGCAGGCAGGTGAATGGACTTTTCAATCTTTCCTTCTTCGGCTACTGCGTCAATGACATCGTCGGTCAAATCCTTTGGGTGTGAGGTCATAAATGAAAGGGTAAAATCACCATCAATTTTGCAAATTTCACGCAAAAGTTTCGCAAACGACATAGGCTCTTTCAAATCTTTTCCATAAGAATTGACATTTTGACCAAGCAGTGTGATTTTTTTGTATTTCCCCTCTTTTACAATATCTTCTATCTCTTTGATAATGTTTTCTGGAGTTCTTGATTTTTCCCGTCCTCGAACATATGGCACAATGCAATATGTGCAAAAATTGTTGCAACCTTGCATGATATTCACCCACGCGTTTTCACCGCTTGTGCGTTTATATGGAAGGGTTTCGTCAATATCCCCCTCCTGCCAAATTTCAAGTTGACGCCCCATCTTAACAGCCTCGATATAGTCGCCCAGTTTTGGCAAATTGAAAGTGCCAATCACAATATCAATAAATGGAAATGTTTGCATAAGTTTTTGAGCGGTCTGCTCCTTCTGAGTCATACAGCCACAAACTGCAATTATCAAATCCTTATTTCTCTTTTTCATTTTTTTAAGGTTGCCCACATTGCCAAGAACTCTGTCCTCTGCTCCCTCACGAATTGCACAGGTGTTGAAAACAATTATGTCGGCGTCCTCTCTGCTCTGCCCACATTCATATCCCAATTTTTCAAGTATGCCTGCAATTTTCTCAGACTCGTGCACATTCATTTGGCAACCATAAGTCACTATAAAATATTTCATATCTTCCTCATAAGGGCATTTGCCCATCGTAAATTTATTATATCAAATTAATTATACTATAAAAAAGGGAATTTTTCAAATAAAAATTTATGATATATAGCAAATAATTTATGAAATTTTATACATAATAACAATTGATGAAAAAGTTTATCAAGTGGTCTTTTATTATTCTCTCTATCCTGTCCGTCATTTTGCTAGGCGGGCTGGGGCTTTATATTTCCTCAATTTATCTGAGTGCAAGTGCAATTGAGTTGAACGAAGAGGTGCTTTCCTCCCCCTCAATCACCCTGCAAGTGTTTGACAGCGACAATAAACCCATCAAAGAAGAAAACGAAATCAACAAAGCATACGCCAAACTTTCTACCCTCAATCAACATACAATTGATGCATTTTTATCCATTGAAGATAAAGATTTTTACAAACATAACGGCGTCAACTATAAGCGAATCTTAGGGGCAATGCTTAGCAACATTAAATCGCATTCATTCAAGGAAGGAGCAAGCACAATCACTCAACAACTCGTCAAGAACACCCACCTATCAAGCGAAAAAACTTTAAACCGAAAAATCAAAGAGGTTGCACTTGCTAAAAAACTTGAAAAGGCGTACAGCAAAGATGAAATCTTGGAAGTTTATTTGAATGTGGTCTACTTTGGAAACAACTGTTATGGCATTGAAAGTGCATCAAACTATTACTTCTCAAAATCAGCAAAAGATTTATCTTTAAGCGAAAGTGCAACCTTGGCGGGAATGTTGAAATCTCCAGCAAATTACTCACCTATCAAAAACCCCAAAAATAGTTTTTCAAGAAGAAATTTGGTGATAAATCAAATGGTCAAAGACGGCAAAATCAGTGAAATTGAAGGACTAAAGGTGAAAGAAGAAAAAATCGCCCTTATGTTGAACAAAGAAAGACACAATCGACTCAATTCTTTCAGCCAAGCGTCAATTGACGAGGCAGAAAAGATTATGGGGTTGCCAGCACGGCAACTTGCAATCAATGGTTATAAAATTTATACCTCTCAAAATAGCGAAAAGCAAAAAGCCCTAGAAAACGCCTTTGCAAAACAAAATCTTTCCTGTGATAGTGCGGGAATTGTCATCGACAACGAAAAAGGTGCTGTTGTTGCATATGTCGGCAACAGTATTTATAAAATTTTGGAAGCAAGACGCCAACCCGGCTCTTGCATCAAACCAATTTTAGTATATTCACCTGCTCTAAACGAAGACATTATCTACCCTTGCACGCAAATTTTGGACGAAAAGGTCAGCATTGGGGAATATTCCCCAAAAAATGTCGGAGATGTTTATCGTGGATATGTCAGTGCAAGGGAAGCACTCTCAAAATCTATGAATATCCCCGCCGTCAAAGTGCTCTCTTATGTCGGAATTGAAAAAGCCAAATGTTATGCCGAAGATATGGGAATAAGTTTTGATGAACAAGACGACAGTTACACCCTAGCACTTGGTGGCATGACTTATGGTGTCAATCTTCTTGAACTTAGCGGAGCATATTCCACATTTGCAAATGAAGGGCGATATATCCAGCCAAAGTTTGTATCATACATCACCGACAAAAACAACAAAATTGTTTACATAAACAAGCACAATTCAAGCAAAGTATTGAGAGAGGATAGTGCATATCTTATGACAGATATGCTGAAAACTTGTGCAAGTTCTGGCACTGCAAAACGGCTAGCCTCGCTTGAATGTGAAATTGCATCAAAAACAGGCACTGTTGGCAAAAGCGGGAGCAAGGAAAACCTTGACGCTTGGAACATCTCATACACAAAAGCCCAAACTTGCGGTGTTTGGCTTGGAGAACTTGATAATACTCCAATTCTTTATGCGGGAGGAAACCAACCTACCGAAATTGTAAAGGAATATTTTTCTTCAATCAAAGATGACAGTCATTTTATAAAACCTAGTAGCATTGTTGAGCGAGAAATCGACAGCGAGGAACTTTCTTCCTCTCACCGCATCGTGCTTGCAAACACATATATCCCTGAAAGATACACCCAATCGGAAGTTTTCTCCACCTTCAATCTCCCAACTGAAATCTCTCAAAAATTCACAAGTCCTGAAAAGGCGATGATTGTAAGTCGAGTTGAGGACGGCAACGCCATTCTTGAATTTGATGCCAAAGATTTTATGACCTATGAGTTTGTCAGTGACGGAAAGGTGGTCGCCTGCCTATCAGGCAAAAGCGGAAAAGAAAGCGTTGTTATTCCCCTTTCTTCAAGCAAGCAAAAGGTGACGGTGACAAATTATTATACACTTTCGCCCGACCTAAAAGAAAGTCAAGAGATTTCCTTTATTCGCAAAGAGCCTCGTCCTTCCGGCAAATGGTATGTATAAAAAAATCGTCACAAACTGGTGACGATTTTTTTAGGTATTATGTTATGTTTTCATTACATAATAGCCCATTATTTCTTAAAAATATCATATCCCTCTTTGCTGTCTTTTATGACATAGCCAAGGGTATCTAGTTGGGCACGAAGAGCGTCTGCCTCTACCCAGTTTTTGTTTTGTTTCGCCTGCCAGCGTTTTTCTGCGAGGGCTTTGACTTCTTGTGGAATGTCCCCCTCTTTTGCTTCGACAAAGTCAAGCACCGATTGGGTATCATTGACAAAAAGTCCTAAAATTTTATATGCCTTTTTCACACCGTTATAGTCAAGTATGACGCTTTTATCCCCGTCTGCAACCTTCTTTTGCATTGTTTTGAAAATCTCAAACAAATATGAAAATGCCTTTGGGCTGTTGAAGTCGTCTTGCATCGCCTCATCAACAAGTTTTTCATATTCTTCATTTGTTTGGGCGTCAATTTCAAAATTATCTTCAACGCTTCTAAGCACTTTATAGAAGTTATAGATGTGTTTTTCTGCCTGAGCAAATACGGCATCTGTCAAATTCAAGTCGCTTCTGTAACTATTTTGAAGAAGGGCAAATTTGACTACTTCTGGGTGATATTTATTTCTTAAATCCGCCAAAATGATTGAGTTTCCAAGGCTTTTTGACATCTTTTGTCCGTCAACCTTGATAAGTCCATTATGAATCCAATATTTTGCAAATTGTTTGCCCGTCAATGCCTCTGTTTGGGCAATCTCATTTTCATGGTGAGGGAACACGAGGTCACGACCACCGCCATGTATATCAATCTGTTCTCCAAATGCCTGCATATTCATTGTTGAACATTCAATATGCCAACCCGGGCGTCCCTTCCCCCATGGTGAAAGCCAAAATGGCTCTTCCGGTTTTGCACTCTTCCAAAGAGCAAAATCAAGCGGGTTTTGCTTTTCTTCGTCGTTATCTATTCTGTATCCATTTTTGGCGTCTTCCAAATTTCTGTTTGAAAGGCAACCATATTTTTTGAACTTATCGACGCTATAATAAACATCTCCCTTTGATGTTGGATAAGCATAGCCCTTTTCTATAAGTCTTTGTGTGAAGTTTATGATATTATCAATATTTTCAGTCGCTTTTAGCCAAATTGTCGGCTCATCTACCTGAAAATATCTCATTTCTTCGTCAATCTGGGCTATCATCTGTTGTGCATACTCGGCAGAGTCAACCCCCAACTTGTTTGCCGTGGCGATTATCTTGTCATCTATGTCTGTATAGTTTCTAGCGTATGTGACATTATATCCATTTTTGACAAGCACCTTTCTTATTATATCATAAACGAGTGCTTGAAAAAGGTGTCCTATATGAGCATTGCCTGAAACGGTTATCCCGCAGGCGTACATCTTGACAAATGGTGGATTGATAGGAGCAAATTCCTCCTTCTTCCTTGTCAAAGAATTGTATATTTTAAGCATAATTTCTCCTTGTTCTCTTATATGATTTTATTTAAAAAATTGTCGAGTTTTTCAAGTGTATAGTCAAGTTCAGGAGATGATGCACCTAGTGATTTTTCAATATCCTTTAAAAACGCATCAAGTTCTGCCCGCCCCTTGTCTGTCAGCTCTATCATACGACATCGTTTGTCAAGGCTTGACTTTTTCACCATAAGTGCACCCTCTTTTTCAAGTTGGGCAGTCATAAGTGCAAAGTTGGTTTTCTTGATGCCAAGTTTTTCAATTATCATACCGATTGAAAGGTTTTCATAAAGAGAACTGAAAAAAAGTATCTTCATTCTCAGCAAAGACCCCTCTCTATTTCTTTTTAGTAGATTTTCTAGCAATGATTCTATTTCGATTATCTTTTCCGCTCTTTTCATATTTTTCTCTTTTATCAACATTAGTATATATAAATTCTTTTATTTTTGCAAGCGTTTTTGCTTGATTTTCGGCTATTTTGATATTAAAATATAAATATGCAAATTGAAGGAACTGTTGAGGAAATTATTTTTAGAAATGACGCAAACGGCTACACCGTTTTTGTTTTAGATTTTAAGTCCACGCCCGTTGTTTGTGTGGGCAAACTTATCAATGCAAACATTGGAGAAAATCTCTCTTTGGAGGGAGAGTATGTCAACAATGCAAAATACGGATATCAATTCGCCTTTGAATCATACGAGGTTGTCCTCCCCACAACTCTTGCAGGCATTGAAAAATATCTGTCTTCTGGGCTTATCAAAGGCATTGGACCTGTCACCGCTCGAAACATAGTCAACCATTTTAAGGAGCAAACTTTTGACATCATTGAAATGAGCCCTTCCTCTTTGGCAGAAATTCGCAACATCTCCCTTAAAAAAGCATTGGAAATTGGAGAAAAATTTAAAGAACTTAAAAAACTTCAAAACACCGTCATGTTTTTACAAAAATACAACATCACGACCAATATGTCACTTAAAATTTATGATATATATGGAGCGAAAACCATTGATATCGTCAAAAACAACCCCTACCGATTGATTGAAGATGTGCAGGGCATTGGCTTTTTGACTGCCGACAAGATTGCTCAAAGTATTGGCATACCTCAAAACAGCGAATATCGTGTCCGTGCAGGGCTTCTTCACACGCTGAACAACGCCGTTGAAAAAACAGGCAATACTTTTTTGCCAAAAGTGATGCTTCTTTCGCAGGCAAGTCGTCTTTTGGAACTTGACCATGAAGCAAATGATGAACTTTTTGCAAACGCCCTTGAAAGTCTTACGCTGGACAAGACCGTCTTGATTATGTGGCTTGAAGAATATGAAATTGTTGTGCCTGCTAAATACTATTTTTATGAAAATTCCGTCGCTCAAAAACTTGCCCTTCTTGGCTGTTCTCAAATCACACAAAAGCAAAATCTTGAAGAGCAAATCAAGCACTTTGAAGAAAAAAACAACATCATCTTTCACGAAGAACAAAAAAACGCAATTACAACAGCAATCAACAATGGTGTTTCCGTCATAACTGGCGGTCCCGGAACGGGCAAAACCACAATTATTAAGTGTATTATTGAAATTTTGAGGCAAAATGACCAGCGGTTTATGCTTCTTGCTCCAACTGGGAGGGCCTCTAAACGGCTTGCCGACAGCACAGGCGAAGAGGCAAAAACCATTCATCGGGCTCTTGAAATTGCAAACGGCGAGTTTTCTTCCGCCAGTCGTTTTGTATACAACGAAAACAACCCTTTCAAAACTGATGCTGTGATTGTTGACGAGGTATCCATGGTGGATATTGCGGTGATGAGTCACCTTTGCAAAGCACTTCCTCGTGACTGCAAGTTGATTTTAGTGGGTGACAAAGACCAACTTCCTAGTGTTGGTGCAGGAAATGTCCTCGACGACATCATCAAAAGTGGCTTGATAAGTGTGTCTATGCTCACAAAAATCTATCGTCAAAGCGACAACAGTCTTATTATCACAAATGCCCACCTTATCAATGGAGGCAAGATGCCTCACATTGACAATTCCTCAAAAGATTTCTTCTTTGAAGAGCATGAAGAACTTGAGAGTATCAAAAATTCTATTGTTCAAATGGTGACAAAGCGTCTGCCTAAATTTACAGGGCTTGAAAGCAGTCAAATTCAAGTGCTTGCCCCACTAAAAGCGGGAGTTTGTGGCATTGACAACCTCAATCGCTCTTTGCAAGAGGCTCTCAATCCACCTACTATTGGCAAGGTTGACTTAATTGTCGGCGATAGCATCTTCCGTACAGGCGACAAGGTTATGCAAACGGCAAACAACTATGGGCTTGTCTGGAAACGCAAAGTTGGCTTTGTTGAAGAGGAAGGCGAAGGGGTTTTCAACGGAGATATAGGATTTATTGAACTTATTGACTACCAAACAAACGAAGTTGTTGTGATGTTTGAAGATGGGCGTAGGTGTCTTTATCCTCGTACGGAAGTTAATCAACTATCATTAGCCTACGCAATCACAATTCACAAAAGTCAAGGCTCTGAATTTGATGTTGTTGTCATTCCTTCAATCTCTGGTCCAAACATGATTTTGACGAGAAATCTTATTTATACGGGCGTTACCCGTGCAAAAAAAATGGTTGTCCTTGTTGGGCAACAGCAAAGTTTGAAACGCATGGTTTCAAATAACTATACAGTGCAAAGGTTTACCCTTCTTAAAAAACTTCTGCTTGAAGCAGACAAAAAAATGAGGTTGTTATACGAATAATGTCGGTAAAAGAAAAATTGATAGCAATAAAAGACAAAATCCTAAATCTGCTTTATCCTGAGGGAATGAAGTGCATTTTTTGTGACAACGAGGTCTCGGGCGACCAAATTTGCGAGGAATGTTATAAGCACGATTTTTGGAATGACGGCAATCGTTGTCAAATTTGTGATTGCAAAATCAAAGAGGGAAATATCATTTGCGACCACTGCATAAGTCAAAAAAGATATTTTTCAAAATGTCTTTGTCCTTTTGTTTATGTAGAACCTGTGCGTCAAAGTATCTTGAAATTTAAAAGCGACGGAGCAAAATATCTTGCCAAAGAGTTTGCACGATTTATTTATGAAAGATTGTTGGTCGAAGAAATTGAGTTTGATGTTATCGTCCCCGTCCCTTCTCACAAAAAGACAATTAAAGCACGAAGATATAACCCTGCAAAAGTGCTTGCCGATGAAATTTCAAAACTTGCAGGCAAGCCAATTTGTGACATACTTTGCAAAAATACTCTCACACAAAATCAAAAGGCTCTTGGATTTCAAGAAAGGCAGAAAAATCTTGTTGGAAGCATTTCAATTACTGACAAAAGCGAAATCAAAGGAAAACGGGTTTTGCTTGTTGACGATGTTGTGACCACTTGTGCAACCGTCAACACCTGTGCAAAACTGATGGATAATGCAAATTGTGTGTATGTTTGTGCCATTGCAAGAACAAATTTTTAAAAATTTTAGCAAATATTAGATTTTTTTCTTAAAAATGCTTGACAGTGATATGCATTATAAATTATAATAACAAAGTACAAAAGTTACTCCCTACTTTTGTTATGGCCTCTTGGTCAATCGGTTAAGACATCGCCCTTTCACGGCGGAGTGAGGGGTTCGACTCCCCTAGAGGCTACCAGAAAAAAGCACTTTCGTTTATGAAAGTGCTTTTTTCAATGAAATAAATCCCTTCGGGATTTGTGAATTGTACTCCGTGCATGAAATATGGCTTTGTCATATGAAATACGCAAGGGCGTATGAAGGATTTATTTTATCATATATTCTAAACATTTTATATTACAAATTTGGCTGTTGGAGTTTGGGTTGAAGTGGGCATAAAAAGAGTGCCTTCTTTTATGATTATCTTGTAAGTTTGAGGATTATATCCCTCTTGCCATGTGATTTCTAGTATGATTTCTTTTTTATCTTCGTTTACCAGTGGTTGGAACAATGCGTAATTTCCCATTTCTTCGTTTATTTGAATAAATTTGTCAGCCGTCAATGTTTGGCTATCAACAATCGCATTGCCAGAGTCTATATCCTTGACATTTTGAGGAATTGCAATCATCACTCCAACACGGCAACCTGCTTCTGTCCAGCCTTTGGCGATATCCTGCTCATAATATTGAACAACCTCACCCTCCCCGCCAAAATAGGCGATATGAGATATTTGGTCATATTCAAATGAAAGTGTCCCGCCTGTGTTATACTGGTCACGAGTGACAGAAGAATATGGCAGGTTTTTATCTTGGCAACCTGTCAAAGAAAGGCAAAGAGCAAATGCAAAAAGGCAAATGATAAATCTTTTCATGTCTTATTGTTTGCGAATTTTTAATTTTTATTTATACTTTTTTTTCTTTCTCTATCTAGCACCATTTGGACTTTAAGCACATCTGCCCGTTTTACCGAAAATTTTGAGAAAAATGTGATTGCAAGTGTAAGGAATATTGAACAGCCCAAAAAGACAATCAATCCCAATCCGTTTTGCACCGACATTGCTTGTACGGGTTGTGAGGAGTCAAACTTGATAATATCCAGCAAAAAACCGATTATGAGTAGTGCCAGCGAGTTTGCAAGATTATATGAAAAGGTAAAATACCCCGTATAAGCACCCGCATTGTTTTGTCCTGATTTGAATATTTCAAGTGTTACCGCATCAGCGTACATTGAAAATGGAAGTGAATACATAGCCCCCGCCCCTACACCACAAAACACAAGGCAGGGAATGGCAATGCAAAACATTGTTTCTGTTGGAATAAAAGAACGGAACAAAAATGTGACCATTGTCAAAAAGACTCCAAGCACGATGGTTGAAAGTGAAAAGTTGAGTGCCCTCTTCTTATCCATGCGTTTTGAAAGGTATACCCACAAGGGTTGTGAAGCAATTGCCCCGCCAAACAAGGCGATAAGAACAACTGAAATCTGTGTGCTTGAAAAATGATAGCAATATGTGAAAAGATGCATACCAACTGATGTCAAAAACGAAGAAGCGATTGTTGCAAATGAATACCCCAAAATCACCGAGCGAAAATCCTTTTGTTTTAGTACATTAAAATATCCGCCCAACAGGTGAGAAAATGAAAATTTTGTTTTTGGCTCGTTATGATTATAAATCTTATTCTTTCTTACATAATGAAGGGTTGTGAGAATTGTGACAAGTCCAAGTACTATCAGCAATGCCGAGTTTATAAAGGCTATCTTTATATATCCCATTTGTGTATGGCTCGTCTGTATGCCAATTGAAATTGAGGACATAAAAAAATACATCATGATATTTGGCAGTATCATGCCTATAATATTAAAAACCGTTTTAAAACCTTGCAGTTTTGATTGCTCATTATATTCTGGTGCTATATCTATCGCAAGGGCTGAATATGGTGTGCCGAAGCAGGTGTTTGCCGTTTCAATCGCCAGCATACCCAAAAGAAGCCACAAAAATTTGCCCCACTCTGGCATTGATGCAGGCATTGACCAAATGCATATATTGAGAAGAGCAATCACAAAAATCCCAAAAAACATAAAGCCCAAGCGTTTGCCAAAAAATTTGTTTTTAGTATTATCCGAAAGGTAGCCTATAAGAGGGTCACTAATTCCGTCCCAAAGTGAAGATATTGCAATTGCTATTCCTACGAGTGAACCAGAGATGCCCATGACTGCCGTGGCAAAAAACATAATAAAAGCATTGAGTGTCTGCGACATTGAACTATATCCCAATCCACCAACGCCATAGCAAAAACGATTGTAAAATTTTAGGTTTCCTTTCACTATGGTATCATATGTGACAAGCCTATAAATTAGAATATTTTTTAGTCAAAAAAAAAGCATCTTGATAGATGCATTTTTTATTCCTCTTCACCCTCCTCATCTGTTGTGAGTTTGAGTGAGTCTTCGTCAATTTTTGCATATAGCAGTTGCTGTGCGATTTCAAATCTTGAATTGTCATAGTAAGCAAGTCCGAAAACCTTTCGTGAAAGAACCTGCAAAATTTCATCTGTTTCTGCCCGCTCTTCAAGTGGGAATTGGAATGTAACGCCAAGTCTTGAAACTTTATTTCCTGTTTTGACATCTTTGTAGATTGCGTTTTCAAAAAGCATAACTGCCCTATATCCTGTACCGCAAATGATGTTGTATTTATCTGCCTCAATATCAACTTGTATGATTGGTCTTGTCTGTTTTACGATTGAGTCAAGGTCAACGCTGAATGGTGAAGAAAATGAGTTTTCAATTGCTGATGCGATTTGAAGAGAAAAGTCCTTTGGCTCATCAAGTTCTTCACATGAGCCGAACAAAAACTTCTTTGAAGGTCTTTTCATTGCACCAACAAGGCGGTTGAGTTTTCTTACATGGAAATATATCTTTTTGCCATGATACCACTTTGACAAAACAAGTCCTGCGGTTGACAAAAGCCCGTCTGGGACATCATAAAAAATTTCCTTCTCATGTTCCTTACCCGACTTTTCAAATCTATAATAAGGCAAATTGCCTACTATATCTTTATACACCTCTTTAAAGTTTGAAAAGCCAACAAAAACAAAGTGATAACTTTGGACATTCTGCAATGACAATTTTTTAGGTTTCATACTGCCTCTCTTTTCTTTCATTGTACAATCTTTATAAAAAAAAATCAAATGTTTATGCCCTATTTACAAAAAAATCCACCTTTTAAAGTGGATTTTCTTGTTTATTTTTATTCTTCAATTTCTCCGTCTTCGGCGGTTGGTGTTGCTCCTCCCGCATTGTATGCCTGTTTTACCTTTTCAAAGATTTCGTTATACACTTCTGGTGTCTTTTCAAGGTATGTTTTTACATTCTCTTTGCCTTGGGCAATTTTCTCATCATTATATGAAAACCATGAACCAGATTTTTTGATGATATCCTGTGCAAGTGCAAGGTCTACAACGCAACCAACTTGGCTGATGCCCTGTCCATAAACAATGTCAAATTCTGCCGTCCTAAATGGTGGGGCAAGTTTGTTTTTGACAACTTTTACAACTGTTCTGTTTCCTATAATTTCTGTACCGTCCTTGATAGCATCTTTGCGTCTTACATCAAGGCGTATGCTTGAATAAAATTTAAGTGCCTTCCCGCCTGTTGTTGTTTCTGGCGAGCCAAACATAACCCCAACCTTCTCTCGCAATTGATTGATAAATATGACGGTTGTGTTTGATTTGTTTATCACGCCTGTAAGTTTTCTAAGGGCTTGGCTCATCATTCTGGCTTGAAGTCCAACATGGTTATCCCCCATTTCTCCATCAATTTCTGCCTTTGGGGTAAGTGCAGCAACAGAATCCACAACAACAATGTCAACTGAACCTGATTTTACCAAAGTTTCACAAATATTAAGAGCCTGCTCTCCATTGTCTGGCTGTGAAACCAAAAGGTCATTGAGTTGAACGCCCAGTTTTTCTGCATAAATTGGGTCAAGTGCGTGTTCTGCATCAATAAAGGCAGCAGTCCCACCAAGTTTTTGTGCCTCTGCAACAATATGGAGTGATACCGTCGTTTTACCAGATGACTCTGGCCCATAAATTTCAATAACTCTACCAC
>CAZVYB010000007.1:0-27778 GCA_964631405.1 uncultured Lachnospiraceae bacterium
AGGCCCTCGAATAACAATGGCGACATTTGGGAAGGTTGTTGATTGGGGCGTGAATGATGTCAATGATATGGGTGCGGCTATGGCACCGTCTGCTATGGATACTATGCTTGCTCACTTTCGTGATACTGGCACAACGCCTGATGATTATGACCTTATCGCCACTGGCGACTTAGGAAAACTTGGCAGTGAAATATTGATAGACCTTATGGAAGAACAAGGGATAAAACTTGGGCTTAACTATAATGATTGCGGTCAAATGTATTTTGGCAGAAAGCAAAACACATTGTCTGGCGGAAGCGGGTGCGGTTGTAGTGCGACTGTTTTAAACTCTTTTATAATTGAAAAACTGCGAAGGGGTGATTTAAGACGGGTGTTGTTTATGCCGACAGGTGCATTGATGTCGACAACGGCCTCCCAACAGGGGGAAACGATTCCGGGGGTGTGCCATGCAATAGTGATTGAAAGCGACGCCGAAGTGAAACATCAAAAAGTGATTGCGTCAATTCCAACAAAATCGGGTACGAAAAATTTTGGAAATAAAGATATGAAAACAGAAAAAATCACCACCACAACCACAACTTCAACGGATAAGGCTGAGAGAGATGAGGGCGGGACAGTGCGAGAAGAAAAATCTTCAACGCAAAATAGAAAGAAGGCGTCAAATTCCGGAGAGAAGAGCAAACAATAGCCCGTCGTTTTTGGCAATAAAACTTTTTCTGGAACAGGTAGGAGGGGTTGACGCTTGAGATTGAAACTCTTTGTATAAACTTTCTTAATTTGTCAAGCAGGCATTGAGCGGGCAACTGCTTGTGTGAATTTTGTTTAAAAATAATTTAATAGGAGAGTATATGTATTATTTATGGGTGTTTTTGATAGGCGGTTTTATTTGCATGTTGGGACAGGTGCTTATTATCTATACAAATATAACCTCTGCGAGAATTTTGGTGACTTTTGTGTTGATAGGCGTTGCGTTGCAGGCTTTTGGCATTTTTGACCCGATTTCTCAGTTTGCTAGGGCGGGGATAAATGTGCCCATAATTGGCTTTGGTGCTTCGCTTGCAAAAGGAGCGATTGGTGCTGTCAAAGCAAAGGGGCTTTTAGGTGCTTTTACTGGCGGGCTTGAAGCGACGGCGGGAGGTATCGCCGCTGCCGTGCTGTTTGCCTTTATTTTTGCATTGATTTTTAGGTCAAAAACAAAAAAGTAAAAAGGCTATTTTGTATTATGTCTGACATAATACATACAAAATCTTGTATTATGCAAATTATTGAAAGCTTAATCTTTTAAATAAGGCAAATTTAGAAAGATATATGCATATAACAAATGTATGCAAGTGGTTTATTATAAAAACAAGAAAAAGAGGCTCTTCAAACGCAAGTTTTGGACGGCTCTTTTTTGTGTTGGGCTGGTATTTACCCTTATTTGTGTTTACTATTTCAAGGTGGTTTGTCCAATTGTGGTAAGCCTAAGTCAGGAGAAAATTCGTTCCCTTTCCACCCGCATTATAAGCCAAGCAGTGGGCGATGTGCTTGTAACTCAGGGAGTGACTTACGAACAACTTGTGGATATTTCATATTCTGGCAACAACAAAATTGAACTCATTGAAGTTGATAGCATTGAGGTAAATTTGCTTGTAAGAGAGATAACAAAAGAGGTGCAACACCATTTTGATGGCATAAGCAATGAAGGTGTTGAAATTGCACTTGGCACATTCACTGGCATACCTTTTTTGTATGGTTTAGGGCCCAATATTTCCGTTCAACTTGTGCCTGTTGGCACTATAAACACCCAGTTTAATTCCAGTTTTGAAAGTGCTGGGATAAATCAAACAATTCATAGACTTTATTTTGATATTTCAGCAAGCGTTGGCATGGTTTTGCCGGCGAATACCCAAAATTTTGTAACCAATATCGAAGTTATGCTATGTGAAAGCATAATAATTGGTGATATTCCAAGCGTATATTTACAAGGAGAGTTGATATAAACGGCGGTAAAGAGAGAGGGCATATTCGGCTGATGTGAGTATAGAGGGGCTCAGTTATTTAGAAAATTTACCGCAATTTTTGCTATAACCTTGGGCTGGTTTGATATAAAAATATAATTTTCAAAAAATTTTAAAATAAAAAGAGGAAATTGCACTTTTTTGTTGTATAATAAGTTTAAAGAGTAAATTTTTGGAGATTTGATTTGCAAAATAAAGGCTATCCTAATGACTGGCTGAGCGAACTTAAACAAAAGAACAACATAGTGTCTATTATTGGCAAAAATGTTCGATTGGAACGCAAGGGCAGTAAATTTTGGGCGTGTTGCCCATTTCATCATGAAAAAACTCCGTCCTTTACCGTTAGTGAGGACGAAGGATATTTTTATTGCTTTGGCTGTAAAGAGTCTGGCGATGTGATTTCCTATGTGCAGAAATATGAAAGTTGTGACTTTCAGGAGGCGGTGGCAATACTTGCGAAAAATGCGGGAATGGAAGTGCCGGAATTTCATGGAGATAAAGAAAGCACAGAGAAAAAACAACTAAAAGAACGGGTGCTCAAACTTCTTGACGAAACTTACAAACACTATCAAGAGAATTTGTATACCAAAGAGGCAAAACCTGCCCAAGATTATATCAAAAAGAGGGGGTTTACTAGGCGAGAACTTGAAGACTTTAAACTGGGCTACTCTCTTGACTGGACAGAGCTTATAGACCACTTACGCCGACATGGCTTTACATATAAAGAAATGCTTGAGGCGGGCGTCGTTCAAGCGAAGGAAAAGGAAAACGGCAAAACAACTTACTATGATGTTATGGCGGAGAGACTGACATTTCCAATCTTCAATGCTATGAATGAATGTGTTGGTTTCAGTGCGAGGGCTCTTGAAAAAACAGAATACGCAAAGTATAAAAACACGGCAGAAACCCTTGTATTTCAAAAGGGAAGGGTTGTATTTGGGATAAACCTTGTCAAGGCATTAAAACAAAAGGGAAGTTTGGACAAGGTCATAATTGTTGAGGGGCAAATTGATGTGATTGCAATGCATCGTGCAGGATTTAAGTCAACAGTTGCCTGCATGGGTACGGCACTGACCAAGGAAAACGCAAAAGAACTTAAAAAACTTTCAAGCAATGTGGTGATATGCTTTGACGGCGATACGGCGGGGATAAAAGCGACAATCAAAAGCATTGAAATTTTAAAGGAAGAGGGGTTCAATATTCGAGTTGCTCAAATGCCAGAAGGGCATGACCCTGATGAAATACTGAGAGAACGGGGCAAGGAAGCACTTGAAAAAATCATTGAAAACGCACTTCCTCCAACCGACTATTTGATTGAAAACAGTTTGAAGGATTTTGACCTGTCGAGGGCTGACGAAAAGGGGAAGTTTGTTCAAACAGCACTTCAAATCATAGCGAAACTTGATTCGGCAAGCATGGAAGAGCCTTATCTTGAAAAGGTAAGAGATTTGACCAAAGTGCCAATTGATATTTTAAGGCGGGATATTTCACGAACAAAGAAAAGGATTGATACTCCGAAAAATGCCGAAAAAGAAGAGCAAGGTGTTTTAATTTCTCGTGAAAATGGAAACAATCGTGCTGTAAAGTTTGTGCTTAGTGCATTGATATTTAAAAAACCTTTTGTGAGAAAGGAAATTGATTATAAAAAATTGTTGCCTCGCTATGCAGAGGTGATTGAAAAGGCACTTTTGGGCATACCAATTTCGTCATATTATGATTATTTTGATGTTGAGAATATGCCCATGCTTAAAGATTGCCTTGCGGTTGATTTTGATTCTTATCAAAACAATGCTCAAACATACTTTGATGAGTGTGTAAGGCAGATTGCAAGCCAAGAAATTTTAAAACAACAGGAAGAATTGACAAAACAGTTTACTGAATGTCGTGAGCAGAGTGAACGACTTGAAATTATGAAAAAATTAAATGCGGTAAATAAGGCACTGCGTGAAAAAAGTTTGGAGGAATTTTATGTTAGATAGCAAGTCAGAGATGGAGATGAAAAAAATCTTCGACATTGGGGCAAAAAAGGGCTCAATGAATGAGGACGATGTCTATTATAGACTGCTGAAATATGACCTTTCGGCACAAGAAATTCAAAAATTTGTGAAAAAGATGGAAAGTCAGGGCATAAAGATAATCAAGTCTGCCGATGATGGACAAGATGGTGACGAGGAAATTGATATTCCCGGATTTGTCGCCATTGATGACCCGGTCAAAATGTATCTGAAAGATATAGGCAAAGTCCCACTTCTTTCAGCAGACGAGGAAATTGAACTTGCCAAGAAAATCTTGGAGGGTGATATGGAGGCAAAGGCAAGACTTTGCCAGGCCAACCTCAGACTTGTTGTTTCAATTGCAAAACGCTGGGCAAACACAAATTCCCTTTCATTCCTCGACCTCATTCAAGAGGGCAACATGGGTCTTTTGAGGGCGGTTGAAAAATTTGACCATACAAAGGGATTTAGATTTTCAACTTACGCCACATGGTGGATAAAACAGGCGATAACAAGGGCGATTGCCGACCAGTCTAGGACAATCCGCCTCCCAGTGCATATGGTTGAAACAATCAATCGTTATTCACGGACTGTTCGCCAACTTACCCAACAACTTTCTCGAGAGCCAAGCCTTGAAGAGATTGCCGAGGCTATGGGTATAAGCGAAGCGAAGGTGATTGAAATCAAGAAAAGTGCACTTGACCCAATTTCTCTTGAAACCCCAATAGGTGAGGAAGAGGATAGCAAGATGAGTGACTTCATTGAGGACGAATCAGCAAAAAGTCCAATGGAGGTTGCATCACAAAAATTGTTGCATGAACAACTTCTTGCAGTTATTGACACACTTACACCTCGAGAACAACAGGTTATTCGTGAAAGATATGGGCTTATTGATGGAAAAAGTAAGACATTGGAAGAGGTGGGTAGAGAGTTTAGCGTAACAAGAGAGCGTATCCGTCAAATTGAGGCAAAGGCACTTAGAAAACTTAAACACCCAAACAGAAGCAAAAAACTTGTTGATTTTATCAGTTAAAAAACCACAAGAAAAGAAAGATTAAGGAGATTTTATGAAAGTAGAAAAATTGCTTGAATATCAAAAACTTGACAGCCAATTGTTTAAGATTGAGAGAGGACTTAAAGAAAATAAAAACAGATTGTCTGCGGGGCAAATGCATGAAAATATGAAAAACGCTCAAAGCCGTTCAATCAAACTTGAAGAGAGGGCGGGGGCACTTCTTGCAGAAATTGAAAAGGTGAAAAAACAATTTAAAATTCAAGAAGACAAGATGGAAGAGTTTATGCAAAAGGATATTGATAAGATGAGCAAGGCAGAAGTGGACAACCTTATTATGCTTAAAAACAAACTTGCCCAAAACCTTGCAATTTTGGAAAAGAACCTTACCACCCTTGCCGAAAATATGAACGCAACACTCGCCGACTTCAACAAAACAATCAAAATTTTCAATAATGCAAAACAGCAATACGGAGAAAGCAAAAATGCATATGATGCCGATGTAAGAGCGGTTGAAGGAGAAAAGGCAAGGATAGCGGGAGAACTTGAAAAGATTGCCAAAGAAATTGATGGTAAACTGCTTGAATCATATCAAAAAAGACGCAAAGAAAATGTTTTTCCGGTAATTGTGCCACTTAAAGGAAACTCTTGTGGCGGTTGCCATATGGAAATGCCATATGTCAGCCTCATGAAACTCGACGACGAAGGAATACTCGTCTGCGAGCACTGCCGAAGAATAATTTATAAACCAAAAGCGTAGAGAACTCGCCCCAGATGGCGGGTTTTTCTTTTTAGATAAATGTTTTTGCAAATAGTTGGTATTTTCGCTTGCCAAGAGGGCGGGCTTTATTTTATAATTAAATCAAAGAAAGGCATAAAATGATTTTTAAGAAATTTTTTAACAAAGATGCCGATAAAGTTCAGTATTTTGCAGATAAGTTTGACTTGTCGCCTCGAACAGCGGAACTTGTGCTATCCCGAGGCGTGAGCAGTGAAGAAGAATTTGAAGAATTTTTAAATCCAACAATTATGCATGACCCACATCTTTTGAAAGATATGGATAGACTTGTGCAGAGGGTAAAACTTGCGAAGGAACTGGGCGATAAAGTCCTCATCTTTGGCGATTATGATGTAGACGGTGTAAGTGCCACGGCGATTATGATAAAGGCTTTGGCACAGTTTGGCGTAAAGGCAGATTTTTATCTTCCAAATAGATTTATTGATGGCTATGGGCTTACAAATGCTGTGATTGATAAACTGGCACAGCAGTTTTCTCCAACCCTTATAATCACCGTCGATTGCGGGATTTCCTGTGCAAATGAGGTAGAATACGCAAAAACGCTGGGCATTGAGGTTGCGGTGACCGACCACCATGAAATCCCAGAGATAATCCCAGACACCATTGTAGTAAACGCAAAACTCCCAGACCAAGAATATCCATTTAGGGAACTTTGCGGGACGGGTGTTGCATACAAATTTGCCGAGGCACTGCTTGGCAGGGAAGTGGCAGAACAATTTTTGCCAATTTGTGCAATAGCCACAATAGTAGATATTGTGCCACTAGTTGGCGAAAATAGGACGATTGTCACACGAGGGCTGAAATTGTGCGAGAGATATCTTCCAGTTGGGCTGAAAATGATGTTCAAGGAATATGGCATAAGCCTGCATGAACCAAACTCGACCAGCATATCATTCAAAATAGGGCCAAAACTCAATGCGTCAGGACGCATGGGCGACGCCACCGACTCGCTGAAAATATATTTTGAAACAGACCCTTCAAAACTTAAAAAAGACTTAGATAAAGTCAAAAAACATAATGTCAAACGACAGGAAATTTGCAATAAGATTTTTGATGATTGCGAAAATGCTCTTGCCAAAATGGATATAAAAAATCAAAGAGTCATCACCCTTGCTTCAAAGGCGTGGGATAAGGGGGTGCTTGGTATAGTTTGCTCTCGACTTGTGGAAAAATATCATAAGCCAGTCTTTTTGTTTGTTCAAGAGGGTGATATGCTGTCTGGCTCAGGAAGAAGCATAACAGATATAAATATTCATGAACTACTTTCATCACTCAAAGATATTTTGGTGACATTTGGGGGACACTCAATGGCAGCAGGTCTTTCCCTTAAAAAGGAGAATTACCAACTTTTTTGCCAGAAGATAAATTCTTTCGCACTAAACAAAATAAGCGAAGATGTGTTTATTCCAATTGAATATTATGACCAAGAAATCACAGAAGAAGAGGTGACGCCAGAGTTTGTTAAGGAACTTTCACTTTTAGAACCTTTTGGTTGCGAAAATCCACGCCCACGCTTTAAAATCACAGCAAATGATGTGGAAATCGTGCCACTCAAACGCCTTCCTCAACACGCAAACATAAAGATTGGAAAACTCAATCTTATGTATTTCAACTTTTCAAACAATATCATCAAAATCAACTTTTCAAGACAAAAGTCATTTATATTTGAATTGGAGCCATACTCCACAAACGGCACAGTTGAGGCGTTTGATGGGGGTAGTTTCATAGTTGAGGACGCATACAAGAAATTGAACGCAATTGAAATCAACCAACTTGTCGTCGCAGGAAATGGGAATGCAAAATATACCATGTATCCAAAGAGCGAACTTATAAATTTTGTAACCCACACTTCAAATTCGGTTTTTGGCACCTGCTTTGTGACATATTCATGCTTTGAATATGTAGATTTTTGTAAACAATACAGCACACAAGGCATATATCACTTTGGGTTTTATGAAAACCGAGAGATTGGTTATAACAGCATTTTGCTTTCACCAAACGGGACATCTTGGGCAAAGAATTTTTCAAAGATTATTTTCCTTTCGCCAGTGATTGACGAAAAGTTTATCTCTGCCCTCAATAGTGTGACTGACGCAGAAATTTATGTGCCAATTGATAAAGAGGGAGGCGACGCCCGCAAGTTTTCTGGACTTGATATTTCAAGAGAGTGCTTTGGGAGGGTGTTTAAGGCACTGTCGGCGAGGTCTGGTAAGTCACTATATAATGTGTTTGACCTTTATGACAAATGCGATTTGCATAACATTTCCTTCTTCTCCTTCTATTCGGCGATGCTTGTGTTTAACGAATTGGGACTTATTTCGGTGATAAATGAGGGAAGCGTGACAATCAAAGTGAACAAGGGAGCAAAAAGCGACCTGTTGCAATCAAAGATATATAACAAATTAAAACTTATCAAGGATACCCAAAAAGGAGAGATAGAGAATGGACGACAATTTAAGGCAAATTAAAGAGATTTTATCTACCAACTTTTCTTTCACAGAAAAGCAGGTTGGGCAAATAGATAAAATGCTTGCTTTTGACATCAATTTGCCACGAGTAAAGTCAATTTTGCAAATGATTGTAGATAATAAACTTGACGCCTCGTCAGTGCTTGCTTTTTTAAATTATCAGTTATTTAAAGCAAGCCCAGAAACTGCCGAAGAAATTGCCTTGGAACTTGGCGATGAAGAAAAGGAGATGTTCAATGATTTTAAGACAATCAAAGACATCAACCAACTCACGCAAAGCGAAGAGGTTGAAGATATCCGCCGAATGTTTATCGTTATGAGCAATGACCTTCGTGTTGTAATCATCAAACTTTTTGGTGTGTATTATGACATTTCAATTCTAAAAAGCCCAATCGCCGAAAATGAGGCTTATTTTGTCAAACAAGTGCAAGAAATCCATGTTCCTCTTGCTGAGAGATTGGGACTTGACCGCCTTAAACAACAACTTTATGACAATGTTATTCGCATAGAATACCCAGAAGAATACTATCGCCTGAAAGAGGCAGTAGAGGCGAAAAGAGAGGAGAATGAGGAACAACTGGCAATTGCCCAAAACAAGATTAAAAATATTTTAAAAGAACTTGGCATTAAGGGGGAAATCTCAAGCCGAATAAAGCATGTTTCTTCTATTTTTAATAAACTGCATAATAAGAACTTGACACTTGACCAAATTTATGACATTTTGGCAATGCGTGTGATTGTTGGAAGCGTAGAAGAGTGCTATGAAATTTTGGGAAGAATACATGGCATTTATAAGCCAATGCAGGGCAGAGTGAAAGACTATATTGCAAACCCAAAACCAAATGGCTATCAGTCACTTCACACAACCGTCATTGTAGATAATCAACACCCAATGGAAATACAAATCAGGACTTTTGCGATGCATAAGGAGTCAGAATATGGCGTATATTCCCACTGGTTGTATAAAGAAAAAAAGTCAAAACAAGATGATTTTGATATAAGAATGACATGGTTTAGACAGACCATAGAAAACGCTAAAAATATGTCAAATGAGGACTTTATTGAAACGCTAAAAAGCGACCTTTATGCAGGACTTTTGGTTGTTCAAACTCCAAAAGGCAGGGTGATTGAATTTCCAGAAGGTTCAACAGTCATTGACTTCGCATACGCAATCCATAGCCAAATTGGCAATCAATGCGTTGGTGCAAAAATCAATGGAAAACTAAAACCATTCACCACAGAACTCCGCAACGGCGATATTGTGGAGATTATCACGAATTCACACTCAAAAGGGCCATCTCGTGACTGGCTTAAATTTGTTAAGACCAGCAGTGCAAGAAGCAAAATCAAAGCCTTTTTCAAGAATGAACTTAAAGAGGAAAATATCCGCCTTGGCAAAAGTATGCTTAATGAAGCAATGCAAGATAAGGGTTATACATCTTCTCAACTTTTGCAGGAAAAATATCTTGCCGATATTTTGAAGAAGTATAATATGGAAACGATTGAAGAACTTTATGCCTCAATCGGTTCTGGTTCGATGACATCGTCACAGGTGCTTGGCAGATGCATCAATCTTTATAATAATGAAAACAAGCCCCTTCCAAAGGTGGAAAATGTAGTTCACTTAAAACGCAATAAAGAGGGCGTTTTGATTGACGGAGATAGCGGAATGATGGTGCGTTTTGCTGGTTGTTGCTCACCAATTGAAGGTGACGATATTGTGGGCTATATTTCAAGAGGGAAGGGAGTTGCAATTCATAGAAAAAATTGCCCAAACCTTGCCTATCTTGAACAGGAAAGGTTGATTGACGCTCAATGGCAGGAAAAACCAAATACAACATTCACTGCTGGCATAAAAGTTGTTGCAGATAAGAATAATATCAATATAGCAAAACTCACAAGCCTGCTTACAGGCTTAAAATTCAACCTAAAAGGCTTTGACGCAAAAGACGCTGGCGATAACTATGTATGCACCCTTATTATTGATGTCAAAAACAAGGGAGAACTTGATAGTGCCATAAATGCGATAAGAAATATCAAAAATGTAATCAATGTGTATAGGAGCGAAAGATGAAAATCTCAACAAATAGAGAGGAGTATTTAGTTGAATTTCAAGACCTAGCGAAACTTTTTGGCGTGGGCGAGGATAAAGAAGACAACCTTGCCATTGAACACAAAGAAGAGGAAAACGGGGGAGAAATTCACACAAAATTTGTGTTTGCAAAAGAAAACTATACAAAGGAATATGAATATGACTATTCTCTTGACCTCTCTCTTTCACCACTTCGCCAAAAATCAATAAGAAAAAGAAGGGTGCAAAACTGGCTTTATCAAATATTAAGCAAGGAGTTGGGGCAATCACTGCCTTGGGGTTCGCTGACTGGCGTTCGACCAACCAAATTCGCTCGTGACCTTGTGGAGTATGGAGAGATAAGGGAAAGTTATCTTGTTCCCGAAATTTTAAATCGTGACTATTTTGTGTCTGTGGATAGGGCAAGACTTGTGGGGCAGATAATCAAAAACCAAAAGGGGATTATCCGCAATGATAACCTCATTGACCTATATATCAACATTCCAATTTGCCCAACCAGATGCGTTTACTGCTCATTTATTTCAAGCGAACTTGCAAAAGTTTGCGATAAGGTGGAAACATATATTGACTGCCTTTTAAAGGAAATTGATTGCGTTAAAGAGATAATCAAGAAAAAGTCATATATTGTTCGCAATATATATATCGGTGGCGGTACGCCTTCTGTGCTAACAGCAAAACAACTAGATAGATTACTGGGTGCACTCAATTTTCCTGTAAACGAATTTACAGTTGAATGTGGCAGACCTGACACAATCACGGCAGAAAAACTTGATGTGCTTAAAAAACAGGGTGTCACAAGAATTTCAATCAATCCACAAACTTTTTGCGAAGCAACCCTTAAACGAATTGGCAGAAAACAAAAAAATATGCAGGTGTTTGAGGCATATACGCTTGCTCTTGAAAGAGATTTTGTGGTGAATATGGATATAATCGCAGGACTACCGGGCGAGAAACTTGGCATATTTAAAAGGACTGTTAATACACTTTTGGAACTTCAACCCCACAACATCACCATACATACACTATCAATCAAAAACGGTTCGACGCTCAGTACAGAGGGGGGACGGGTGGAAGATAAAGATGTAGAGAAAATGCTTGATTATGCCCATAGCACACTTTTTAAAAATGACTATAAACCTTATTATATATATAGACAGAAAAACCAACTTAAAGGTCTTGAAAATGTCGGATATTTTAGGGATAACCATGCTTGTATGTTCAATATAGAAAGCATGGAAGAAACAAATACAATCATAGGTATAGGTGCTGGAGCAATCAGCAAGAGAGTGTATAACCTTGAAAGAAAATTGACCCGCCTGCCAAATGTTAAGTTTGTGGAGGATTATATTGCAAGATTTGATGAAATGCTTGAAAAGAAAAGGGAATTTTTTAAATAATTTGGCAAAAATAGTAGACAAAGAGCGGAGAATGTGATATACTTCATTTTGTCGATAAAAAACCTTTCACGCAGGCAATAGAAACCTTCGACTTTGCACTTCGTGACTGGATAAAAACAAAAATGGAGGAAATTATGGAAAAGAAAGAGATTATCGAGAAGTATAAACTTTCTGAAAATGACACAGGTTCTGTTCAAGTTCAGGTTGCACTCTTGACTGCAAGAATCAATCACTTGAATGAACACTTGAAGAAAAACCACAAAGACAATCATTCTCGTCGTGGACTTCTTCAAATGGTTGGTAAGAGAAAGGGCTTCCTTCTTTATCTTAAAGAGCAAGATATTGAAGCATACAGAAACCTTATCAAAGAACTTGGCATAAGAGAAGTAAAATAAAGATAATGAGGGGGAGCAGTTTTTTGTTGCCCCCTTTTTATAGCAAAAAATCGGCGAATAGAAAATTAAGGAGATAGAAATGAAAGAGGACGCTAAAATTTATAAAATTGAAATTGGCGGGAAGCAGGTTACTTTTGAAACTGGCAGACTTTGCGAACAAGCAAACGGCTCATGCCTTGTAAAGTGCGGAGAAACCGTTGTTATGGTCAATGTGACAATGTCAAAAGAACCAAGACCGGGTATTGACTTTTTCCCACTTGCAGTTGACTTTGAAGAGAAGATGTATTCAGTGGGCAAAATTCCGGGCGGATTTAAAAAGAGAGAGGGCAGACCTTCGGACAAGGCTATCCTTACATCAAGACTTATTGATAGACCACTTAGACCATTGTTCCCAAAGGGCTTTTATCATGATGTTTGCGTAGTTGCGACAGCACTTTCTGTTGACCCAGATGTTGCACCAGAACCACTTGCAATGCTTGGTTCAAGTTTTGCACTTACAATTTCAGATATCCCATTCATGGGGCCAACTGGCTCAGTTCAAGTAGGGCTTGTTGACGACAAATTTATCATCAACCCAAACAGCGAAGAGCGTGAAAAATCACTTATGCATCTGACCGTATCAGGTACAGACGAGGCAGTGCTTATGGTTGAAGCGGGAGCAAAAGAAGTTCCAGAAGAAACAATGCTTGACGCAATCATGTTTGCTCATGAAGAAATCAAGAAAATTGTTGCCTTCCAAAAACAGGTGAAGGAAGAAATTGGCAAACCTGTTGCACAAAACCTTATTTATGATATTGTTCCAGAAGAAATCAATGAGGCGGTTCGTGCTTACGCAAACGATATGCTTGACCACGCTCTTGATACATTTGATAGAGCAGAAAGACAGGCTCGCCAAGACGAAGTAGATGCTGATGTAAAAGCACATTTTGCAGAAATTTTTCCAGAAAGTGAAAAGGCAATCGGTCAAGTGCTTTATAAAATGACCAAGGAAAAGGTGAGAGCAAAAATTCTCGATAAAGGCGTACGCCCAGACGGCAGAACCCTTACGCAAATTCGCCCAATTTGGTGCGAAACAGGCGTCCTTCCAAGAACTCATGGAAGTGCAATTTTCACAAGAGGACAAACCCAAGCACTCACAACTCTTACTCTTGGCACAGTTTCTGATATGCAAAAACTTGAAGGCATTGACGACGAAGAGGTAAATAGATATGTTCACCACTATAATATGCCAGCATATGCAACAGGCGAAGCAAGAGGAATAAAGAGTCCGGGCAGAAGAGAAATCGGTCATGGTGCACTTGCTGAAAGAGCACTTGAACCTGTAATTCCAAGCGAAGAGGAATTCCCATACGCACTCAGACTTGTATCTGAAATTCTTTCTTCAAACGGCTCATCATCAATGGCATCAGTTTGTGGCTCAACACTTGCCCTTATGGACGGTGGCGTGCCAATCAAACGCCCAGTTGCCGGAATTGCCATGGGGCTTATCAAGGACGAAAACTCAAAGAAAGTTGCCGTTCTTTCAGATATTCAAGGACTTGAAGATTTCCTTGGAGATATGGACTTCAAAGTTACAGGAACAGAGGTTGGTGTAACAGCAATTCAAATGGACATCAAGATAAAGGGTATTGATAAAGAAATTCTTACAACCGCTCTTAAACAGGCAAGAGAGGGCAGAATGTTTATTATGAATAAACTTCTTGAAGAAATTGCCCAGCCTCGCAAGGAACTTTCAAAATATGCTCCAAAGATTATTTCATTCTCAATCAATCCAGATAAGATTAAAGATGTGATCGGCTCTGGCGGAAAAATGATAAATAAGATTATTGATGAAACAGGCGTTAAAATTGATATTGACGACAATGGGCTTGTATTCATTGCTTCACAAGATACAGAAATGGCAGAAAAGGCAAAGAAGATTATTCTTGGCATTGTTGAAGATGTTGAGGTTGGCGATGTTTACGACGGCAAAGTTGTAAGAATTATGAACTTTGGTGCCTTCGTTGAATTTGGCGGAAACAAAGAGGGTATGATTCATATTTCAAAACTTTCAAATAAGAGAGTTGAGAAAGTTGAAGATGTTGTCAAGATTGGTGATACTGTTGAAATTGAAGTTATCAAAATTGACGAGAAGGGAAGAATTGACCTTAAACGCATTGTTCCAAAAGCAGAAAAAGAAGAGCAAAAATAATATTGACTAGCCTTTAACAATGGCTATTATGTGATGTTTTTATAACAATTGCATAATAGTCATTTTTTATTCCTTTCATAAGACTTTGCAATGTGCCTAATAGAAGAAATCAGTCTTTCAATTTCTGTGAAGGTGTTGAAATATGAAATTGAAATTCTCACTGCACCTTGCTCAATAGTGCCAAGAGCTTTGTGCTTAATTGGAGCACAATGAAAACCTCCTCGCACGCAAATATCATATTTTTCATTCAAGATATTTGCGATTTCATTTGAAAAAATATCGCCAATGTTGAAGGCGACAACTCCTGTGCAGTTTTCAGGTTCTGTATAAACTTTGACTCCTCGCCCCATGTTGGTAAGTTCATAGTTGAGATATGTTGATAGGTCGTCAATTTTGTTGTTTATATCGGCGAAATTTTCTTCTACAAAGTCAATTCCTGCCCCCAAGCCAAATATTAGAGGGGTTGAGATTGTTCCGCTTTCAAGACGCTCGGGGTAGATGTCGGGTTGGTATAATTCAAGAGAATTTGTGCCAGTCCCGCCAAAAACAATAGGCTCTGGCATATGCTCTCCATTTGTGACAAGAGCACCGACGCTTTGTGGGGCATAAAAACCTTTATGCCCTGCCACTGTTAAAAGGTCAATGTTGCTTTTTGCCATATCAATTTTTGAGTGCCCTCCACTTTGGGCACAATCGACGAGAAAAATGATGCCACGCTCCTTGCAAAATTTGCCAATTTCATCAATTTTCGCCCTCGCTCCGTTGACATTGGAAATGTGATTGCAAATGATAATGTATGTGTTTGGGCGGACAAGGGGTTTTATGTCCTCAATGCACAAAAAACGCCTGTCTTTTTGAAAGGCAATTGAATAGTCAATCACTCCCTGTGATTTTAGATGTTCAAGCGGGCGTAAAACGGAGTTGTGCTCGTTTTCTGTGCAGATTGCGTGTCCGTTTTGTTTTGCTGTGCCGAGAATTGCAAGATTAAGTGCCTGTGTGCAGTTGTGGGAGAAAATTACATTTTGTGAAGAGGGGGCGTTAAAATGCCTAGCAAGTTTTTCCCTCACTTCTTCCACTTTTAGAGCGGTTTTTATGCTTGCTTTGTGTCCACCTCGTCCGGGATTTGCAGTGTAATGAAGGAGGGCGTCGCCCACTGCCTTTATCACCTCTTTGGGCTTTGTGTATGTTGATGCACTGTTATCAAAATAAATCATTGGTAAACTTTCCTTTATACAATCAATATAGTGTAAAAGAGGGAAATTTGTGCAGATGCAGGAGGATATTATGGTATATTGCATTGCTGTTTTTAGGTCAAGAAATGAAACATTGTATCTTGCAAATATGCTGAGTGCAATGGGGATAAGGGCTGGAGTGATAAACACGCCCAAAGAGGCGGGGCAGGCGTGTGGGATTTGTGTTCGCTTTGACGAGCGTGCTTTACCTCGCATAAAGCAGGCACTTGCCTCAAGACCTTTTCGTGCTTTTGTGGGCTTTTTCAGGCTTTCCCAAAACCAAAACTTTTTAAATGTAGAAAGGGTGTCTTAGAGGGTATTTTTCTTTAAAAATGAAATAAAATATTTTTATGAAAACATGGTATTCTATCATTATCTTGTCTGTCATGGCAATTTTGCTTTCATATAGTATAGGTGCTTTTTACGCCTATTTTTACCCCATGAAATTTAAAGAGGAAATCATATTTTATGGTGAAAGTTACGGCGTTCAGCCCGCTGTACTAGCCTCAGTCGCCAATGTAGAAAGCGGTTTTAGTGAGGAGGCGGTATCCAATAAGGGGGCTGTTGGCATTATGCAACTTATGCCAAGCACGGCAGAATGGGTGGCTTCAAAAATGGGAGAGGAATACAACAAAGAATTGCTATTAAAGGGGGAGTATAATATTAAAATCGCCAGTTACTATATCTCATATTTGCTGACACTTTTTGGGGATACAAAAACCGCTTTATGTGCTTACAACGCAGGACAGGGAAATGTAAAAAACTGGTTATCGCAAGAGGAGTATTCTTCCGATGGTGTTACACTTTCAAAAATCCCCTTTGAAGAAACCAGAAATTATATAAGCAAAGTGGAAAAGAACTACCGATATTACAAAAATAGATACAAAACTGCGGTAAATAATTGACATAAACGGGAATTTGTGGTACTTTATTCATTAAAGGAGAAAACAAATGACAGAGAATAGACAAGCACTTTCAAACGAAGTGGATATTAGAAGAAAGAAAATTGACGATTTGATTGAAATGGGGGAAATTCCTTTTAAAGATAAGTTTGATAGAACTTGCACTATCGCCGAAGCAAGAGAAAAGGTGGGCGAAAGGGTGAAGGTTGCAGGCAGAATTATTTTTAAAAGGGTTATGGGCAAATTTGGCTTTATCCAAATTCGTGATATAAACGCAAAAATACAGGTGTCTGTTGGCAGAAATGAACTTGACGAAGAGGCGTATGATTTTTACAAGAAGATGATTGATATTGCCGACTTTGTAGGAGTTGAGGGTGAAGTGTATATCACTCAAACTGGCGAAGTGACAGTGAAGGCAGAAAAAATCACACTTCTTTCAAAAACGCTTAGACCTCTTCCTGAAAAATTCCATGGTCTTAGCGATACCGAAACAATTTATAGACAACGCTATCTTGACCTTATTTCAAATGAAAATTCAAGAAAGGTCTTTTTGACAAGAAGTAAGATTGTATCTTTCCTTAGAAGATATTTGGAAGATAACGGCTTTATTGAGGTTGAAACTCCAATTCTTCAAACAAGCGTTTCGGGTGCAAGTGCAAAACCTTTTTATACACATCATAATGCCCTTGATATAGAATGCAACCTGCGTATCGCAACAGAAACATGGCTTAAACAGTGCATTTGTGCCGGCTTTGACAGAGTGTTTGAACTTGGCAAAGATTTTAGAAATGAAGGTATGGACCCTTCACACTTGCAGGAGTTTACACAAGTTGAATGGTACGCTTCTTATTGGAACTTTGAAGACAACATCAAGTTCTTCCGCGGTCTTATCAAAGAACTTCTTGAAAAATGCCTTGGCACAACAAAAATCACATATCAAGGACAGGAAATTGAATTTGATAGTGAGTGGCCAAGAATAAACTATGTTGAAACAATGAGAGAACTTCTCGGCTTTGATTTCTTGGCAGAAACCGATGTTGACGAGTTTAAGAAAAAGGTTGTCGAAAGCGGACTTTATGGCTATGGAGAACTTGAAGAGTGCAGAACTGTGAGAACGCTTATTGACTATATTTATAAGAGAAAGATAAGAGCGGGGATTGTAAACCCGACAATCATATACAACTATCCAGCAGAACTTATCCCTCTTGCAAGAAGAAATGATAAAGACAGCAGAATTATTGATGTATTCCAAGTTGTAGCAGGTGGGGCAGAACTTGTAAAGGCTTATTCAGAACTTGTCGACCCAATCGTGCAAAGAAGACTTCTTGAAAAACAACTTGAAGAGAAGGCTCTTGGCGATGAAGAAACTATGGATGTGGACGAGGATTTCCTTCTTTCTATGGAACATGGTATGCCACCAATCTCTGGATTGGGCTTTGGAATTGACAGATTTGTACAATTCATTTTTGACCTTCCAAATATCAGAGATACAGTGCTTTTCCCACAAATGAAGTGATATGGACACAAAAGAAATACAATCGCATTTTGATAGACTTTTCCCGTCGCCAAAGTGCGAATTGAATTATAAAAGCGTATATGAACTTTTGGTGGCGGTCATTCTCTCTGCACAATGCACCGATAAAAGGGTGAATTTGGTTACTGCGGAACTATTCAAGGAGTATGATACGCCTCAAAAGATGCTATCACTTTCGCAAGAGGAGTTGGAAGAGAAAATTCATTCTTGCGGATTTTATCATAATAAAGCAAAAAATATCCTCGCTATGAGCAGGCAATTGGTTGAAGAATATCAAGGCAAAGTGCCTTCTTCAACCGAAGAATTGCAAAAATTAGCAGGGGTTGGCAGGAAAACGGCAAATGTGGTTTACGCTGAGGCATTTGGTGGACAGGCTATCGCTGTGGATACCCATGTGCTTAGGGTGTCAAACCGCTTGGGACTTGTCAAAACTAAACAACCGACAGAATGTGAAATGGCACTCATGAAAAAATTTGATAAATCGTGTTGGGGGAAATTGCATTTGCAAATGGTTTTGTTTGGTAGATATGTTTGCAAATCTCAAAATCCATCATGCGAGAATTGCCCATTTCATTCAATTTGCATAGAAAAGAAGTAAATACAATATATGGCATCAATTATGCAAGACTATATACAAAATAAAAAGGAATAAAGGAATAATAGATTTAAAAAGGTTCTCAGTTATTTTATGTTGTTCAATAAGTCTATTTTGTTTTATTCGCATAGAAAAAATAAAAGTCGTAGAGGTATAGTATGTTTTTAGACAGAGTAAAAATTATGTTGAAAGCGGGAAATGGTGGAAATGGCTCGACCTCTTTTTTGCATACCGCACAAACTGCCAACGGTGGACCTGACGGCGGAGAGGGCGGAAATGGCGGTGATGTAGTTTTTATCGCAACTCGTGGACTTAGCACCCTTTATGATTTTCGCTTTCATAAAAAATTCTATGCTGAAAATGGAGAGAACGGCGGGCAAAGATTGCGTGCTGGTGCAAATGGCAAAGATGTAGTCATAAAAGTCCCTTGCGGAACGGTTATTATGGACGCAAAAACACAAAAAGTGATTGCAGATCTTTATGAAGACGATATGAAGTTTGTTGCCTTAAAAGGTGGTAAAGGCGGTCATGGCAACGCTTTTTATAAGTCATCAATCAAACAAGCACCTCACTATTCGCAAACAGGGCAAATCACTACTGCGAAAGAGGTGATTTTGGAACTAAAAACCATTGCAGATGTGGGGCTTGTTGGATTTCCAAACGCAGGCAAATCAACCCTTTTATCTTGCATTTCAAATGCAAACCCAAAGATTGCAAACTATCCATTTACAACTTTGTATCCAAACCTTGGCGTATGCGAAGTCAAGGGAGAAACTTTTGTTGTCGCCGATATTCCGGGGCTTATTGAAGGTGCAAGCGAGGGACAGGGACTTGGACATTATTTCCTGCGTCATGTGGAGCGTGTTCGCTTAATTCTTCATCTTGTAGACATTTCTCAAAGCGATGGTCGTGATTTTGTTGAGGACTATAAAATAATCAATGAGGAACTAGCCCGATATAGCCCAGAACTTGCCCAAACGCCTCAAATCGCTGTGCTTTCAAAGGTCGACTTGCTTGACGAAGAAACCTTAAAAGAAAGAAAAGCCCGCTTTGAAAGCGAAGTTGGCATTGAATATATAGAGATTTCAGGTGCGACATATCAAGGAATTGAGCAGTTGAAACTGAAAACCCTTGAACTGCTAAGCAAAATCCCTAAAAAGCCACCAATTGAAATTGAAAAATATGATTTTGATGAAAGAGATGTTGACAGCATTTCAATCACTCGTGATGACGAAGGTGCTTTCGTTCTTGGCGGAGGAAGAATCGACAACTTCATTCGAGGCGTTGTTCTTTCAGATACTCGCTCTTTTGCATATTTCCAAAAAACATTGCAGGAAATGGGCATAATAGATATGCTTAAAGAAAGAGGGCTTAAAAACGGCAGTATAGTCAAAATCAAGGATATAACATTTGAATATACAGACTAAAAGGAGAAAATATGATAACAACAAAACAAAGGGCGTTTTTAAGAGGGCTTGGCAACGCACTTGACCCTGTTATGCAAATAGGGAAAGAGGGTTTTGGCGAAAACTCCAAAGAGGCGTTGCATGGGCTTTTAGAGGCAAGAGAACTTGTAAAAATTCGCGTGCTAAACAATTGTGACCACAGCCCAAAGGAACTTATGAAAATCATTTGCGAGGAGATGCACGCTGACCCTGTTCAGGTGATTGGCGGAATTTTGCTTGTCTACCGCAAGAGTTCTAAAAAAGATTTTAAGCATATTGAATTGATTTAGCTTTTGCTGTTTCTTGTAGTGCAAAAACGCTATGACTAGATACAAAAATAGGCTATTATGTTATGTTTTCATAATGGTCTTTTATATTATTGACTGTTCCTTCTTTTTGTTGTATTTTGGATTGATAAAGGAGATAAGAGCAAATATAAGAAGAACACTTGCCGATATGCAATAATACAAATTCATGCCGACCCAAGACGATGAAATCAAAATCACCACAGCACAAAAAAGATAGTTTTTAGTTTTGGTGCGATTGAATGCTGATGCGAGCAAGTCTTTGAAAGATAGTTTTTGGGGCTTTTTATATTGGGTCGTGATTTCTGGGTAAAAATCATACTCTTTATAAATAAGGGCATATGTTTCAAACTTGTCAATAAGGACGATGTCTTGTTGGAAGTTTTTAATAAACGAGTTGCAAGATTTTTCATATTCATTGCAGGAAATAATGATTTTGTTTGGGCTATTTTGCCTGCAATTTTTTATTATCTGAGCGATGTCGTCGGGCAGTAGCGGTGATAACTTTATATATGGTACAAAAGCGACTTTCCCTCTTTCCTCATTGTCAATCAAAATATAGCCTTTTTGGGCGGTAGAATGTTTGTGGCGGGATAGGGCGAGCCTTAAAAAGAAATTTAGGTTATCTTCTTCTGTGAGGAGGGAAAGAAACATATTTTCTGCATCTTCTTTTTCCTTGATTTTTAGGTTTGTTTTGGCATTTTTATGTTTATTGATGGCAATGGATACCCACTGAACTATGAGGGTGATTGCAATGGATAAAAGAATGGCAATAAGTGTGCTTGAAAGTGCATATCTTAGCCAAATGTAGGAAATAAGAAAAATCAGTCCACATTTTAGTAGGATTTGAAAAATAAATAACAGTCTTTGCATATCATAATTATTGACAAATAAATTTTGTTTAGACAATCATTTGACATATTTACCTTTTTGGGGTATACTAAACTTAAATAAGTTTAAAAACGAGGGATAGAGTGGAATTAAAAAGCATATATGAATATTTAAGTGATAAAAAATGCAAGGATATTGCCATTTATGACCTTTCAAAAGAGGGACAAAACTTTGACTATGTTGTGATGGCAACTATTTCTAATGTGCAGAACAACAAAAAACTTGCGTCAAGCATAATGGAAGATATCGGGCTTGAAAAAAATCCAGAAGGTTTCAACAAAGGAGAATGGATTGTTTTTGACTTTGGTGGACTTGTTTTGCATTTGCTTGTGCCACAGGCAAGAGAAAAGTATAATATCGACAAATTGTGGCAATCAAAAAAGATGTCAATGAAGGGATAAACAAAAATTACAAAACAAATTGTATATTTGTTTTGTTTTTTTTATTTTCTGTGTTAGAATAAAGGAGAGTTGTAAAAAAGACAATGCAATCGTTTGCAAAGGAGGCGTATGCTGAAAATTTGTTTTGTTTGCACGGGCAATACCTGCCGTTCAGTTATTGCTGAAAGGCTGATGAAAAAAGCCATAAAAGAAAGAAAAATTGAGGATATCAAAGTGTCTTCTCGTGGGCTTAGGGCAAGTGGGGAAAATATCACCGAGAATGCCAAAATCGTGTTAAAAAAATATAAGGCATCTTCAGCAAACAGAAAATCTGTGAAACTGGGTAAAATTGACGGGCAAACTCTTTATGTTGTTATGACTGAAAGAATGAAAGAATTTGTCAAGTCGAGGAAAGTTATGTCGATGAAGGATCTAATCGGGGCAGACATCGCAGATCCTTACGGATTGGGAGTTGAGGCATACGAGGAAACAGCGGTGCAGATTATGGAAGCGGTGCAAAAACTGCTTGAAAAAATTATTAAATGGAGAGAAATATGATTATTCTTGCAAGTGACCATGCGGGCTATCCGCTGAAAGAAGAGATTAAAAAATTTTTAAATAGGGAAAATATTATTGCCATTGATGTTGGGTGCTATTCAAGAGAGCAACTTGACGACTATCCAGATTTTGCAAAGGCTGGTAATGCCAAGGTTTTGGAAGATGACCGCAATGTTGGAATATATATTTGTGGCACGGGGATTGGCATGAGTATGGTGGCAAATCGAAACCCTAAGATAAGGGCGGCTCTTTGTCACAATGAAAACTTTGCTATGCTTTCTAGACGCCACAATGACGCCAATGTGCTTTGTCTTTCTGGAAGATATACCTCTCCGAGAAAGGCAATCAAGATTATCAAAGTGTTTTTGACCACAGAATTTGAGGGTGGTAGACACGCAAGAAGGCTCAAAAAATATTGATACGAGGTGAAGTATGGTCAATGTAATAGTACCAATTGCAAAAAACGGGGCGGGCTTTGTAAAGATTTTAGATAAACTTTCAAATATAAGCAGTGTCCATGTGATTTTGGGAGTTGTAGAAAGCGAGGCGAGCGTCGTTTCTCATCTTGCTGACGGCGAAAACATTTCTTATCATGTGTTTGAAAACGGTGCAAATCGAGAAGAAATCATAAATTCTTTGCAGGCATATATAGAGGAAGGTTCTGTTATGATTATGAGAAGACCTATCAAGATGGAGGAGTTCAATCGCTTTATCTCTCAAAGAAAAGATATTGTGACTTGCGAGCGAAAAATGGGAAGAATCAAGGCGTTTTTCTTTATGATTTGGCAAAATATCCTAAAACTCTTTTTAGGAGTTCGGCTTTATGAGGGCGATACATCGGTGATATATTTCGGGGAGGAAATTTCTGCCGTGCTTGCACAGTCTACAAACCTTAGTTATTCAAGCCGTGTTGATAGATGGCGTGGTGTTGAGCATGGAGTGGTTGATGCTGGTGAAGAGTTTGTGAAAACGGATATTGACAAAAAAGCCAATTTTAAGTATATTCTGACGGCATCAGTTTCTGTTGTTGTGGCTATTATTGTAAGTGTGATTGTGTGCCTGTTTGCTAAAATGAGCATAATCGTTGGGCTTCTTATTGCCTGCCTTGACATTATTGCACTTGCCGTTGCAGTGATTATGGCAGTGATGATTGTCTTTAATAATATGGTAGGAAGCAAGAAGTTTAAATATGCAAGCGAAGTGGAAGAATAATTTTTATAGGGGGGGATTTATGAAAGAAATCAAGATTGGTATAAATGGATTTGGAAGAATTGGAAGATTGGTTCTTAGAGCCTGCTGTGCTCGTGAAAATGTCAAGGTGGTGGCGGTCAACGACCCATTTATTGACCTAGAATATAGCAAATATATGTTTATGCATGATTCAATTCACGGCAGGTTTGATGGAGAATGTGAAGTTCAAGGCGACAAATTGGTTGTTTGTGGAAACGAAATCACATTTTATGGAGAAAAAGAACCTTCTCTGATTCCTTGGAAAAATCACGATGTTGATGTTGTGATAGAAGCAACTGGGAAATTCACCAAGTATGAGGACGCAGTGAAACATCTTGAAGGCGGTGCAAAGAAGGTGATAGTGTCTGCTCCCGGCAAAAATATGCCTATGTTTGTTATGGGGGTAAACGAAAAGACATATACAGATGACATCAAGGTTCTTTCGAACGCATCTTGCACAACAAACTGCCTCGCTCCACTTGCAAAAGTCATTCATGAAGCGTTTGGAATTGAAGAGGGACTTATGACAACGGTTCACTCAACAACAGCAACTCAACTTACCGTTGATGGTCCATCAAAAAAAGATTGGCGAGGGGGGCGTGCTGCGTCATACAACATCATTCCTTCTTCAACTGGTGCTGCAAAAGCGGTCGGTGAGGTTATCCCAGAATTGAAGGGCAAACTTACCGGCAAAAGTTTCCGAGTGCCAACTTTAAATGTTTCGGTTGTCGACCTGACGGTTCGTCTTTCAAAACCAACAACTTATGAAGAAATTGTGTCTACCATTAAGAAAGCAAGCGAGGGAGAACTTAAAGGAATTTTGGGCTGGACTGACGATGCGGTTGTTTCTTCCGATTTCATTGGCGACCCAAGAACATCTGTTTTTGATGTCAAAGCTGGTATTATGCTTAGCCCAACATTTGTGCAATTGGTCGCATGGTATGATAATGAATGGGGATATTCAAACAAAACAGTTGACCTTGCCTGTCACATTTGCAAATAGGTGAAATATGGAAGTGCGTTTTGATGACGGAAAGGAGAAAAAAGAGAGAAAGAAACCGGCAAAATTTTCTTTCAATACAGTTTTGTCACTAGTGGCATATATTGCAATTGGCTGTATTGCGATTGCAATTTTGTTTACCTTGATTTTTAAGAACAATTCAACAATATCAAATGCCTTTGGGGCGATTGGGGAGGCAATAGCCTATTCAATTTGCATAGTTTTGGCATTTTCTTGGGTGAAAACACATAAACAAATTCCGTGGATTGTGTGTTATGTGATTTTTGTCGTGACGATTGTTGTTTTATACATTTTGACAATTCAATTTTAAAGTACATTATGAAGAAAAATATAATCATTTCAGCCATATTTCTGGCACTTATAGTTACAACTGTTCTTTTAAAGTCTGTTTGGGCTGGCTTTATATATTTTTCTTTGTCTTTTGTGATTATTTTGGCTGTATACTGGCTTATAAGACTGATTTTATATTATTATGAGGACTATTTTCTGTCTTTTGAAGAAGATTTTAAGCAGTATAAAGCAGAAATCATAAATTCGACTGCACTGACCAATGAAATTTTTGAGCAAAATATTGACGAACATATCAAAAAATTCAAAAAAAGTCTGCGTAAATACAAACTTATTGATATAGCAAAAATGTTGTTTGTTTTGATGATAATTGTGGTGTGCATAGTCGCTATTGCCCAAGGGAAATTTAATATTTAATGCTAAATGCTTGCTAAATTTATAAATTTGTGTTATCATGTGTTCGTTCTAATTTTAACGAAGAATGTAAGTAGAATATAAGGAGAAAATTATGTATACATTTGAGAAAAAAGACAAACAAGGCGTTCTTTCAATCAAAGCCTCAAAAGAAGAATGGGAAAAGGCTGTTGAAAACGCATACCAACAAAATAAAGGGAAATTTAAAGTTCAAGGATTCCGTGCGGGAAAAGCACCAAGAAAGGTGATCGAACAAACATACGGCGACACAATTTTTTTTGACGACGCATTTGACGCTATTTTAAATACTGAATACGGAAAGTTTTTGGAAGAAAATCCATCAATCGTTCCAGCAAGCCAACCTCATGTTGATATGAACTCTTTTACAATTGAAAACGGGCTTGAAGCAACATTGAAATTTGACCTTATGCCAGAATTTGAACTTCCAGAATTTTCAACCCTTGAAAGCAAAAAACAAGAAATTGCAGTAAGCGATGAAGATGTTGAAAGAGAACTTGAAAACTCAAAAAATGCTCATGCTCGCTATGTAGAAGAGGATAAGGTTGCTGAAAATGGAGATTTTGCAACCATTGATTTCTGCGGTTATGTTGACGGGGAAAAATTTGATGGTGGAGAGGCAGATGACTATCGTCTTGAACTTGGCTCTCATACCTTTATTGAAGGCTTTGAAGAGCAGATTGTAGGCATGAAGAAAGGGGAAGAAAAAGATGTTAATGTGACATTCCCTGAAAACTATCACGCAGAAAACCTTAACGGGAAGCCTGCGGTGTTCAAAGTGACTCTTAAAAAGGTTGAGAAAAAGATACTTCCTGAAATTAACGACAAATTTGTTGCAGATACAACCGAATTTGAAACTCTTGAAGAATATAAAAATTCAATCAAAGAAAACCTTGCGAAAATGGCGGGAGAGCGTGCTGAAAGAGATTACGAAGTTGCCCTCCTTGACGAAATTGCAGAAAAAAGCAAAATTGAACTTTCGCCTGCTATGATTGAACATGAAGTTGAACATATGGTGCATGACTTTGAACACAGACTTTCTCACCAAGGCATGACAATGGAAGCATATCTTCAATATATTGGAAAGACAGTTGAAGAATTTAAGGAAGAGAGAAAGGGTGATGCAGAAAAGAACATCAAGTCAAGACTTGTTCTTCAAAGAATAATCTCTCAATATAAACTTTCAGTAACAAGTGAAGAACTTGAAAATGCAATTGCCGAATATGCTTCAAAATATCAAATGTCAGCAGAAGAATTTAAGAAGGCGATGTCGCCACAAGACTATGCTTTCTTTGAAAACAACGCAATTATGACAAAAGTCTTGAATTTAATTAAGGGAAACAATAGATAAAAATCTAATTTGTGGCGTATAATTAAAAAGACGATTTTCAAAAGATAAACCCTTTCATGAAAATTTCGGTGAAAGGGTTTGATTTATAAATAGGCAATTTGCTAAAAGGAGATTTTGTTTATGCTTGTACCTATGGTTGTGGACCAAACAGGAAATTCAGAAAGAAGTTATGATATTTTTTCAAGATTGCTTGAAGATCGAATAATTTTTTTGAATGGAGAGGTTGACGATAACAGTGCAAACCTCATTGTTGCGCAACTTCTTTATTTAGAGGGTAAAAATCCTAATAAGGATATATGTCTTTATATCAATAGCCCGGGAGGTAGCGTCAGTGCCGGACTTGCGATTTATGACACCATGAAATATATCAAATGCGATGTGTCAACTATTTGTGTGGGAAGGGCGGCATCTATGGGGGCGTTCCTTCTCGCTGGCGGAACAAAAGGCAAACGCTATGCACTTCCAAACAGTGAAATTATGATTCACCAACCACTTGGCGGTGCACAGGGGCAGGTGAGCGATATTCAAATTCAGGCAAACCATATCCAATATATCAAAGAACGCTTGAACAAAATGCTGAGCGAAAACACGGGAAAGGATATTTCAATAGTTGAAAAGGATACCGACCGCGACAACTATATGACCGCGACGGAGGCGAAAGAGTATGGTATCATTGATGAAATTTTTGTTTCTCGTGGTGTAAATTTAACGCAAGAGGAAAAGACTATTAAATAACGCCATTGGAGGTATCAGTGAACGAATTTGAATGTAAATGCAGTTTCTGCGGAAAAAGCCAAAAAGAGGCTAAAAAACTTATAGCAAGCCCAAACGGCGATGCTTACATTTGTGATGAGTGTATTGAAATTTGTAAGGAAATTGTGGTTGATGTGGTCAAGAAATCCAAGTTTGAAAAAATTGACTTGCCATCTCCAAGCGAAATTAAGGAAAAACTTGATGAATATATTATAGGTCAAGACGAGGCAAAAAAGGTGCTTGCTGTTGCCGTTTATAACCACTATAAACGCCTCAATTATAATCTTGATGTTGAAAATAAGAAAAATGTTGACGAAGTGGAACTTGAAAAGAGTAATATTTTGATGGTGGGGGCGACAGGCTCGGGAAAAACTTTGCTTGCCAAAACCCTTGCGAAGGTTCTTAAGGTGCCATTTGCGACGGCAGATGCTACAACATTGACCGAAGCGGGATATGTGGGTGATGATGTTGAAAATATTTTGCTAAAGCTTATTCAAAACGCCGATTATGATA
>CAZVYB010000008.1:0-17489 GCA_964631405.1 uncultured Lachnospiraceae bacterium
CCGGTGCGGGCAGTGCTCCGCCGTGACACACCCGTCGAGAACGCCGACAGGCACTTCGCACGCCAAAGCGTGCGGGAAAGAAAAAAGAAGAAAGAAAAATAGCCCCGCTTCGCTTATAAGGTTGAGATTTTGAAAAATATTTCAATCAAACAAAATAACAAGCCCCCTCTGGGAGGGGGCTGTCAACCGATTAGGTTGACTGGGGGAGAGGGCAACCGAATATGCTTCCCGCGAGCCCGCGGGGAGTACCCGAAGGGGGAGAGGTGTCAATAAAAAATCCCTTCCGTCATTCGCTTCCGCTCATGCCACCTTCCCCCGAGGGGAAGGCGTTACATAAAGTTGGGAATTTGAAAAAGCATTTTAATAAAACATATCAAGCCTTCCCTTGGGGGAAGGTGTCACGAAGTGACGGAAGAGGGAAATAGAAAGAAGGAATAGAACGGGCATAACTGCCCAATGAGCCTCTATCGACAAGGGACAAGCCCTTGCCACTTTCCCCGGTTTCGGGGAAAGCATTTCAAGAAGAGGTGCATAACTGCACCATTGGCGGAACAGATAAAGTCAAGAATTTTCGACTTACTTAACGATAGTCGTCAAACATTTGGTTTGTGGAACAGATAAGGTTTTGACCTTTAAAAAACTTAACGATAAAAGTGGTGCATAACTGCACCGTGCCATTGATACCGTACTCAGTCAATGGCACACCCCCGCATGGGCTGTGGTTTTTTCCTGAATAACCCCACAGCCCAGCGAACCCCCGTGTGAACATCATACCCCACACGGGGTTTTTGATGTCATTTGTGAAAATTGCGTTATATATTTAAAAATCTTTACTTAGAAAAGGCGATTTTTGTCAAAAAGTAAAGATTTTGGGGCATTTGTTTAAATTTAAGTAAAGATTTTTTAAATTCTATTTTGAAACCCCTTCCCTTGGGTAAGACTTTACAAAAGTTTTGCAAAATGCTACAATAAAAATATGAAAATTGAAAATATTGATTTTGGTGGGAATTTGGTGCTTGCACCTATGGCGGGTGTGACTGACCTCGGCTTTCGTGAGGCCTGCTCTTTGCACGGGGCGGACGCAACCGTCAGTGAAATGTTGTCGGCAAGGGCAATGATGCACAACCCAAAGAAAACCGAGTTTATGACAGAATGTTCTGTGCATGAAAAGGTGAAGATTGGTCAAATTTTTGGGCATGAGCCTGATGTGATGGCTCAGGCTTGTCAAAACCCGCTTTTGAGCGAATATCAAATCATTGATATAAACATGGGTTGTCCCGCACCAAAGATTGTCAAAAACGGCGAGGGCTCTGCACTTATGAAGGACATGGGCAGGGCGAGCGAGATTATCAAAGCCTGCGTCAAGGCAAGCAAAGTGCCGATTTCGGTGAAATTTCGACTTGGTTATGACGGAGATATATCCCGTGAGTTTGGGCGTATGTGTGAGGAGAGTGGGGCGAGTTTTGTCACCCTTCACGCCCGCACAACCGGGCAGGGGTATAGTGGCAAAGCCGACTATGAGGCAATCGCAAGGCTGAAAAGTGCCCTATCAATCCCGGTGATTGGCAATGGCGATGTTGTGGACGGGGAGAGTTATGCCCGTATGCTTGCAACCGGCGTTGATGGCGTTATGATTGGCAGGGGGGCTCAGGGCAAGCCTTGGATTTTTGACGAGTTGAAGGGCAAGCCTTTTGTTGGCGACAGGTTTGAGGTTGTAAAGCGTCATGTTGAGGTGCTTAGGGAGCATTATGACGAGGCTTGGCTTACCCTCTATCTTCGCAAGCACTTTTTGTGGTATGCCTCTGGTTATGAAGGGGCAACAAAGACCCGTCTTGCACTGGCGACAAGTCCGTCAGTTGACGAAAGTTTGAAAATTTTGCAACAACTTATGTCAAATTGATTTGTTTTTGGGGATAAATGTTGTAAACTACTTGTGAAATGCAAGTTCGGGGTTGTGTTTCTTCTGTTTGACTGGAAGGGTGCAACCATATATATAGGAGGGGTTATGAAAAGAACGGTCAAAGATTTGGCGGGCTTGAAGGGCAGAGTTGTCCTCGTCCGTGTTGACTTTAATGTGCCTATTGACGACGCTGGGGAAATTTTGGACTCCACACGCATTGTCAATGCACTGCCAACAATCAAGTATTTGGTGCAGAAAAAGGCGAGGGTTGTGCTTATGAGTCACCTTGATAGGCCTGATGGCTATGATGTGAGAAAATCCCTTTGGCCAATCGCAATGCTTCTTATGAAGTCCCTTCCATGCTCTGTCACCTTCTGCAATAGCCTTGTTGGCGACGAGGTGAACGCTCGCATCAAGGCGATGAGCGAGGGAAGCGTCCTTCTTCTTGAAAACACCCGCTTTTTTGAGGGCGAGGTTGAGTGCAGTATGAAACTTTCTCGTCAAATCGCCAAAATGGGTGACCTTTTTGTCAATGACGCTTTCGGGGCGGCACACCGCAAAAATGCCTCAACTTATGGTGTTGCAAGGGTGCTTCCAAATGCCATGGGGCTTCTTATGGAAAAGGAAATCAAGGCACTCACCACTGCGATTGAAGAGCCTAAACGCCCATTTGTCGCCGTTGTTGGCGGGGCAAAAGTGAAAACCAAGGTGGCAATCCTTCGCAAGTTTATCGAAAAAGCCGACGCCATCATAATCGGCGGGGCAATGGCGTATACCTTCCTTAAAGCAAAGGGCGTCAATGTGGGGGCGTCAATTGTCGACAAGGGCAGTTTGGAGGTTGCACGAGAGATTATGGACTATGCCAAAGAGGTTGGCAAAAAAATCCTCCTGCCTATTGACCATATCGCACTCAGCCAGTCGGACAAGCAACGCATGATACACACAACAAAAAAACTCGGGGGTGACCTTGTGGGCTACGACATCGGCCCTGCCACAATCGCCCTTTTCAAAAAGGAAATCGCAGGGGCGAAGCAGATTTTCTGGAATGGGCCAATGGGTATGTTTGAAAACTCATACTTTGCATCTGGCACGCATGAAATTGCAATTGCGATTGCCTCATCAAGGGCATATTCAATTGTTGGGGGTGGCGACACCGTGTCTGCCGTCAACCAATTCAAACTGGCAAACAAAATGTCCTTCATTTCAACTGGTGGCGGGGCTACTATGGAGTTTTTGGAAAAGGGCAGTCTGCCTTGCATTGATGTTATTCAGGAGAAGGCACTATGAAATATATAATCGCAAATTTTAAAATGAACCACACGCCCGCCGACACCAAGGATTATCTTATCCGATTGCTTCCAAAGGTTGAAGAGGGCAAGCACAAATTGGTGCTTTGTATGCCTGCAACTTCGCTTGGAGTGGCAAAGTTTATGCTTGACGGCGGTGAAATTTCGCTTGGCGGGCAAAACCTCTGTGACGAGGAAGAGGGCAAATGCACGGGCGAAATAAGCGGGAAAATGCTTAAAAGTGCGGGTGCTGAGTATGTCATTGTTGGGCATAGCGAAAGACGCACAAAATTTAAGGAGAACGCCCGCTCTATCAACAAAAAAATCAAAATCGCACTCAAAAACCGCCTTAAAGTCATTCTTTGTGTGGGCGAAAGTTTGGCAGAACGCAACACACTTAAAATGCTTGAAAGTTTGAAGGTGCAAATTGAAGAGGCTCTCAAAGGGCTTTATGAAAATGAACTTGAAAATATCATCATTGCCTATGAGCCTGTTTGGGCAATCGGCAGTGGCAAAATCCCTACAAACAAGGAAATTGAAACCTCTGTGCGTGCAATTCGCAAGGTGATTGCTGACGACTTTTCAGCCAAGGCTGGGGAGAGCATTGCGGTTGTGTATGGCGGAAGTATCGACGCCAAAAACGCTCCAACAATCAATAAAGTCAAAAATCTGAATGGTATGTTGATAGGAGGTTCTTGTCTTGACCCAAATCTTTTTGCCACAATTTTGCGTGAAGTTTAAAGAAAAAATATGAAATCGGCTTGTTACGCCGATTTTTTGTTTGCAAAATCGCAAACCGCATTGTATAATAAAAGCGTCAATTGATTTTTCTAAGGAGAATGAATGGAGCATCTTGCACTTTACAGAAAATATAGACCAAACAACTTTGAAGATGTTGTTGGGCAGGAGCATATCACCCGTGCCCTTAAAAACCAGATAATAAGCGGGAATATCGGTCACGCATATCTTTTTACAGGCTCTCGTGGGGTTGGCAAAACATCTATTGCCAGAATTTTCGCCCGTGCCGTCAACTGCGAAAACAGCGAAAACGGCTCGCCATGCGGGGAATGCAATACCTGCAAAAATCTTGAAAAACAAAACTCGCTGAACATAATTGAAATCGACGCCGCTTCAAACAACAGGGTTGACGATGTGCGAGAACTGCGAGAAAAGGTCAAGTTTTTGCCGGTTGACGCAAAATATAAGGTATACATCATTGACGAGGTGCATATGCTGACCGACAGTGCCTTCAATGCACTTCTCAAAACACTCGAAGAGCCACCAAAGCATGTCATTTTTATACTCGCAACAACCGAGGCACACAAACTGCCAGCAACCATTCTTTCAAGATGTATCCGCTTTGACTTTCGCCTTGTTGGGCTTGACGCACTTTCTTCTCACCTGTCAAATGTGCTTTCGGCTGAGGGGATTGAGGCGGACGACGATGCTGTAAGGCTTATTGCAATGGCGGGCGAGGGGAGTGTGAGAGATACCCTTTCAATCGCCGACTGCATTGTGGCATACTCGACGGGAAAAATCACCAAAGAGAGCGTGCAAAAGGTGCTAGGCACAACCGACGAGGGTTTGTTACTTGAATATTTTGACCTTTTGAAGGACAAAAACATTGGCGGAATGCTTGAATTTGTCAGCGAGATTGACAGAAACGGCAAAAATCTTTCTGTCTTTGTCAAAGATATGGCAAGACATTCAAGAAACCTGCTTATATGCAAAACCTGTTCTCGCCCAAATGAAATTTTAGGGCTTGCGACTGATACCTTCGAGAAAATGAAGGCACAGGCAGAAGGCTTTGATGAAAAGACGCTTATTTCATATATGCAGTCTTTTGGCGGGGCGGAAAATGAACTGCGTTATACCCTCTCACCAAGACTTCTTCTTGAAACCCTCTCCCTTGCTGTTATGACGGGGGCTACGGCTGACGAGGTAAAAAAAAACTGAAAACGCTTGCTCCTAAAACTCCAATTTCACCAAGAAATGTTTGGGGCAAGGTGGTTTTGTACTTAAAAGAAAAAAGAGAGGTTGCCCTTCATGTTGCCTGCGGTGACATCACAGATGTGGCAATTGATGGCAATAAATTTATTATCAATCTGTTTGATGGAATGCTTGTCAATCTTCTTTATGAGGGCAGGCGAAAAATCGAGCAGGCACTTCGCTGGCAGGGGCTTGACTTTGACCTTGTGATAAACTGCAAAGAGGAAAAACTTTCTGAAAGCGAAGAGGACTTAAAAAAACTTAATGAGGTGTTTGGCAATGTACGAATAACTCATACAAATTTGATTTGGAGGTAATATTATGGCATACAACAATTTTGGCGGATTTGGTGGCGGAAATATGCAGGCACTTATGCGTCAGGCTCAAAAAATGCAGGAGGAGATGGCAAGAAAGAAGCAAGAACTTGAAGAAAGCGAGTTTTCTTCTTCTGTCGGCGGGGGCATGGTTGAAGTGAAAATGAATGGCAAACGCCAACTTCTTGCAATCAACATCAAACCTGAGGTTGTTGACCCTGACGATGTTGAAATGCTTGAAGACCTTGTCATTTCTGCTGTCAACGATGTGCTTGGGCAAATTGCTCGCAAAGAGGCTGACGCAATGCCACAAATGCCGGGACTTATGTAGGCGGGGGCATTTTTAAGTGGAAATTGATGTTATCGAAAAACTTATCGAGCAGTTTCGCACCCTTCCCGGCGTTGGCTATAAAACAGCCCAACGCTATGCTTTTTCAATCATAGAGGGCAAAGAGGAGCGTGCAAACCGCTTTGCCGACGCCATCAAAGAGGCAAAAAACTTGGTGGGTTTTTGCAAGGTGTGCGGAAACTTCACCCAAAAAGAGGTCTGCCCAATTTGTGCCAGCAGAAATAGGAAGATAATTTGCGTTGTCAAAGACCCAAAAGATGTGCTGGCAATGGAAAAGGTAAAATCATACAACGGCGTTTATCATGTGCTTTTTGGCACAATCAGTCCGCTTGAACATCGTGGGCCAAACGACATAAAAATCAAGGAACTTCTTGCCCGTGTGCAAAACGACGAGGTGGAAGAGGTGATAATGGCGACAAACCCAGATGTTGAGGGTGACGCAACCGCAATGTATATCGCAAAACTCCTTCGCCCACTTGGCGTAAAGGTGACGCGAATTGCACAGGGCGTGGCTATGGGAAGCGACCTTGAATACGCCGACGAGGTCACCCTTTCAAAGGCCATGGAAGCGAGAAGGGAATTATAAACACATATAAACTTGAAAATTTGAGGGCTGGGCTAAGACGCAACCCCAAAAGAGGAAACTATGATAATCACAAAAATTGAGAAAAAACTGAACAGCACCTGCAAAAAATTGGGCATTGAAAAATATCTTTCGGTGTCTTTTTCAAATATGCCAAACCTTTGCGACTTTCAATGCAATGGCTGTTTCGCACTTGCAAAAGAGATGGGCACAAACCCCTTTGACCTTGCACAAAAAATTGTCGAGGCTGTCGGAGAGGACGAGGAATTTGAGTTTTCAGTTGCAAAACCTGCCTTTATCAATATAAAACTTAAACAAAAGGCTCTTGACGACTACGCCGAGATTTGCCTTAACGACAAAAACGGAGGGCTGAAAAAACATAACAACCCACAAAAAATAGTCCTTGACTATGGCGGTGCAAATGTTGCAAAGGCACTCCATATCGGTCATCTTCGCCCAGCAATCATTGGCGAGAGTTTGAAAAGACTTTATAAACTCCTTGGCGACGAGGTGATAAGCGATGTTCACCTTGGTGACTGGGGGCTTCAAATGGGGCTTACCGCACTTCAACTTTATGAAGAGGGGGTTCTTGGCAGATATTTTGGGGAAGGAGAGAATAAACTTCTCACACTGGAAATGCTCAACTATGCCTATCCAAAAGCAAGCAAACGCAAAAATGAGGACGAAGCGTTTAGGGCTAAGGCGGAGGAATGGACACTTAAAATTCAAAACAAGGAAGAACCATTTTATTCAATCTATCAAGAAATCCGAGCCGTTTCTGTGGCTGACATCAAAGAAAACTATGGCAAACTGGGTGCTGAATTTGACCTTTGGTATGGCGAAAGCGACGCCAGCGACTATACAGCCAAGGCTGTCAAGATAATCAAAGACAAAGGTCTTGCCCGCCAAAGCGAGGGTGCAACAATCGTTGATGTGGCAAAAGAGGGGGAAAATATCCCTCTGCCAAAGAAGAGCGAGGACGAGGTTCAAAGATATCAAAACCCAATGCCACCTTGCATAATCGAAAAAAGCAATGGTGCTTCACTTTACGCAACCACCGATATAGCAACAATCCTTATGAGAAATGAGATGTATAAGGATATTGACAGAATTGAATATGTCACTGATGCCCGCCAACATATGCACTTTACGCAGGTTTTCCGTGTTTGCAAAATGTCAGGCATTTCACCAGAAAACCAAACACTTTTGCATATCGGTCATGGCACTATGAACGGGAAGGACGGCAAACCATTCAAAACACGCTCGGGCGATACTTTAAAACTTGAAGATATTGTCGAACTTTTGACCACCAAAGCCAATGAAAAACTCCTTTCAAACGGCGGGGAGAAAAACGACGCCCTTGCCCTAAAAATTGGCGTGTCCGCTATGAAGTTTGGAGACCTTTCAAACACCGTTGGTAAAGACTATGTGTTTGATATCGACAAATTTTTGGCATTTGAGGGCAAAACTGGCCCATACCTTCAATATACCGTTGTCAGGATAAACTCAATCCTTTCAAAACTAGCAGAGGCAAAAGAGGGCAAAATCGTCACCGATAAAAAGGAAATTCGTGATATTGTTATGGCAATTTGCAAACTCAACTCGGCATATGATGTGTGCTACCGAGAAAAAACCCTCAATACACTTTGCAATGCGGTGTATGAACTTGCAAGCAGTTTCTCCACCTTCTACAACAATTTCAGCGTACTTGGCGAGAAGGATAAAGGGGTGCAAGCGGGCTATGTCAGCCTTTTAAAACTCGTTCGCAAAAAGTTATACGAGGCACTTGGCGTGCTTGCAATTGAAGTGCCAGAAAAAATGTAAAAATCTCAAAAAAAGCAATAAAAAAGAGGGAAATAAATAAACAAAAAATCGCTATACACCCCAATTTTAAAGGCGGAAAAATATTTTTCAAAAAATTTTTAAAAAAGGTATTTACAAACCTCAAAAAGTGTGTTATGATATAGACAAGTTGATGGAGGACAAGCATGACTAAATTGAATTATAACATTGAAAAACGCCTTGCAAACACTGTGATTGCAAGAAAAAATAATATCAAAGTTGTTGAAAAATCTTTTGTTGGTCAGGTTGGCAAAGAGGCAATCCAAGACCAAGAAATTGAAATTTAATTGTTTGTAAAATGTTGACTTGTGTGTATTACCTAGGGGGAAGTGTGCAATTTTGCACCTTCCCTTTTTTCGTGCCTACAAATTTTGCAAGATATATAAAAGAAAAAATCTCCTCGTAAAGGATAAAAACCTTCAAAAACCCTTGACTTTTGGGGACAAGGTGGATAAAATAATAAAAGCAGAAATGCGAGCCTTGTCTTTTCGGGTGCGAAAAGACCATTTAGTCCAAAAGGAGGTATTAGGTATGAATAAGTATGAACTTCTTTATATCATTGCGTCAGATGTCGAAGAAGAGAAGCGTGAAGAACTTATCAAAAAGTTTGCTTCTTATGTTGAAAGCAAAGACGGCACTGTTGAAGGCATTGATAAATGGGGCATGAAGAAACTTGCTTATCCAATCGACTTCAAAAAAGAGGGCTTCTATGTTCTTATGAACATCACTCTCAATCCACTTGAAGTTGATGCAATGGCAAAACTCATGAACATCACAGAAGGAATTGTTCGTCAACTTTTTGTAAGAAAAGATGCATAGTTGACATTTAAGGAGAAAATTATGAACAAAGTTATCTTAATTGGTAATTTAACCCGTGACCCTGAACTTAACACCACAAACAGCGGGGTTGCAGTATGCAGATTTTCAATTGCGGTGCAAAGAAGATTTGCAAATAATGACAATGGCCCACAAGCAGACTTTTTCAATATTGTTGTTTGGAGGAGCCAAGCAGAAAACTGTCATAAATTTTTGAAAAAGGGCTCTAAGTGTTGCGTTGTAGGCAGACTTCAAAACTCTTCTTACGAGGCACAAGATGGCACAAAGCGTTACTCAACCGACATTATTGCAGAGGAAGTTGAATTTCTCTCTTCTCGAAATGGTGAAAGCGGTTCTGACCCAATGCCATCAGCGGGCAAGCCAAGTGCTGGCACTGCTGAACTTGAACCTATTGACGACGACAGTTTACCATTTTAATTAAAAGGAGATATAGTTATGGCTGATGCTGTAAAAACCGAAGAAAAGGTTGTTGTAAAGAAATTCCGCAAGCCTTCAAAGAAAAAAGTTTGTGCTTTCTGCGTGGCTGGCGAGAAGTCTATTGATTATAAAGATGTTGCCAAAATCAGAAAATATATCACTGAAAAAGGCAAAATTTTGCCAAGACGCCAAACTGGCGTTTGTGCAGTTCACCAAAGAGAACTTTGCACAGCAATCAAAAGAGCAAGAAACATCGCTCTTCTCCCTTATGTTGGGGACTAATTTTTAGGAGGTAAATTATGCAAAAGGAAATTCATCCAGATTATCATGAAGTTACCGTAACTTGTGCTTGTGGAAACACCTTCAAAACTAAGTCTAGCGTAAAGGGTGATTCACTTACACTTGATATCTGCAATCAATGCCACCCATTCTTCACTGGAAAGAAGAAGGTTGTTGATGCCAGCGGTAATGTTGAAAAGTTCAACAAGAAATACGGCTTGAAATAATCAAGGAAAAAAGAAAACAAAAGACGACTGAAATTTTGGGGTTCACTCCATTTTCAGCCGTTTTTTTGTCACATTATATTTCAATTTATATATTTTATCAAAAATCTGACGGGGTGTGGTTTGATTTTTTTTGCATTTTAAGTTGCCAAATGAATGGCATTGGAATATAATACTCTTAGGAGGGTTTTATGAAAGAGTTTATTTCGGCTATGGACAAATTGCCTATTTGGGCAAAAATTTTGCTTGCTATCCCAATGCTTGACATCATTTGGGTTGTGTATAGGCTTTGCAAGTCTATTGACAGCAAAAACACACTTGGCATTGTTTTGGCGGTCATTTTGATTGTGGTTGGCATTCCTTTCCTTTGGCTTGTTGATATCATTTGCCTGCTGGTTATGGATAAAGTGCTTTGGATTGAATAGCAAACTTGGGGGCTTTCGTGAAAAGGAAAGCCTTTTTTGTTGTCAATTGTCTTTTTTTGTAGGAGAATTTGCCTCGCCCGCTTGACTAATTGACTTTTTTGCGGTTATACTAATAAAAATAGCCTTTGGAAAAACCTTTGGCGAAAAGGAGGGTAAGCCATGCAAGACGACGAATGGGACGACGATTTTGACGACGATGACGATGACGATGACGACGATGACGACGACGATGACGATGACGACGATGACGACGATGGAGATGGTGACGGAGAGGACACCGACGGCGACGGCATACCTGATGATGAGGAAACAGAAGAGGACATAGACCGCAAACTTGAAGAATTGGAAGAGGAGTCAAAGAAAAACGAGGAAGAACTCAACAACGCAGACCCTCAAAATACCGACGAGCAAGACGAGGTGACCGACAAATATCTTAAAAAACAGGAAGAGATAGACAAAAAGAAAAAGGATTTGGAAGAGCGTAAAGGAAATCTTCAAGCCAAGAAAAAAATGGTGCCTGACACCAAGCAAATGAACAATCTTGCAAAACAACTTGGTTGTCTTGTTGTGCCAAAACTTTTGTGCCCAATCTGCAAACAACTGTCACTTCATATGGAGCCTTGGGCAAAAACGCTTGTGAAAACACTTGCAATGCGAGTTGTTCATGTCACTCGCCCAGTGCATTTTATGTGTTTAAATCCAAAGTGCAGAAGTTTTTACAAGAAAAATGGGGATACATTTGTTGCGACTGGTGCAAAAATGATTTTAAAGAAAAACCCATTCTATATCAATATATAAAATCGTTGAAAATGAGAAGGAGATATTTCACCGCAAACTGAAAGGAGCAATATCTTCTTTTTTTGTTTGCAAAAGGTGGATTTGTGTGGTATGATAAAAATATGAATATAACAAGTGCGAAATATGTGACCAGTGTGGTTTCAAAAGACAAAATAATTGACGACGGCTTGCCAGAATTTGCCTTTGTTGGGCGTAGCAATGTGGGCAAGTCCTCTTTGATAAACAATTTGACGGGGGTAAAGGGGCTTGCAAAAACCTCGGCAACTCCGGGAAAAACCCGCATGATAAACTATTTCCTCATAAATGACACATTCCGTTTCGTTGACCTTCCCGGCTATGGTTATGCCAAAGTTGGCAAGGGACAACTTGATGTTTGGTCGGGGCTTATGGGGGAATATTTGCTTGGCTCTGCCTGCCTTAAAACGGTTTTTCTGCTTTTGGATATTCGCCATGAGCCAACCGCTCAGGATAGACAGATGCTTGAATTTTTGGTATTTCACCAACTTCCTTTTCGCGTGATTGTCACCAAGGCTGACAAAATTGCAAAAAGCAAGCAATTTGCCCAAGTTGACAAAATTTGCAAAACTCTGAAAATTCGTCGTGAGGTGGTGCTTGTTTCAAGCAGTGAAATTTCTCAGGGGCGTGATAAAATTTTGGAATATATCGACATACTTTTAGGGGAATAAATGGCAGAATTTGAAATTGAAATCACCGATTATGGCTATGACGGCGAAGGCGTGGGGCATCTTGACGGCAAGGTGGTTTTTGTGCCATATGTTTTGAAGGGAGAGGTGGTAAAGTGCCGTGTCACCCATGAAAAAAGCAGTTTTATTCAGGCAAAAGCACTTGCGACCCAAACGCAAAGCCCAATTCGGGAAGTTCCGCCATGCCCATATTTTGGCAGATGCGGTGGCTGTGCATATCAACATACTGCATATCAAAATGAACTTGAAATAAAACGCCAAATCCTCGCCCGCTCTCTTGCCAAAGTGGGGTATGTGGGAAATGTGGAAGTTTGCCCATCGCAAAAAGAATATGGCTATCGCAATAAAATTCACCTGTTTGTCGGCGAAAAGGGGCTATGCTTAAAGGAACGAGGCTCAAACAAATTGGTCAAGGTGGATAAGTGCCTGCTCGTCAGCGAAAAAATCAATGAGGGAATTTTCAAGATTGACACCTTCCTCAAAAATCAAAACCTTTTCAAAAATTACAAAGAGGTGGTTTTGCGTGAAGAGGGAGGCAAACTGCTTATCAATTTCATTCTTGCAAGGGAATGTGACATAAATTATCAAGGTTTGTTTTTGCTTGTCGGCGACTGCGGAATTTTTGAAACTTACAAAGGCAAAACCTTTCATAAGGTGGGGCTGAAAGAACTTTCTTCGCTTGAAATGGGGCTTGACTGTACATTTGATGTGTCAAGTTTTCATCAAGTCAATTCATATTTGACCGAAAGCCTTTATCAAGGCGTGATTGACGCCGTGAAGGGCGGGCGTGTTGCAAATTGTTATAGCGGTGCGGGCGTGCTAAGCGGTGTGATTGCCAAATCTGGCAAAGAGGTTGTGGGGATTGAACTTGGGACAAGCGAACAAAACGATGCCGAGAAATTGAAAATTCGCAACAATCTTTCCTCCCTTACAAACATTTGCGGAGATTGTGGGGTGGTCTTAAAAGACCTTGCAAGCAATTTTGACACAATCATTGTTGACCCACCTCGTGCGGGACTTGATATAGGCGTGTGCCAAAGCATAAACGCAAGCGGTGCGGAAAGGCTGGTGTATGTATCCTGCAACGGGGCAACCCTTGTGCGAGATATTGGCAGACTGTCAGGCTATGCAATTGAAAAGGTCAACCTTTTTGATATGTTTGCACGCACTGGCGAATATGAAATTTTGTGCCTGCTGAAAAAATTGGGCTAAAAAATCTTTACATTATTTTTCTTATTGTGATATACTAATTGAAATGGAGGTTGCTATGCCAAAAAGAGAAAGAAGATTGCCATATATGGAATACGACGAGGCTCTCGAACAATTCACTCAAATAAGAAAAGAGGTCAATGATTGCATTGAAAAAGAACCTCAGCGTTTTGCGTCGCTTTGGGCAGAACTGAAAGAGAGGGCACTTTACGGCTCTTTGCCTGCAATGGACGCACTGGCGTATTATTACAAAACGGGAATTCCAAAACTTTTGCCAGAAAACTATCAAAGATATTTGGCGTGGGAGATTGTTTCTGCCGGCAGAGGCAACAAACTTGCAATTGAAAAACTGCAATTTTTGATTGGATATGCAATTGACGCAGTCAGCGACCATGAAGAGTTTGAAGATATGATGTTCAAGAATGACATCACAGAAGAAAACGCAGTCCATGTCATTGGCAAGGCTCTTTGCAAAGTGCTTGTAAGGGACTTTTTGAAGGCATATCCAATTGACCTTGTGAAACTTCCAGACGATTTTCAACCATACACACAAGAGGCTTTTATCAATTTAAGAAAAATGATTGACGATGCCGTTCCAAAAACTTGTGAATTTATGCTTTCCTAGAAAAATTACAAAAAAATATCAAAAAAACCGCAAAAGATGCGGTTTTTTCTTTCAAATTGCCAAAATTTGCGATAAAAGAGAAAGCCGAGCCGATAAAATATCCCAAAGTTCTCTTTCAAAATTGCTTTTTTGTGCAAGTTCAATGATTTGCTTTATCAAAGAAAATTCATTTGATAAAAATGCTAAAAAACATTTTGTTTTGTCACGAGGTGGAGTGATTTTTCCTCCACACTCAACACCTTCAAACATGATTGCAAACTTTTTGACCTGCCTTTCGTTGAGCGAATAAAATTTGCTTGTGTTTAAAAAGCCACCCAATGCAAAAAGCAAACTTCTTGCTTTCAGCAAAGAAGAAAAGACCTCTCCTGCAAGCACACCGTCCTCATCGCCCACCTGCACCAACATAAAACCACGCTTTTTCAGCATAGTGTTATATTCTTTTGCCATCAACTCATAGGCAGACATATTCAAAATCTGCTCGTCGTTATATTCCATAAAAGCCCTCTAAGTGTATTTATTCGACAAACAAACAATGGGTGAATAAAATCAAACCCCTTCGCTCACTTGACAAGTGGGGGAACAATGATTACAATAAAACCATACCCTATGTGCTTATGGTGTAATGGATAGCACAATGGTCTTCGGAACCATTTGTTCGGGTTCGAATCCTGATAGGCACGCCAAAAAAGATAGTTACAAAAAAAGCAAATATGAAAGATTTTGCCTTATGGCAATATCATATCACATCAAAATTGAAACAATCGAATTTAAAAATAAGGCATGACACTCATTTTTTTTGTAAAACGCTATCAAATTCTCTTGTCAAGGGGAATAAAAATATGTTATGATAGGTGCATATAGGAGGGCGTTATGACGGGTATCATAATTGGCGTTGTCGTTGGCGTTATTGTGCTTGTTGCCATCATTTGTGTATGGTGGGGCGTGGCAACTTACAACAAGTTTATCGTAATGAAAAACAAAATTGAAGAGGCTTTTTCAACAATGGATGTTTATCTCAAAAAGAGATATGACCTTATTCCAAACCTTGTTGAAACGGTGAAGGGCTATGCAAAGCATGAAAAAGAGGCTCTTACAAACATCATTGAGGCAAGAAATGCGGCAATGACAGCGACTGACACAAGGGATAGAATTGAGAAGGAAAAGGCTCTCACCGGCACACTCAAAACACTGTTTTCTTTGAAAGAGCAATATCCACAACTTAAAGCAGACACGCACTTTTCTTCACTTATGAATGACCTTCGCAATATCGAGGAAGAGATTGCGTCATCTCGTAAATACTATAATGGTTGCGTAAGACAATACAACACAAAGCGTGAGGTTTTCCCATCTTCAATCATTGCAAACATGAAAAAGTTTGAGAAACAACCTTTGTTTGAAGTTGAAGCACCAGAAGAACGCAAGAATGTTAAAGTTCAATTTTAAAAATTTTTAAACGACTATCGCGTGACGCTTTTGTCATGCGATTAGTTTTTTCGAGGGGAATATGACAATAAAAAAAAGAATTTCGACCTTTCTTTTTCTTTTAATCTTGCTTGTACCCATCTTTTTGTTTGCGGGGTGCGAAAGCGAGGCGGAAATTTATCTTCCGCAGGAGGACACGGGATATTATCTTGCCGACTATGATGTGCAAATTGAGGTGGATAAAGATAGGACGCTTTTTGTAAAGGAGACCATCACCGCACATTTTGTGACAGGCGTGTCAAACGGCATATACCGATATATCCCGCTCAAACAGGCGGTTGGATATTATGATGAAAATGATAAATACATTGAAAAGAATTATGAGGCGACAATCGACGGCTTTTCATATAACAATCAAACAACAAGTTTGTATAGTAAGTTTTATGAAAATGGCTATCAATTCTACGCCCTGAAAAGGACGGGGAGCCTTGACGCAAACAATGAATATACATTTGAATTTGGCTATTATTATCACCTGCCTGATGACCGTGAAAGCGATTATGACATGATTTATTATAACATCATTGGCACTGGCTGGGATACTAGTATAAAAAATGTCACATTTTCTGTAACCTTCCCAGACGATGGTGGTTTTAATGAAAATGCCACCCAGTTTTATGTTGGAAGGCTGGGGGAAAGTGCAACCACCGATAGCAGATTTTCCTATTCAGTGAATGGGAATGTTGTCACCGGAAATTGCGTTGATTTAAAATATGGCGAGGCAATCACCATCTATACCGATTTTAAAGAGGGTTACTTTACCGTTGAAAAGAGTTATTTGATTGAATGTTTTGCCCTTATATTTGCAATTGTTGGCGTGTTTGCGTTTGTGATATTTTTTATCAAAAACCGCAGAAAAAATGATATTGTTGAAGTTGTTGAATTTAAAGCACCCGAAGGGCTTTCACCCGTCGAAGCGGGGTATATCATTGACGGAACAGTGACGGGCGATGATGTTTCTGCGTTGATTGTTTATTGGGCGTCGAAAGGTTTTCTATCAATCGAACAAAATGGCGACGACAACATTATCACAAAAATTAAAGACCTTCCAGTTGGTGCAAAATCCCATCAAAAAATATTTTTTAATGAACTTTTCAAAAGGGGCGACTCCATTTCTTCAAAAGAAATTTCCTCGCTCAGCCCACTTGTCGGGGGAAAGGTCAAAGAATCGGTGGAAAGCAAAGAGGGGTTGTACTTCAACACAAAAGCAAAAAAATCAACCACATCTATGCTTATTTGCCAACTTGTGGCTTTGGGTTTGGTGGCAATCAATGTGGGGCTGGAAAGTTTGCAAATGGCAACTGCAATTTTGCGAATCGTTTTGTTGGTTGTATCCTTTGTAGGAGGATTTTGGCATACTGAAATTTGCGATAGGCGATATAAGTACAACAAGGGCAAATATTGGTCGCTTTGGACGATTTCTTGGGTGATAACTCTTGCCCCGCTTATTGCAAACATATTTATTGGAGAGGGATACTGCGACGCTTTTGCAAGCAGAATTTGGGGGATAGCCCTCGTGGTTGCCATTCTTGCACTATACCCACTTTTGGAAAGGCATTCGCAACAAGGCAAAGACCTAATGGGGCACCTTTTGGGACTGCGTAACTTTATTTTGCTTGCAGAAAAGGATAGGATTGAAGCCCTTGCAAATGAAAACCCAACCGCATTTTATGATATCTTGCCTTTTGCATATGTGCTTGGCGTCAGCGATGTCTATATGGAAAAATTCAAAGATGTACCAATTGCAACCCCTGATTGGCTGATAAGTTCAAACAATGTGGGGGCTTGGTTTGTGTTTGTTTCGCTCAATCGAAGTATGGCTCGCATTGGCACAACAATTGCAAAAACTATGCCAAATTCCCTCTCTCGATTAGGCAAATTCGCCGGCAATGTTGTACGCTCTTCGGGTGGCGGAGGCGGGTCTTTCGGCGGAGGCGGATTCTCTGGTGGCGGTCACGGCGGAGGCGGTGGCGGAAGGTTTTAAAAAACCTTTTTAGAAATTTAAACAAAAAAGTTATAATCTTGGTTTCAATTCAACAACAGAACAAAAATTTAGCAAAATCAAAGACAATCAAATCAATTTTCACATAAAAAAGGTTGAAAAAGATTTTCGTTTGATGTACAATATGAGGGTACTCATAATCCTTGCACCGCACCACTTGGAAAATACTTTGACTAGGTGGTGCATTGCGAGAGATGCGTTTTGTCAAGCCCCGTGCAGACGAC
>CAZVYB010000008.1:17589-26186 GCA_964631405.1 uncultured Lachnospiraceae bacterium
CTTTACAACTTAATATCTCTCATGCGGGAGTGGCGGAATATCAATCCCTTGCACCAAACAAAGGCGGTGAAGGGCTTGATGCGTACGCTGACGCTCCCTAGTGCAGACGACCGTCTGCCATTCGTTGGGCGTGTCACTTGTACAAAAATACAACTTAATATCTCTCATGCATGCGGGAGTGGCGGAATGGCAGACGCGCAGGTTTCAGATGCCTGTGAAAGCAATTTCATGTGGGTTCGACTCCCATCTCCCGCACCAGAAAAAGGCTTCGTTTTCGCGAAGCCTTTTTCAATGAAATAAATCGTGACGGATTTATGAAATGCACTTCGTGCGTGAAATATGGCTTTGCCATAGAAAATACGCCGTCGGCGTATGAAGGATTTATTTTATTTCATATTTTTCGCAAGAAAATATTTATTAAAACCTTTAAAAGGTATGTATGCATATCGCTTGCAATATTCCCCATCAGCCCAATAAATTAATAAAATATAAAAATGCACCAAATCATATATTGACGCCGTGCATTTTTTTGAGAAACAAAGCCTTTGCCTATTTGGCGAAGGTTTTTGATTTTCTTATGCTTTATTAGTATAAAAAATCATTTACAAACGGGGAGATTTTGTGTATAATTGTGGGCGAAAAGGATTTTTTATTATGAAACACTATGACGCCATTGTTATTGGGGCGGGACACGCGGGTTGTGAAGCGGGGCTTGCTCTTGCCCGTCTTGGACACAAAACTCTTCTTTTGACCCTCAGCCTTGATGCTGTGGCTTTTTTGGCGTGCAATCCTTCAATTGGCGGGACGGCAAAAGGTCAACTTGTCAGCGAAATTGACGCCCTCGGCGGTGAAATGGGGGTAAATGCCGATAAAACTTTGCTTCAAATAAGAATGTTAAACGGGGGGAAGGGACCAGCCGTACAAAGCCTTCGTGCTCAGACGGACAAGGTGGAATATCACAATGAAATGAAAAAGACCATCGAAAACACCCCAAATTTGGAACTTCGCCAAGGGGAGGCGGTTTCAATTGAGAGGGGTGAGAATGGTGAGCATATTGTGACAACCGCACTTGAACAAAAATTTTCAGCCCCTGCCGTTGTGTTTGCGACGGGCGTGTACCTCAAAAGCCAAATAATCATTGGCGACTATATCAAAGACAGCGGGCCAAACGGATTTTCAAACGCACAAAAACTTTCTGCCAGCCTTGAAAAACTGGGGATAAAACTTCTTCGCTTCAAAACGGGGACGCCTGCGAGGGTAAACGGGCGGAGCATAGACTATTCACAACTTGAAGTGCAAAAAGGGGAAGAGAACATACAAAATTTCTCATATATGACCACCCGCAAACCAAAAAATCGTGCCGTTTGCTATCTCACATATACAAATGAAAAAACGCATGAGATTATACGAAACAATCTGCACAGAGCACCAATGTACTCGGGACTTATCAAGGGCGTTGGGCCAAGATATTGCCCATCAATCGAAACAAAAATTGTACGCTTTGCCGATAAAGACAGACACCAACTTTTCTTAGAGCCAGAGGCTCTTTCCACCCAAGAGGTGTATATTCAAGGCTTTTCAACCTCAATGCCGGTTGATGTGCAAGAGGCAATGATAAAATCGGTGAAAGGACTTGAAAACGCAGAAATTATGCGTGACTCTTACGCCATTGAATATGACTGCATCGACCCAACCCAACTGCTTCCAACGCTGGAACTGAAAAACATCAAAGGACTGTTTTTTGCGGGGCAGATAAATGGTACATCAGGCTATGAAGAGGCGGGTGCACAGGGTTTGATTGCGGGTATAAACGCCAGTCAATATTTGAAGGGAGAGGAGCAGATTGTGCTTTCCCGAAGCGACGGATATATCGGTGTGCTTATTGACGATATTGTCACGAAGGGGACAAATGAGCCTTATAGAATGATGACAAGCCGTGCCGAATATCGCCTTTTTCTAAGGCAAGACAACGCCGATTTGCGACTGACCGAAATTGGCAGAAAGGTGGGGCTTGTCAGCGATAAACGATGGAAGATTTTTTGCCGAAAGAAGAAAAAATTGGAAGAGATTTTTGCCCGCCTTTCCACAAAATATCGTGCAGACGAGGTGGCGGATTTTTACACCGAGAATGGCGAAAGCCTGCCAAAAGAAAGCGTCACCGCACACGATATGCTGAAAAGAAGCAATATCGACGCCTTTAAAATAAACCAAAAGTTTGGACTTTTTGAGGACTTTTCTTATGAAATTGTCAACGAAATGAACATAATGGTCAAATATGAAGGATATTTGAAACAACAAAAAGAGGAAATTGAGAAATTTAAGAAAAATGAACAGACGCTTATTCCAACCGATTTTGATTATCGCAAACATCACGGACTTCGCCTTGAAGCGATTGAAAAGTTGGAAGAAATCCGCCCCCTTTCACTTGGTCAAGCCTCACGAATTTCTGGCGTTTCTCCAGCCGATATAGCCGTGCTTAGCGTGCTTATCAAAAAGTGAGGTGAATATGAAAAATCTTATAAAAACATATTTTGACTCTTACAACCTGCCTCTCACAGAAAAGCAGGCAGAGCAGTTTGACAAATATTATAACTTTTTGATTGAAGAAAACGAGAAGTTCAATCTCACCGCAATCACAGAAAAAAAAGAGGTGGCACTAAAACATTTTGTTGACAGCGTTCTGCCATTTGCTCAACTGCCCAAGGGTGCGAAGGTGATTGATGTTGGCACGGGCGGAGGTTTCCCGGGAGTACCACTGAAAATCATGAGGGAGGATATTGAAATCACCCTTCTTGACAGCCTTCAAAAAAGGGTGAAATTTTTGGAAGAGGTGAAAAAACTTCTTGGGCTAGAAAAAACAACCTGCGTCCACGCACGGGCGGAAGATTATGCAAAAGAACATCGAGAAAAGTTTGATGTCGCACTCTCTCGTGCCGTCGCATCTTTGCCCACACTTGCCGAATATCTTTTGCCATTTGTCAAGGTAGGCGGGCGGGCGATTATGTATAAAGGGCTTTCTGCCGACGAGGAAATCGCCATAGGCACAAAAGCCGTCAAAACCTTTGGCGGAAGGATAGAAAAAACGCTTGACTTCACCCTCAAAGAGGTGGAAAGCAGGAGAAAAATTGTGATAATCACAAAGACAAACAAAACCCCACCAAAATATCCAAGAGGGAAAAATTTGCCAAAAACAAAACCAATTTTATAAAAATGTCGAAATTTAGTTGACAACACTATAAATTTTTTCTTATAATTGGTGTAACAAATGGTTATTATCACAAATTTTGGGCACAATAACCATAAATTCAGGAGGATAATATGAGTTTAAAAGCAAAATTGATTTCAACAATCTCTGCAATGTGCCTTGTTATTGCCCTTGTTTCAGTTGGCGTATGGGCAGCAAGCACAGCAACAATCAACCTTAGCGGTACACTTACCTTTAATGCAACTGATGTATATTGCACAGTTGGCGGAACATTCGCAAACATGAGTGGCTCTATCACTCAACCAGATACCCTTACTTGGGATTCGTCTTCAACCGCAACAACAACAAAGCCAACATCAGGTGACGAGTCAACATGGACAAGCAAGGCTCTTACATTTGACGATAAAGGAACTGCAATCACTTTGACAATCGTAGTTACAAACATGTCAGCTGAAAGAGCAATCAATATCACCCTTGCTGAGTCAACTGCTCCAACTGGCGTGACAACATCTGCAACATACAATGGCTCTGCTTATTCATTTGGTTCAACTCAAAAACTTACAAAAAGTGCTTCTTCAACAAGTTTGCAATCAGCAACCATCATAATCACATTTACACTCACTGACACAAATCTTGATACATCAGTCAGTGCTTCATGGGGTTATGCTCTTACTCTTGCAAACACTCCTGCTTAAAACTCAAAAACAACATATAAAAGGCACGGACAGTTCCGTGTCTTTTTGTTTGTTATAGGTTATTGTCTTTTCAAAGTTTGATAAAAATTGTTTGAAGGCTTTTCAATATATAACAAATGCTTATAATAAAAATTCGAGGTGGACAAAGTGTCATATTTGTCCATCTTTTTTTGTATATTATCGCAGGAGGCTTGGTTTGGGAGTTCTTGTGGTGTTGGGGCTTGTGCAAGGGTTATGTGAGTTTTTGCCGATATCTTCAAGTGGGCATCTTGTTTTGTTGTCAAGGTGGCTTGGGGTGGAGGACTCGCTTTTTATTTCAATCATTTTGCACCTTGCCACACTGCTTGCCGTTGTGGTTGTTATGAGAAAGGAGGTTTGGCATTTGGTGCGTCGTCCCTTCTCCAAAGAGGGGATTATGGTCGCCATTGCCACAATTTGCACCTGCCTTGTCGCACTTGTGCTTATGCCATTTATTGATGCCTCGTTTGAGGGGGAGTTTCTTTCTGTCGCATTTCTTATAACCGCCCTTTTGCTATTTCTTGTCCGCCAGTTTTTGAAAAAGAGAAAAAGGACGGAAGAATTTTCCTATAAACACGCTGTGATAATTGGGATAGCCCAAGGGCTTGCCATATTTCCCGGCATTTCTCGTTCGGGAGCGACTATTTCGGCGGGATTGTTCTCGGGGGTGGAGCGGGAGAAGAGTGCAAAATTTTCCTTTCTTGTCAGCCTGCCCATTATTATATGTTCGCTGATTTTGGAAATAATCAAAATATGCGTGCTTAAACAGGCCGTTGTCGTCAATGTGGGAGGGCTTATACTTTCCTTTCTAATCGCCTTTTTGGTGGGTGTGGTAAGCATCAAGTTTATGCTTAAAATCACAAACAAGGGCAATTTTTCTTGGTTTTCGATATATTTGATTATACTTTCAATTCTGTCATTTATTTTTTAAAAGGGTGTTATGGAAAAACAGTATTATAGCAAAAGTGCAAACGAAGTGCTTTCCCTTCTCTCAACCTCTCCAAAAGGGCTTAATGGCGAAGAGGTCAGGGCAAGAGAACGCACAAAAAAGGCGACCCCACCGCCTAAAAAGCATGGGCTTGTAAGTCGCTTTTTTGAGCAATTTTTTGATTTTATGATAATCATTCTTCTTCTCGCCTCAGCCGTGTCAATCATAATTGGCATAGTTGAGGGGACGGCGGGGGAGATTGTGGACGGGTGCATAATTCTTGCAATTGTCATCATGAACGCCATATTTGGGGTTGTGCAAGAGTATAAGGCTGAAAAATCTTTGGAGGCTCTTTCAAAACTCACTCAGCCAGAATGTGTGGTGATGAGAGAGGGAAAGACTCAGAAAATCTTGACGCAAAACCTTGTCATTGGTGATGTGGTGGTGCTTGAAAGTGGCTCGATTGTGCCCGCTGACCTAAGGCTTATTGAAAGTCACCAACTGAAAATTGACGAAGCGTCGTTGACCGGCGAAAGTGAAATGGCTGAAAAAGATTGCAATGTCATTTGCGTCAAAGATTGTCCGCTTGGAGAAAGACAAAACATGGCATTCAAAGGCACAAGCGTTGGTGCGGGGCGTGGGATTGGCGTTGTTGTCGCACTTGGTGATGACAGCGAGTTTGGCAAGATTGAAAAGGTGGTCACCGAAAAGCAAAAAGAGGTTTCGCCCCTTCAAAAAAGCATAAAGGATATTGGCAAAATCCTCACATACCTCGTGCTTGTGATTGCCGTTGTCACATTCATTCTTGAAATTTGCATAACGCCGTCTAGCGTTATGGAGGCATTTCTCACTGCCGTTGCAATTGCCGTTGCCGCCATTCCCGAAAGTATGCCCGCAGTCATCACAATCATTATGAGCATGGGCGTCGCCCGACTTGCAAAGCAAAAGGCAATCGTCCGAAAAATGCATTCGGTTGAAACGCTAGGGTGTTGCGATGTCATTTGTTCTGACAAAACGGGGACAATCACGCAAAACAAAATGGTGGTTGAAAGCATATATTGCAGTGGAAAATTTCAAAATGGCAGGCTTGTTGCCGACGCCGATAGCGGGCGTCTTGCTAAAATGGCACTTCTTTGCAATGATGCAACCGCAAATGGCAATTCGTGGCTGGGCGACCCGACAGAGATTGCCCTTGCAGAACTGGGCAAAAAGTTTGGCTTTGATAAGGGGCAAATTGAAAGGGAATGTCCCCGCATGGGAGAACTTCCTTTTGACTCAAACAGAAAACTGATGTCTGTGCTATGCCAAATAGAGGGCAGAAAGGTTATGATTTGCAAGGGGGCTCCCGACAGAATTTTGGCGTGTTGTGAGGGTATTTTGCAGGGAGATAAAATCCTTCCGCTTTCGCCAAAAGATATTGAGGAAGTTGAAAGGGCAAACCTCAATATGTGTGAAAGGGCTTTGCGGGGGCTGGGTTTTGCCATCAAGGTTGTTGAAAACGATGGGGATTTTGCCGAGGAGCATATGGCTTTTGTTGGGCTTATCGGCATGAAAGACCCGCCAAGAAAGGAAATCAAAAAGGCGGTCAAAAAATGCAAACGAGCGGGCATGAAACCGGTTATGATAACTGGCGATTATAGCACCACTGCACTTGCCGTGGCAAGAGAAATTGGACTTGCCGAAAATGAGAGCGAGGTGGCAACTGGTGCAATGCTTGCCCAAATGAGCGACAAAGAACTTGAAGATAATGTTGAAAAATTTTCTGTCTTTGCCCGTGTCAGCCCCCAAGATAAAGTGCGAATTGTTGAAGCCTTCAAAAAGCGTGGAAGGGTTGTTGCCATGACGGGTGACGGCGTCAATGATGCACCAAGTTTGAAAAAGGCAAACATAGGGATTGGCATGGGAAAAACTGGCACAGATGTCGCAAAAGAGGTGGCAGATATCATTGTCGCTGATGACAACTTTGCCACAATTGTTGTTGCTGTCGAAGAGGGGAGAAAGATATATCAAAATATTCAAAAGACGGTCAAATTTCTTTTCTCTGCCAATTTGGCAGAACTTCTTTCTCTTTTTGTCGTCACTCTGATTTATCCGCAATATGTTTTCCTTTTCCCCGTTCAAATATTGTTTGTCAATTTGATTACAGACTCTCTTCCTGCGATTGCCCTTGGGGTGGAAGAGCCAGAGGCAAATCTTATGGAAACTCCGCCTCGGGACAGCCGAAAGGGGCTTTTCTCAAACGGCATAGGAATTTCAATTGTGGTGCTAGGGCTTGTGCAAACTCTGCTTGTTGTGCTTGCTTATGTGATTGGCTTAAACTGCTTTGGCGAAAGCGTGGCGGTGACAATGGCGTTCTATACACTCAATATAATTCAATTTTTCTACCTTGCGTCAATGAGGACAAACGCCTCAATCTTCAAATCAAAACCCCATAAAAACAAATTCTTTTTGCTTGCAATCGGATTTTGCTTTGCTCTTGTCGCACTCTTTGCCTTTACGCCAATAAGAGGGCTTCTCAAACTTGCAGTTCTCTCACCTTGGCAATGGGCAATCATATTCATTCTTTCACTTTCGATGCTTATTGTCAGCGAACTTTATAAGGTGATTGAAAGATTGATTGAAAAGAGAAAAAAAGAAAAATATATCAAAAAATGATAAAAAATCGCAAAAAATTAAGTTTTTTTGCGGTTTTTTGTTTGTTTTTTAAAAATTTTGTAATTTTTATGGGCAAATTTCATGCAAATATGTTACAATCATAGCATATTATGAAAAAAGCAAAATATTTATTTTTTGATATTGAATGTAGCAACGGCTATAACATTTGCTCTTTCGGATATTGTCTTATTGGCGAAAACTTAAAAGTTCTTGCTAAAAAAGATATAATCATAAATCCAGAGAACAAATTTGTTTTGGCGAAAAAGGGCAATCGTCCCAAAATTGAACTGGCCTATCCAGAAGAATATTTTTATAAACAAGACAACTTCAAAGCATTTTATGAAGAACTTAAAAAACTCCTCAGCGACGACGGCTATATCCTGCTTGGACACAGCGTGCAAAGCGACCTATATTTTTTGAAGTACGCCTGCGATAGATACCAATTGCCATATTTTGAAATGGAGGCATACGACACCCAACTTATCTTCAAACGGGCTTTTGAACGCGACCATGTGGAATCGCTTGAAAAAATTTTGGAGTATTTTGATTTCGACACCGAAAGGGTTGTTTTTCATAAATCTTGTGACGACGCACTAGCCTCTTTTTATGTCGCTCGCGAAATGTGCCGAGAAAAAGATTTGACGCTTGAAGAACTCTTACAACAGTTTCAAGATTGCAAAATTTCCAGCCACTTGGTTGTAGAGGCACAAAAAGTCAAAGAAAAATTTGACAGAACAAAAACAAATTGCAAAAAATAGTTGACAAACAAAAAATATGCGACTATAATAAAGGAGTGCAATTTAAAAGTGACTCCCTCATTTTGCTTTGAATTTGCACCAGACCAATGAAGGCAAACCCTTCTTGGCAAATATAGAGATGTAGCTCAGCAGGTTAGAGCACCACCCTGATAAGGTGGGGGTCGGTGGTTCGAGTCCACTCATCTCTACCAAATAATGACCGTAAGGTCATTTTTTTGTTGAGATAGTGGCTTAAACCACAACCTCCACCTTTACATCGTGAAACGATGTAGATTGCAAAGCAATCAATCAGGGGTGGTACACCGTGTATCAAAGATTACCGAAGGCATAAGGTGTGG
>CAZVYB010000009.1:0-25027 GCA_964631405.1 uncultured Lachnospiraceae bacterium
CAAGGTCTTTCTTGATTGCCTTGATAAATCCGTCAGCAATTGATTTGCCTGCATCAGACAAACTTCCAAGAACTCCTCCTTCGCGTTTGCCTTCTTCATTTTTCTTACCAAGGAATGCTGTACGCATACTATATTGAGATACCATCTTACCATTTGCACCTTTAGCAAGTTGATATTTCTTAGTCATAGTGTCTTCATCAAAAGCGTCAAGTTTTTTATGAGTTTTATAGCGTTTCTTTCTTGCAGATGCATCGTCTTTTTCTGCTTGCTCGTACTCCTTCAACTTTCCTTTTTGTTTAAGCAAGCCTTTAAGTATTACACTTTCCTGTGCCTTTTTAGCTTCTTCCGCAGTGCCGCCTCTCTTAATTACTTTATCGTATTCTTTTTCACCTGCCTTTTTAAGTTTAGCATCAACGGGCTCTGTAGCCACCTCAGCTTTAAGTTTCATTTTCTTCTGCTTTGCTTCAATTTGTTTTCTAACAAATTCACTATGAGCTACTTTTTCTTTAACATATTTCTTGTTTGCTTTTGTGCCTTCTTTGTTCTTTTCGCTCACTCGTTTTGCAGCATTTGATGCCTTTACTTTAGTAGTAACCGCCGCGCCAACTTTCACGCCCGCTTTACCAACATGGTAACCTGCTTTTGCAACCGTCGCACCAGCCTTTCCTGTAATTCCGATACCTTTTTTAAATCCGCCGGCTATACTTCCTTTAAGTGCTTCACCAGCACCTGTTGCGTCAGCACCACCAACAAAGCCAGATACTATTGAGATAAAGTCTTTTGCCATCATAAGTCCTGCAATCAAAATGATTGTATTGACGATGGAGTCTAGCAAGCCATTACCAAAGAATGAAATGGATTGAAGATACGGCAAAATCAGCATCAATATGTTTATACCAACAATTGCACCGAATGCCATCATAACTTGTTGCATAAAGTTTTGTCCCCAGCCTTTAAACGCCTTGAAATTATCAAGAGGGGCGATACCCAAAAGTGATGGGTAGATAAGGAAGAGAGCCGCACCTTTGATAAGTCTTGTCATCATGCCGACAATGATGGAAATCATAATGCCAAACACTGTTACGCCACCGCCGAAGGCGACGATGAAGTTGAATTGCCACAAGTTGTAGAAAAGCCAAACAAATGAAACATCATATTTAGAGAAGCAATCTATGCTTGTTTTTCCTATGCCGAAAATATCACTGCCCGACCAATATGGAGCACCATCACCAACTGCACTTGTTGTTGCCGAATAACTCAGCCCTGTATTGAGTTGGAGATTGTTTTGGAATGCATAGTCAATTTGCATTGCCACATATTCTCTTTTTTCTGAATTGGTTTGAAGTGAAGCAAATTCCGGGCAGTTTGCATTGCCAAAAATTTGCAAGTTATCGTTAATTTTTATTTCTTGATAGTTTGAAACGGAAACTTGTCCATTTCTTGCACGATTGGCGGAGTATGCACTCGCCTTAAACATCAGCCCGCCGAATGTGGAAGTGCTCGTCGGGTCGCCCGCACCGAAATAGTCGTAGTGGGCATAGGTTTTATAATCTGTCCCCGTTATTGTTTCACCTCTAAATATCTCAGTTGCCTGCGTGCCGTAAATGCCTTTGATTGCGCTTTCGTTGGTGGTGCCGGCAGTGATATTGTCAAGGGTTTTAAGAACGAATGAAGCAAGTTGCATACCAATCACAACCACGATTGGCATAACTGCAAAAGTGAGGACTGATTTGATTGCGGTGTAAATATATTTTGAAGGGTTTGTCCCGTCGGCGTCCTCGTTATAATGCGATTTGACGATTGCAACAATTGTTGAAACGACAAGAACAATCAAGCCGAAGATTGCAAGTGACCAGAAAACGGTGTTTAGTCCCTTGTATACGCTTGCCGAATCGCCAATACCTAAAATGCCATAGATAAATTCAGTAAGAGGGTCTTTTTGCGACATAATTTCGCCTGTTGAAGTTTGATAGTATGTATCAAGTCCGGCAAGTTTTCTTACCAGTGCTTGCATTGCGTCAATGCCCGACGCAAAGGCAGCGAACAAAAAGTATATAATCTTTGGGATTATATCAAAAAATGTCGCAATTTTTTGCAAGAAATTTAAATTGACCAAAGAACCGTAATTCAAAATTCTCTCCTCCGCATATCTTAATTATCTTCATTATAACAAATAAAAATTCAAAATACAACAAAAACCTTTAAAAACAATCAACAATTTTTAAATAAATTTCCATAAGTCCGCCAAAATCAACCGCCTCGCTTCGCAGTGAAAGAGTTTTTTCGTCAATACGCAAAAGGTTTTCCTTTGAAATAAGGGTTTGTAAATTGTTTTTTAATGTTTTTCTCCTCATTGAAAAAACACATTGAATAAATTTATAGAATTTATTTTTGTCAATATTAGGGTATTTATTTTTATCAATTTTGATTGTCACAACGGCAGAGTCCACATTAGGCTCTGGGTGAAAATTTTTGCGTGAAACAATGCGGTTTATTTTTGCCTCTCCAAAAAAATTTATCATAACAGAAAGCACGCCGTAGTCCTTTCCGCCATGCCCCGCGACCATACGCTCTGCAACCTCTTTTTGCACCATGATTGTAAGGCTTTTAAGCCTGTCGCTTCCATTTAGAAATTTGAAAATAATCGGAGTGGTGATATAGTATGGCAGATTTGCAATCATTTTGTATTCGCCTGAAAAATCTTCTTCAATTTCTCGCACATCATAATTCATGACATCGTCAAAAATAAATTTTACATTTTTTAGGTCAAGCCCCTGTAAATGTTCTGTCAAATCTCTGTCAATCTCAAAACTTAAAACCTTTTTTGCCCTACTTGCAATTTCTGTGGTTAGCGTGCCAGCACCTGCACCAATTTCTAGCACCTCGTCGCTTTCACAAATATCTGCGTCCTCGCAAATTGCAGAAAGAAGGTTTTTATCAAAAATAAAATTTTGTCCAAACTTCTTTTTAAAATTATGTTCAATCATATTTTAAACAATCTCCTTGCGTTTTCTTCCGTCACCCTTTCAACCTCTTCTTTTGGCACGCCTTTTAGAACCGCCAAATTCTCTGCCGTCACCTCTGTCATATTTGGGGCATTTCGTTTCCCTCTAAATGGGTGAGGTGTCAGGTATGGGCAATCGGTTTCTAACAAAATTTTTTCAAGTGGAATTTGCCTGATTGCCTCCTGCAACTTGACCGCATTTTTGAATGTTGACACTCCGCCAACCGAAATGTGAAAGCCAAGTTTGATTGCCTCTTTTGCAATTTCGAGGCTACCCGAAAAGCAATGAAAAGTCCCACCACAAGCCAAAAGATTTTTGTTTTCTTTGAGGATTTGAATTATGTCACCATAGGCATCACGGCAATGAACGACAATTGGCAAATTTAATTGAAATGCCAATTCAAGTTGTTTTGTAAAAGATTTTTTTTGAGTTTCCTTTTCTGGCATATTTTCTGTATATTGCAAGCCAATTTCGCCAATTGCCACAACTTTTGGGCTTTTTGCTAGGTTTTTTAGCGTTTTTATTGCGTTTTCATCACAACTTTGTGCAAATTCTGGATAAATGCCAATTGACGCAAAAATGTTTTCATGTTTTTCCGCCAAAGAAATCGCCTCGATTGACGAGGGAATATCATAGCCCGAAGTGATGATTTTTATCCCCTCTTTTTGGCAGGCAAATATCACCTCTTCACGGTCTTGTGAATAGGCTTTGTCGGTGAGATGTGCATGGGTGTCAATCAGCATTTTGCCTCCAATATTTTTATTATTTTTTATTGTAATAAATTTGCAAGCAAAAGTCAATTGTTGTAGGCTTGCAGAAAGTTCTGCAAGTCCTTTTATTTTTGATTTTTTTAATAATTTTATATTTCAAATAACTAAACATCATGCCCCTTGAATATATTACATTATGAATAGAATTTGGTTTTGCATGGTTGTCGCATCTCTTATCGCACTTTTGTTGGCATCTCCATCAACCGCACTTTCAAGTATGCTTTCTGCCTCTGCAGAGGCACTCTCTTTAAGTCTTGAACTTTGCGGGGTTTATGCCGTATGGCTTGGCGTGCTTGAACTTGTTGAGGCAAGTGGGCTTGCACAGAAACTTGCAAGGTGTTTGCGACCTCTCATCAAAAGGCTTTTTAAAACAGAGGACGAAGAGGCAGAAAAAATGATTGCCTTGAATATGTCTGCAAATATGCTTGGGCTTGGCAACGCTGCAACGCCTATGGGCATCAAGGCAATGAAGCGACTTGACGACGGAAGTGGCATTGCAAATCATGCGGTGATTATGCTTATTGTTTTAAACGCAACATCAATCCAACTTTTGCCATCAACAATCATAGGTCTGCGGGCAAATGCCGGCTCTCTTTCCCCTGCCGATATAGTTTTGCCAACATTGCTTTCGACAGCCTGTACATTTTTGCTTGGCATATTTCTTGTAAAAATATTTGGAAAAATTCACAAAAAATTGCAAAAAAGGGGTAAAAAATGAGTGCGTATATTATCCCTATCATTTTTATAGCCATTTTCTGCTTTGCAAAATACAAAAAAGTGAACACATATGACACCTTTGTAAAAGGGGCAAAAAAGGCTATCCCCCTCGCTTTTGATATTTTCCCATACATTGCAACAATCATGGTCGCCGTGGCTTTACTTCGAGAAAGCGGGTTGACGATTTGGCTTGCAAATGCGGTGTCCCCCGCCTTTAATTTGCTAGGAATACCAACCGAACTTGTCGAACTTGTCCTTCTTCGCCCATTCACAGGCTCGGGGAGTTATGCACTGCTAAACGATGTGCTTTTGCAGTATGGTGCAGACTCCTACATTTCTCGCTGTGCCTGCGTCATTTTAGGTTGCAGTGAAACAATTTTTTATGTGACGGCTGTTTATACCTCACAAACAAAGGTCAAAAAACTTTTATATGCAATCCCAATCGCTCTTATTTGTGCCATTGTTGGGTCTATCATTGCCTGTCTATTGTGCAAAATAATGTAAAAAAAATATTAAAAAAAATCTATAAAACAATTTATAGATTTTTCTTTATTTATTTTATTTGCCCGATATAATTTTTTATTGTTATTATAATATAACAAAATTATTTTTTGTTTATTTTTCTTTCAAGGCCCTCGCTTTCTATTATGCCCAAATTAGAAGAAATTGTAGAGAAAAAACATCTTAGTTTTCGCAAATCTTCCTTCTCATAATTTTTTGCAAAGCATATTGCAAGACTGCTCGCAAGGGTGATAAGTTCCGCCCCAGAAATTTCCAACCGTTTTTTATCCATAATATTTTATATATAATATTCAAAAAAAATGTTAAAAAAAGTTATGGTTTGTCCATAACTTCTCTTTAAAATTGAATTGAAAGGCGAGATTTTGTTTCCTCTTCGCCAAGGATTGACATAATGGTATACAAGGTTGGTGAATTTTTTGTGCCTGTGATTGCGAGGCGGATAAATTCGCAAACTTTTGCGGTGTTGCCCTTATATGCATCAGGGTTTGCCTTAAAAAGTTTATTATCTGTGGCATATCCCATTTTTTCTGCAATTTCTTTCACTCCTGCAAACCACTCTTCATTTGATGCTGGCATTGTGAAAGTTTTTGCATACTCTTTCAAAAATTCATTTGCTTTGTCTTTATCGGCGGGGTCAAGTTGATATTCAGCAGGTTTTGCAAAGAGGTAAGCAAAGTTTTCCTTCATCATCTTATAGTTGTAAATATCCTTTCTTGGTTTGCTTGCACCATCTCTATCCATTTGGCAGGCTTTGATAAATTTTTCTTTTTGAGTTTTCAAAATTTCTGCAAGTGGTGCGTCATATTCTTCCGCCCATTTAAGCCAGTTTTGATATAATTCCTCTCCGCTTTGTTTTGAAATGATGTTTTTTGAAATATCATTCAGTTTGACAAGGTCAAAAATTGGTGCAACGGTTGTGATTTCGTTTGCCTTAAACTTAAATTCCTGCCAATTTGCGTCAGGATTGTTTTTACGCCAAATTTCAAAGCCTGAGTTTATCATATTAAGCAAATATTCCAAAAGGGCGTCGGTTGGGTAGCCGTTTTCAAAGAAATACATCATGTTTGCCTCTGGGTCATATCTCTTTGAAATTTTACGGCGGTTGCCTTGTTCATTAAGTTTGTAAATAAGTGGGTTATGGCAATATTGAATTTGTTTGAAGCCAAGAGCCTCAAAAAGTTCCACATGGGCAGGCGTTGAAGAGATATATTCCTCGCCACGAACAACAATTGTTGTGCCCATAAGTGTATCGTCAACAGCGTGGGCAAATGGGTATGGTGGAGTGCCATCGCTTTTAAGAATAATAAAATCTTTTGCGTTGGCTTTTGCCTCCAAGTCACCCTTGATAAGGTCATTGAACTTGACCCTTTCTGTTCCCTCGTTTTGAGTCTTCAACCTTATGGCAAACTGGTCTCCATTTTGGATATGTTTTTTCACCTCTTCATAAGAAAGGTCTCGGCATGGGTCATATTCCCTTTCATCATTTTCTTGGAACTTGTTTTCTCGAAGTTTTAAGACATCTTCTTTTCCTTCTGTCTTTTTGCAAAAGCAAGGAAAAGCCCTACCCTCGCAGACAAGTTTATGGGCAAAAACATGATACAAATGATTTCTTTCGCTTTGCACATATGGGCCGTATTCCCCAACATCTTTTCCGTCAAGGGTTTGGTATTCGTCAAATCCAATCCCCATGCGGTCAAGCACGCCGTAAAGCACCTTCTTAGCGTCCGCCACTTCACGCTTTTTATCTGTATCTTCAATCCTCAAAAAGAAAACGCCGTTTGAGTTTTTTGCAAGGTTATAACTGATAAACGCCTGAAAAAAGTTGCCAATATGCATATATCCTGTTGGGCTTGGTGCAAATCGGGTGACAATTTGATTTTTATCAAGATTTCTTTGTGGGTATTTAGCAAAAACCTCGCCCTCCGAAAGAGCAAGGTTTGGAAATAGCAAATCGGCAATATCACGATTTTTCATAATTTCTCCTTAAATTAAAGTGCAAGCAAATATGTGTAATACTTGCTTAAAATTCCCTCTGTGCCAAAGTATGAATTGATGTTGGTATAATATATACTTGCGTCTTCATTTGCCTTTTCGTATGCCGAAAGCGAACCTTCATAAGCAACATAATAGTCGTAAAGGGAGAATTTTGAAAGTGATGTTGTTGCGTTTTCTCTATCAGCATTGATTGCTTTTGACACCATTTCAAAATCCGCAAGAGTGTTTTTGTTTATTTGTTTTGACGCTGTTGTAGAGAAGAAAGTGCAATATAACTTATATCTGCTTTGAGCGATGTTGTAAAGCGACTGGTTGAACTCTTTGCCTTCGGCACTTTTTATAAAAAAGTTTTTGAAATCTCTGTTTATCAGAAGTTCCTCATAGCCAAGGTCATAGGTCACAACATCGCTTGTCGCACCCGCATTGATGATTTTTTCTTTGACGAAAAGAAGGTTCCCAAGTTCCTCTGCAACATTGTATACCTCTTCGGCAAATTGTTTTGAATATTCTTTGTACCTTGCGAAATATCCGTTGTAAATATTATAGTTCGCACTGCTTTCAACTTGTGTAAGATTGAAATGCTCTTCGCTAAGCACATCAAACGCCTCATTCATATCTTTTATTTTTGAATTGAGTTTTGCGAAATTGTAGTTTACATCAAGTCCGTTAAGATTTGGTGAATATTCTTTGATAAATTCAAGGCCGTTTGCGACAATGGCGATATGGGCTTCCCCTTCATCGACCAAAATCCCGCTTGAATTTTTTGATTGAAAATTATTGAGATAAAACGCCGTTGTCCTGCCATAAATTTCACCAGATTTAAAGGTTGTGCCCGCTGTGTATGTGGCGAGGCTTTCATTTATAAGAGCAAGGCTGTCGGCACTTGTCGTCCCCTTATTGCAGGCAAGCAAAAGCAGGGACGAAAGCACAAGCAAAAGGACGAGAGCAATTGTTGATATTGATTTTTTAAGTTTTGTCATTATACACCTCCCACCAAGAAGGTATATACCGCAGTGTACACCCCTTCACTGTCTTGAACGCCGTCATAGGTTTTTGTAACAACGGCATTGTTGCTGATGAGTTTTATTGAAGAAATAAGGTTTTTCATATCTTCTTCGCCATAAAGTGTGAAAAATTGTTCTATCTTTTGATATTTTTCCTTGATTGTAGTTGAAAAATAATAGTTTTTGATTTCTGTGTCATTATCAAGGTTATAGTCAACAAAGTCAGCGAATGCCAAAATTTTTCCAGCAGAGGCATATGTGTAAGATGTTGCGTTTGGGTTTTCGGCATCATATTTTACCAAAGTGGCAAAATCATTGTATATCACCTCAATAAAGTTTGTTGTTGCATTCAAAATTGTCGTTGAAGCCAAATTATTTGTTGTCACATCGCCCATACTGCCCTGATATGCCTTATTCAGCGAAGATATCGCCTTGTAATAGTCCCCTAGCCACTCTGTATATTCAATGCGGAAGTCAATCCATGCATTTTGCAGATAGGTTGAAGATTGGTCGCCAAGACTGTTTGCCTCTTCCAAAATTGAATTGAGTTTCTTTTGGCTGTTGATTGCACCGTTCAGCCCGTTTTTTATGCTTTTATAGTTTTTATGAAAATTTTTGTTACTTTGAGCAAAGGTCAAATAGTCGTTATAATAATCAAGCACCTCTGCAAGAGCGATTGAAAGAGTTTCGACATCTGCCATCTCTGTTGGCATCGTCCTTACATAATTATTGATTTTCTGGCAATTTGCAACCTTTGTTTCAAAGGTGTTGTATGCCGTTTTTTCACTCTGGTTCATCAAAAAAGATTGTGTGTATGCTTTATTTAGTAGTTGTAGTGCCGAACTTGTATTTGGCGGAATTGAAATTACAATGACAACCACAATGATTGCAATCACAGCAAGCACGCCAAGCCCTACCATAAATTTTTTGCCCTTGCTAGGCTTTTTTTGTTCTGCCATATTCCCCTCCTTTTATTTAGTCGTCAAAAACATCAACGCTGTCAATGTTTTCAATGGCAGTTTCTTTGATGTCCTTTACATCAATTGCCTCCCGCTTTTGAACACGAGTTTTATCGTCAAGATTGACAAATGTTGTATATTCGCCAATCCAGCGAAGTTTGACTGTCCCAGAACTTCCGTTACGATGTTTTGCAATGATAAGTTCAATCGTTCCCGGTTCATCTGGCTGAGGTGCATCGTTATACTTCTCTGGGTTATAAAGGAAAAGCACAATATCGGCGTCCTGTTCAATCGAACCAGAATCACGCAGGTCGGAAAGCATTGGCCTATGGTCCTGCCTGCTTTCAACGCCACGGGAAAGTTGCGAAAGGGCGATTACTGGAACATTAAGTTCCTTGGCAACAATTTTGAGGTTTCTTGAAATTTCAGCAACCTCGTTTTGTCGATTTTGATCTTTGTTGTTTCCCGAAGACATAAGTTGAAGGTAGTCAACCATAACCAAGTCAAGACCATCTCTCACCTTCAATCTTCTACATTTAGAAAGCAAATCCGCAGGAGTGGTAAGAGAGGAGTCGTCAACATACAATCCGCTTGCTTCAAGTTTCTTTGTTGCCTGCCAAATTCTCTTCCATTCTTCGGCGTCCATTGTTCCGTTAAGTGCCTTTGCCATGCTGACTTTTGCAAGTGAACAAATTGCCCTTTGCATAAGTTGGTCACGGCTCATTTCAAGCGAAAAGATTGCACATTTTTTGCCATGCTCCACTGCGGCATTTACAAGAATATTCATAGAAAAAGATGTTTTTCCCACGCCGGGACGGGCTGCAAGAAGGATAAGGTCACTATTTTGAAGTCCGTTTGTTATCTTATCAAAATCACGATAGCCCGTCGGAATACCCTTCAATGATGTTGGGTCTTTTGCAATGGAATCAAACTTATCAATAACACGCTTTATCGCACCCTGAGGAATTCCGACATGTTCAAGAGCAGAACGCCCCTGTCTTTCGGCAATATCAAAAACCTCCTTTTCGGCAAGTTGCATACTTTTCTTTGTGTCTTCACTACCATATGCCTCTTCAATAATCTTATTCCCTGCCGAAATCAGTTTGCGAATAACAGAATGTGATTTTACAATTTCAATATAATGTTTAAAGTTGGCTGCTGATGGAACAACATTTGAAATTGTCGTTATATATTCAATGCCTCCAACCTTATCAAGAATTTTATCTACATCAAGTTGATTAACAAGGGTTATAAAATCCACAGGGGTTGACTTTTGATATATTTTATACATAACATCAAAAATTTCTTGATGTGCCTGAGAATAAAAATCTTCGCTACGAATTTCCCCCAAAATGTCAACCTGTATTTGTTGATCAATCAATATACAGCCAAGCACCGCTTGCTCGGCTTCTATGCTATGGGGCATGATTTTATAGTCTTTTGCCACATTGTCCTCCTATTTCTTTGAAAAAGGGTCTTGCTTGCCCTCTTTTTCAATTTTTTCTCTCTTTCTTTTATCAATTTTAGCACAGATAGCCAAAAATACCAAATAGAAAAGGGTTGTCCAAACAATTATGATAAAACCGCAAAGCACCTCATTGATGTTTGTGTATTCATACAGCAGAAACGCCAAAAATGCATCAATCACAAGTGCTATCACCAGAAAAACGCACAGTCTTTTATATGTCTTTTTTAGGTCACGACTTTCCTTCGGTTGCAACATAATCTGCCCTCTCCTTTTTTTAAAGATTTTTTTAAATATTTTTATTGTTTTATTAAATTTCCCCTCGCAAAATTTTTCCTCTTTCTCTGTTTCTGAGGTTGTGGTCAAGGATTATCTTGCGTATTCTAAGGCTTTTTGGTGTGACTTCCAAAATCTCATCGTCTGCCAAAAATTCTATATCATCTTCAAGGCTCATTTTTCTTGGTGGGGTAAGACGGAGTGCGTCATCAGAGCCAGAAGCACGGCAGTTTGAAAGATGTTTTTTCTTGCAAACATTGACAACAATATCATCGCCTTTTGGATTTGAGCCAACAACCATGCCCGCATATACCGGCACCCCCGCACCGATAAACAGGTCACCACGCTCTTGTGCATTGAAAAGTCCATACACAATTGCCTCGCCATTTTCATGAGCAATCAAAGAACCAAAATCTCTGCGTTTGATTTCCCCCTTCCAAGGCTCATAGCCATAGAAAAGAGAGTTTATCACCCCCTCACCTTTGGTGTCGGTGAGAAGTTCACTCTTAAAACCGAAAAGTCCACGAGAAGGTATGAGAAATTCCATCTTCATTCTGCTTCCGTGAGGTGTCATTTGCACAAGTTCACCCTTGCGTACACCCATTTTTTGCATAACAACGCCCGTGCAATCTTCTGGGACATCAAGGATAAGTCTGTCAATAGGCTCGCATTTTACGCCATCAATTTCCTTCAAAAGCACCTTTGGCATTGACACTTGAAATTCATATCCATCACGACGCATATTCTCAATCAAAATTGAAAGATGCATTTCGCCTCGACCGCTGACCTTGAATTTTTCTGCGGTGTCGCCGTCCTCAACTTTTAGTGAAAGGTCTTTGACTGCCTCTTTATAAAGTCTGTCACGGATATGTCTTGATGTGACAAACTTTCCCTCTTTGCCGGCGAATGGACTGTCGTTGACCATAAAAGTCATCTCCACACTTGGCTCTGCAATTTTGACAAATTCAACAGGCTCTGGTGAGGTGCTGTCGCAAATGGTGTCACCGATTTGCACGCCTTCAAGCCCTGCAACGCAGACAATTTCACCAATTGAAGCACGCTCGACTGGAACTTTTTTCAGTCCCTCAAACACAAACAGGCTGACAACTTTTGACCTTACCACCTTTGATGGGTCATGATAGTTGCAAAGGGTGACGCTTTGTCCAACAGCAAGGCTTCCTCTGCTTATTTTGCCAACGGCAAGTTTGCCCACATATTCATTATGTTCTGCCGAAGAAACAAGCATTTGGCAAGGCATAGTTTCGTCGCCTTCTGGGGCAGGGATATATTCCACAATTTTTTTGAAAAGCGGTTTCATATCAACGCCCTTCTCGTCTTTATCTTCGCTTGCAATCCCCGCACGGGCTGATGCAAAAATAAATGGTGAAGAAAGTTGTTCATCATTTGCATCAAGGTCAAGGAAAAGTTCTAGCACCTCGTCGATAACTTCGCCAACACGGGCGTCAGGTCTGTCAATTTTATTGACAACAACAATCACCTTCAATTCCAACGCCAAAGCCCTTTCAAGCACAAATCTTGTTTGTGGCATAGGCCCTTCATATGCGTCAACAACCAAAAGCACGCCGTCAACCATTTTAAGCACACGCTCTACCTCCCCGCCGAAGTCAGCGTGTCCCGGAGTGTCGATGATATTGATTTTGGTATCTTCAAACATACAAGAGCAGTTTTTTGAAAGGATTGTGATGCCCCTTTCTCTTTCAAGGGCGTTTGAGTCCATCACCCTATCTTCAACAACTTGGTTATCACGAAAAACACTGCCCTGTTTGAGCAGTTCATTTACAAGTGAGGTTTTGCCATGGTCAACATGGGCGATGATTGCAATATTTCTTATTTTCTCGTTTTTCATATTTCTTTCCTCTTTCTTTTTCTAGTTAAATTATAGCGTAATTATAGTACCACAAAAGCCGACAAATTTCAAGAGAAGAGGCTTAAAAAATATCGTCCCGAACAAATTTTTTGCATCAATCTTTCACAAAAAGAAAAAACCGCCTATTTTTAAGCAGTTTTTTGAGTTTTATTTTTCTTAATTTTCTCCCTTATTTTGATAACGGCAATCGCAATGCCCATACCAGCAAGTGGGATTGCCACACCAAAGGCATACCAAGTGCCTCGCTTTGGCTGTGTGAGAGAACGACTGGTGATGATTGTTGAATTGATGTTTGCAACCCTCTCTCCCCATGCATGATGATATTTGCCCGCACTGTCGGTGTATGTGAGGTCGGCATTTGACTTGATTTTTGAAGAATATGACGAATAGTCGAAAATAAACTCTGGGTCATAAGTTTTTATTGAGTTTTCAATTGAAAGCCCCTCACACGCCTCAATAAACATATCTAAATAATGTCTTGCAACTGTGATTTCTCCCTCAGTCATTTGAGCAAAAGGGAAAACTGTGCGTTTGATTTGTTTGTTTATAAAAATATTATCAATAATCTTGCTTTCGTCATTTTCTTTGGCGTTGTAAAAATTGTATGCCTCTGCGTTTTTGAAAAAGAATTTAAATCCCACGCAATCCGCCTGTTGGTCATAAAGTGGGTTTGTATATGTGATACATTCAACAGGTGACAATCCCTCAACTGGATTTTGTGCATAAATCCCTTCAATTTCCGCCCGTTTTTCTAGAAAAATCTCTTGAAGCATTGTTTGAATTTTGACACGATATGTCCCCTTTTCGTCATCGTCCGCAAGACCTCTCTTTTCGGTGTTTAAGCCAAATTCAATCCCCCAAACGACCTTTCCGTCGCTGTAATTTTCACAAGACAGGCAAATATAATCCCCTCTATATGCACTTGACGCCTCCGCCGTTTTATTGCCAGAAAAGGCAAACGGCAAAGCAAGCAAAACTGAGAGAATAAGCACAAAAAATATTGTTATCTTTTTTACTGAAAGTTTCATATTTCCTCTTTTTGTTGATTTTATCAAAAAATCATTGCTTTTGCAAGCGAATATATATCATTATGCCCGAAAATATCCTTTATTTTTCCCCTCCCTCAATTTTATCACGGTGATTGCCACAGCCATGCCTGCAAGTGGAATGGAAATTGCAAAAATAAGCCACACCCCCTTGTTTATCACATATTGGCAAAGGGAAATCTCCCTACCGTCCGCTAAGTTTTGGCATTGCCAAGAGTGGGAAAGATTGCCGTTTGCATTTACAAAGGTACTGTCGGCGTTTGAGTGAAGTTTTTGATTGAATGTGGAATATGTGTATACAAAAATTGGTGAATATTCTTCTTTTAGTTTTTGTGAAAATGACAACCCCTCTGCTGAGGCGATGTATTTTTCTTTATATCTCTCGCCTACACTTATGGTTTGGTTTTCTGATATTTGTATTGAGGCTGAAAAAGGAAATTCGCCTTGGCTTTGCAGTTTGTTTATAAAAATATTACCCTTTTGTGGAGAGGAAGACGGGGTGATGTCATGATAATAGTTCCACGCACCAGCCCCAGAAAAAAGGATTTTAAAACCCATGGTTTTTCCGTCCTCGGCAAGTGATACGGGAGAAAGGGCAACGCCCTGATTTATCTTGTATTCCTCAATTGGGTTTTGTAGATATTTGAGTGCAACGGAAAACAAAAATTCATTCCTTATCCCCTCGACTTGCAATTGCAAACCTTTTTTAAACTCCATTTCCTCTTTCAGCGATTTTGCATTTTGCGAAAGAAACTCCTGCCAAATAGAAAAGTCGACCGACTGAACAATCTGCCCGCTTGCAAAAACTTCAAGTGAAAGTGAAATAGTAGGGCTATTATTGGAGGATTTTTGTGCAACAGAAGCCGTTTGAATATTGGTTTGAACTGACAAATTTATCCCCTCTATTTTAGTGTTAGGTTGAAATAAAAACAATAATAAAAAAAGAGAGAATATTTGAATTATTGATAGAAATTTTTTCATATCAATATGATATTCTCTCTCTTTTTTAAGTATGCTTACGCCTTGGTGATTGTTGCCTTAAAGCCCTCACCGCTTGTCTTGATTTCAAGCAAATAGCCATTTGGGCAACTGATTGATTGAGCCGACAATTGAAGGGTTGTGATAAGTGCGTGTGTGCCAGAACTGTCGGTTGCATAGTTGCTTCCCAAACTTGTTGGTTTGCTTGTGCAAGATTTGATAATTGGCTGTCCTGAAACAGTTTCAACAAGGGTATTGATTGTGCCTCCGCTGAGTGCATATGCAATACCGCCGTAGTTGAGCGTGCCATAAGATGAAACATTTTCAAGTGTGCCGTTGTTATACAAGTATTCAAGAACGCCATTGTTGCTTGAAATGGTGATGCCTGCAAAGTAGCCAGTGAAGGTTGTCACGCCCGCACCACGAACATTAAGTTTCATGCTTCCGTCATTTCCAGAAGTTGAAATCTTTGCACCGTTTGAAAGTGTGATACCTGCAAGGTAAACAAGGTTGTTGTTTACGCTGACAGTCACCTGTTTATCCCCTTGGTTGAAGCAGTTTGTGATTGTGCCGTAAGCACTTGTGATATTGCCGTTGTAAGCACAAATTCCGCCATAACCGAAATTGAGCGAGAGTTGTTGTGCCATTGAGTAGGCAAATGTTGCGGTGTTTGTGCAATTTGCAATTGAGCCATAGTTTACGCCAACAATTCCGCCAACAAATACATTGTTTTCTCCCTTTCCGCTGAGGTTTTGAACGGTGAATGCCGTCACATTCACGCCCTCAATCGTGCCATAGTTGTACATGGCAATTGGGGCAAACAAAATGTTGGAGTCGAAAAGTCCATTGTATGCAATTGTATAGTCAATATACACATTTTTCACTTCCGCCACCGCAGAAATAGTTGTGAAGATTGCCGAGTAGTGCGTGAACGAAAGTCCGCTTATGCCAACCAACGAGCCATCAAATGCACTTGAAAGAGGGGCAACGGTTGAGGCTGTGATTGTAAGTTTATAGCCACTGCCATCAAGCGAGCCGTAGAACTGTGGCATAACTGGCGTTGCGACGCCCTCAACTGTCTTGTAGAGGTTTGCCGTGCTGAGGGTTACATTATCGCTGAGTGCGAAGTAGAATTTCTTGTCAATTGTGTTTCTCTTTGCGATATTCAAGAAATCGGTTTCATTTGCAATCAAGTAAGGGTTTGTCTTAGTACCATTTCCGCCCGAGAAGAGGTTGTATGAAATTTCATCTCCCTCATAAACAAGCCTATCACTGAATGAATACATTTGGTTTGTGCCGTCACTCTTTATTCTTGCTCGAATTTCAAAGCCACCGCTTGAAATGAGTCCTCTGTTGTGAGGCATATAGTAGTTGGTTGAAACAATTTCTGTTTCCTGTCTGCCTGAAACATAAAGGCTTACATAATATTCATACTCGGTTGTTCTGCCATCTGTCCATGACCATTCAAAACGCATTTCTTGTGAATTCCAAGTCACCTCCAAGCCCTCTATGCTTGTCTTGTTGAGTGCGAGGTTTGTTGTGTCGCTATACAAGAGTTTCTTAGGACTGAGTGTTGTGCCATCTTGTGCATCTTGTGCCTGAATTGCAACAATGGTTGCGTCACTGTAAAGTTCAAATCGTTTGATTGGAGATGATGCGGTCAACTCTTCCTTGTATATATTGCTGTCGCCAGCAAGCATATATTGAACAACAATTTTATAGCAACTATAATCATTTGCAATTGAAATGCTGTCAAAATATTTTGTGAAGTTGAGGTAGGTCTTCTCTCCGATAAGTTCCACATCATAATAGTTTTCCGTCACTTGTGGCAATTTGTATACATTGTCAATCACAAGTGGAACAGATGTGATTGCATTGTTGCCATAAATTGTGATGTAGAATGAAATTGTATCCATTGCAAGGCTGAAAAGTCCTTCGCTTGGAACAACGGTGCAATATACATTGTTTTCCTCGCCAAGTTCTGTTGAAGTCGAGAAGGTGATTGTGCCTGTCACATTTTCTGTGACTAAGGTTCCTCCATAGTTGTATTTTGCAACAATTGAAATTCTGTTTGCTGTGTGCTGAGCAATCTTGATGCTTATATCCTCTTCTTCCTCTTCTTCCTCTCCTTCTGTGTAGATAAGTGGACTTCTCAATCTTCCGTCAACGCCCTCTTCATAATAATAGAGAGATTTGTCAATCACAAAGTGGATTGCGCCATTGATAATTCCATTGCTGTCGTCGGCAAGGTATGGTGCTTTTGTTCTTGTGATGATTGGGCTTGTTATGGTCAGGCTTCGCAGAGCGTGCTCGCCATATTCGGCGGTTGTATAGACGCTGTTTGGCCCATAGAACACAGAGTCTGAAAGAAGGATATATGTGCCTTCAAGTGTTTGGATTGCGTTTGCTGTGCTAGAATTTACCCTTAAAGCACCAAGCGTGGTTACGCTGAGTGTGAAATAGTCATAATCGGCTGAAACAAAGCCTGAATTTACGATTTGTGCAAAACTTTGTACCTCGCTTGCGTATATTCTTTCGCTATAAACGGTTTCTTCATGCAGTTCCATGAGGGTATTCCCGCTTTCGTCGGTGTTGTCAAGCCCATAGTATCTTACTATAATTTCAAACACAATGTTTCCTGACATATTATTAAACTGGCTGTCAGTCACCATATTGATGCCAACGCATCTATCATCAAGATAGAAGTCACCGCCATAAAGCATGATTGTATTAAGTGATGGAAGCATTTTTGCCTCAATCAAAGATACGCTTGATGAAAGCACTGGGCGAATATTATCAAATACAAGCAAGTTGTCGCCCTCGCTGACCGCCTCGTCACTGACTGAGAATGAACCGCTGTTTCCGCTAAGGTATGCATAAAATTCTTCTGCCATAAGTTCTGATGGATAAAGCACTTGGTCATACCCATTTACCGAGCCGACAACATATGGCACTACGCTGTCTGTTGAGGTAAGTTCACTTTGATAGTAGTATCCGCTATCTGCACCCGTATATGTTCCCTTCAAACTGATGTCGTTTGCAAGGTTAAATTGCAATGTGCTCATATATCGAATATCGTTTGAGTTGTATGAAATGTTGATGTTGTTGTTTCTTGTGGTAAGTGTTGGAGCGTTGAGTTTATACAACCCCTTTATCACATAAGAATCGCTTTCAACATTCATCGTTGAAGAGGAAATCGAACCGTTGAGCGATAGAACAATATATTCATAAACCCCGCTCTTTTCAAGGTTGAGTTTCACCATTCCGTTTTCAAAGTTTTGTCGAATTGAGGTTTCTGCCTGTGACGATATTTTGTATCTCGCCAAAATCTCATACGATTGGTCAAGAGTGGCATTGATTGTAAATTCACCATTGACAAATGTGATGCCGTCAGTCCTAAGGTCAAGGTATCGCAAATTGAATTTCGCACTCTTGCCATTGACAACATATCCGTCGTCACAGGAATATGTGAAGATGTTGACAGAAATCAGCGTGTTGACCTTTATCATTTCACCATAATCAAGTGCGATAAGAGCCTCTTTCAATTTGTTCATGTTTATCTTAAACAATGGTAGGTCAAGCGTTGATGCCACATTTGTGATAACTCCCGCCACCGCACTGTTAAGGTCTTGTCCGCCAATGGAGATATGCCACTGACTTCCGTCATAACCAATTATGAGGTTGATGATTTCGTCAATCATATACAAACCGTCAACTGGTTGATAGCGAAGTTGCATTTTGTAAACTGTTGCAAGTTGTTTTGTATAGCCACTGCCAGTGTCAACCATGTTCATAGTTGGTTTTACAATTGCAGTATAATAAGTTTCACCGTCGCCCTCTTCCGTTTGAAGGGTAAGTTCTGGCGATGCAGAAATATATATCTTAATCGCCTTTGAATAGTTTGATTCAATGAAGTTTGACTCGCCAACTTGGCAAATTGAGAAGAGATATTCGCCCTCTGGCAATATTCTTGCAAAGTCGTCAATCAAAATGACATTGTCGCCAATTCCGTGGTTTGACCTTGAAATTGAAGTTATCAAATTGTCTGTATTCTCTGCCTCAATGGTATCTTTGGTTGAAAGCATAAGCGATTGATACATACGCAGGAGCGTGATGTAACTTTCTGTCATTGTGCCACTATTTTCTTGGGTTGCATAGTCATATGAAGCAAACGAAATGTCAAGGTCTGGAATCAAAACTGAGGCTGAGATTTTGCCTGTATAAGTTAGGTTTGTTGCACCGCCCTCGGTGACTGAGGTAATCTTCATCTGAAGCATTGCCTCATCAAATGTTGGCACCGTAAAGGAGAATGGCGACATATATCCCATAAGGCCTATCTTGCTGTGCAAACTTTCCTCTGGCGTTGCATCTGCAAAGTATTCAACAATATCTTGCATAAAATCGCTTGCCAAAAATTCGTCATGGTTATACACGAGTTGCCCGTCAATAACATCAACCGAAATTGGCGTTGGGAAAAGCATTGTATTGATTTTGATTGATTCATTACTTGCAACAATGGTGTTGTTGAAATTGAGTGCAATCACGCTGACATTGTATATGCAATTTTCCTTCAATCCCACGCTTCTCATATCAATTCCGTATGCGGTTGTAAGAATTTTGGAAGATGTTCCAATTGTTGTGTTTTCAAGTATCACATAGAAGGAACTTGGGGCATTGTCGCTGACAACCTTTGACTGCCATTTCCATCGAAGAAGATTGTCTTCAATTGAAATGATATCCGCTTCGTCCTCGCCATCGTTGACACCATTGAGTTTGAATAGGTCAAATTTGTTTGTGTTGTATTGATAGTATGTTGTGTCTTTCTTTCCTACTCTTGCAATCTTGATTGTTACATCGCCGTATGCAATTGTTGAAAGAAGTTCTCTTATGCTGACAACATAGTATTGAGTGTAGATAAGGGTTGTTTCTGTCCCCTTCTCTTTTGCAAAGAAACCATTTTTGCCTTCAAGGTCGGTCACCCAATAGCCTAAAATGTCGCTTGGATAGAAATAGAAATCTCGGGTATCTTCGGTATAGTCATAACTGATTTCGGTTTGCTCTGGCGTTGGTTCTTCCTCTTCTGTTCCGTCGCCCGTGCCGTCGTCAGTATCCTCACCTGTGTCGTCACCCTCTTCCTCGATAATCTCATCCATAAATATACCTGTCACACGCACCGAGAATGATGTTGTTTCAATGCTTCCACCATCAACCTCAAAGAGAAGATAGTCTTGTTCCAAATCTCTTCCCCTTACAAGTCGAGGGTCGTCAGTATTGCGATATCCCATTGTAAGTGGCGACCACGGACTGCGGATTGACTCGGCATCTCTTACCGCAAATTCGATGGTGTATTCTATATTTGCTAATTGCACTTCGCCAGCAAATAGGTCAAATACCTCTGCCATTGTAATATAATACTGCGTTGTACTTCCTTCAAACGCTTTTGCAGTGAAGTCTTTTTCAATGTAAGTGTCGTCTTCAAGTTTCATTCTTGCAGTGAATATAAGGTTTTCAAAACCCCTATATGACAATGTAAAGTTGATATTACCTTTATCGTCAATGTGAATATCTTGGAATTTCCCTGCAAATACTCCACCAATTTGAGCAATCTGTGTCGAAGGCAAAATCTTTCCGTTTGCGTCAAATGCGATAGCATGAATTGAATAAATTGCCACTCCTGTAAATTCAAGTTGATTAAGGAAATCGTCTGTCATAAGGTTGACTCTACGGTCAGCACCAAGGTCGCTTGCAAGCACCATTTTTGTGACAACCTGATCCTCAAATTCCGCTTTAAGCATATATGAAGCGCCTTTTGGAGCATCGTCAATTGTCAAAAAGCCATTTATATCAAGATTTATTTGTGGGGCTTCTTCATAACGGGTGATATTGAATACCGTTGGAGTTGTAGAAACATAGTCGCTTGTGCTTACTTCAAGTTTCATATCCAGTGGATTGTTGACGCCCACAAAGAAATTGTCGCAAATAATATTGCCGTGCGTCCATGCAGGAATGAAAATGTGGAAATATCCATCAATCAATTGAATGTTTTTGCTACTCACAACGCCATAATCGGTGTCACTGCCTATTTGATGAAGGCTTACACAAGTTATTGTTTCATAATCATATGTGTGACAACCTGTATTTGTCACAAACCATCTAAATTGAAATACGAGGTCTTCGTCTGCAATTTCAGGCCAAATGTCCTTTATGATGACTTCAAAGCCCGATTTGTAGGTATTTTCAAATGCGTCGTCATATTTTGTATCGCTTGCAACTTTAAATGATTTGATTTCTGGATTTTCTAGTTTTGGATTTGTGATTTGATTTGAATCAACGCTTCCAACAAATCCTTTTGCTCCTTCACCTCGAAGAACATAGTCATACTCAACAATTGCAGTTATGTAGGCAGTGATATTTCCAGATTGCAAAGATGCTTGAAGGTGATATTCTAAAACATCCATCTCAACCCATGTATCTCCGCCATTGACTTTGTATTGATATTCATTTCCACCGCCATCAATAACATGCATGATATAAGAAACTGCAAATTCTGACGCACCTTTCATTGTCCTCAGTTCATTACTCCATTTAAGGCGAACATCTCTATAACCATATACATGCTCTAACATCCAAGACGATTTAGTCAATGTAAATGTCTTGTTTGCGAGGTTTTCGACGGTCACGGTGTATGGGGCTGAGTCAAAATAGTAATGCGTTGAGCCGTCGTTTTGGGCTTTAAGAACAATCTTAAATTCTGTTGTATCTGCAAAGTTTGCAAAATTGAATGTTGCGTTGTTTGCACCTGCGGTGTATGAAACATTTGTTGCTGAGCCGTTTATCCAAACCTCTCCCACATGAGATTGGTCATAAAGCACGCTTACTGTGCCGACATATCCATCAACGGTTTTTGAAATTGCAAGAGAGTCGTCAAGTTGAATTTGCTCAATCAAGATTTCCTCTGAAAGTTCACTATCAAGATATGTGCTATTTGTTGCCTTCACCCGAATTCTCTTTGCTGTCAAAAAGTCATAAGTGCCGAGGTCTGTGAGTAAGATTTGAGCAGATTCATATCCTTCAACCGCCAAGATATCGTCCACATAAATTTCATAAATTGATGTTTCGCTCTCTTCCGTCCAAGATATGATTGTGGTGAGGGCGTCAAATGTCACAACAGGTTTTTCAAGTGTGTATACATCAAGTTTTGTTGCACCAGAGGTTGTAACTGCATTTGGAGATGGCAGACGATAAACCTCGCCAAGCACTCCGTCGCAGAAGGCATAAAGTTCAATTTGCAGGTATTCTGCCTGTCTATATGCCGATTTGATTGTTTCGTTTGTTGAAATCAAAAGGTCAACAAGAGTTTGAAGGTCATAGGTATTTTCTGTGTTTTCAATTTCAAAAGCATAATAGTAGTCTGCTGATTTGGAATTGATAAGCCCAAGCACTCCTTCATAGCGAAGGGCGGGCTCTGTGTTTAAATCAGTCCAAGAAATGAAGCCATCTTTGTAAGTGAATGCACTTGGCGAAACTGCCCTCTCAAATGCCACCGCATTTTGTACGCTTGCGATGAAGTATTGTTTGCCGTTGTTCTCGGCTGGCAGGTATCTATATTTCAGTGTAAAAGAACTGCCAAATTTTGTATAGTCGAGAATGTCGAGGGTGTATCCTTGGTCGCTTACTACATTTCCAGCAAGAGAAACCTCAACGCCGACTGAATTTTCTACAATGTCATAATTTTGGTTTTCCTTTGTGCGTCTGCCGAATATATCTTCGACATACTCCATGGTGAATGTAACCTGAGGTAGTCTTTCAACGCCCAACATTTGTGGGGTGCTATCAAGGTAAAGGACAGGGTCATAAAGAAGTCCGCTTTTTGCAATCACCTGCACTTCATAGTTTTTTGCTTCTGCAAGGTCATTTGCAAGCACATACTCATAACTTTCCTTCTCCTCTCCCACGACAATTGTGCCGTCGAGAGTGCCGTCAACATAAATGTCATATTGTCCGCCAAATTCAACCGCAGAGATTGTCAGCGTCAAGACGCCGTCTTTGTCTTCAAATTCAACTTCTGGTGTTTCAATTGTCCATGTAGCAATAAAGTTTTGTGTAAAATATGCATTTTCGTCAACGAAGTCACAATCAAGGTTGAGGCTTTCGTCGGTTGTACGAGAATAAATCTTGATTGTATAGTAAGAGCCCAGTGGCAATATTGGGTCGGTCATGGTGGCGGTTGTTGTTCCGCTAAGCACTGGCGTTTGGTCAAGAATGTTATAGTCCTTGTCGGTTTTGTATATTTCATAATAATACTCAACCTCTCCGTCAACGCCATTCCATGCAAAGTATCCGTTTGTTTGCTCTGTCGCCTCGGTGACAATCTGCAAGATTGAAATGGTCTTTTCCTTCTCAACCTTCAATGCCCTTTCCACATCTCCGTCCATGGTTGTTGCCACAACGGTGAAAAGATAATCCCTTCCATTTGGTGTGATTTTCGCAAGATTTTCAAATGAAAGTTGAACCTTTCCGTTTTCAACCAAAATAGAAACATTTTCAATCAAATTTCCATTTATGTAAAGGGTATATGTATTGGCATTTTCTATTTCGTCAAATGTGACGATTGAAGTTGTCCCATCAAGTTTGTGAGAAAAGTCGGCAATATCTTCAAGCACAAAGAAGTCAAACACATATTCGCTTGAATTGATAACATTTCCGCTGGTCGCATCGCCAAATGTCTTTTCTTGAACACCTGTTGCTGACGCCTCATCTGCGTTTGGCAGAGCCACAATCTTGATTGAGTGTTCTCCTACTGAGAGTACCGAAAGATCAAGCGTTGCCGTCAGCCCACTTTGGGTGTTGTAGACAATGCTTCTTCCCCCAAATGAAATTTTGTAGTTTTGCGAATAGTGAGCGTCGTCAAATGTCACCTGTGCGGTTTTGCCCGAAAACACGATGTGAGGCTGTGACACTTCAAGTTTTGCATATGTCTTTGGCAAAGATGTGTCACTGTTAAGGAAGAAACCCTCACCAGTGGTTTGACCAAGAGCCATAACCTCAACATTGTACATATTCCCATCAAAACCATTCAAATATTCTCTGATTGACTCGCCGTTGACAACGCCGATTGTTTGGCTTTCGCCTTCAAAGTCGGTTGCCTTCAAAAGATAACTATTTGCACCCGCTTCCCCATTCCACGCAATTGCACCATCTGTGCCATCGTATGAATATTCAAGTATCGGGGTTTGAAGTTTTGTGAGTGAAAATTTTGATGTGGTTGAAAGGCGTGTGCCTACGGCATCGTTTGAAACAACCAAAAGTTCCAGCACGCTTCCGCCGGAATAGCGGGAATAATCAAATTCAAAAAAGTTGTCTGTTGTGTTTGTAATGAGGCGGAAACCTTCAAGCCAAACATCATATGTCGCCCCCTCTTTTGCCGTCCAAGAGAACTTTGCAAGTTGGTTGCCGATTTCCTGCACGGTTTCTAGAAGTGGATTTTCAACCAATCCCATAACGCCGTTGTTGACATCTTTTGTAAGAGTTGCCGAGTCGTCATACTCTTCACCGCCTAGGGCGGTGATTGAAATGTTGTAAGCCCCCTTTTGTGGCAGTGTGAAAGAATTTTCATTTACTGAAAGTTCTGTTTTGTCGCCAAGGTCGCCCTCTGCGTTGTACTCTGCATATTCAATTTTATATTCTCTCGCAAAAGAGGTTTTGCCGTTTATGATGATGAACGACTTATCCCAAACAAGTGTGCCGTCACCATCAATTTGAAGATTTTTTGGTGAAGAAAATTTATACTTTACAAAAACCTTTGCCTTTGCAATTGTTTTTTGGTCAGTTTTTGCAAATATGTAAGTTTCGCCCGAGCCGACCGCTTTATATTCGCCCCTCTTCTGTTCTTCAATCACTCCGTCATTGGAAAGTGAAAAAGAAACCCCCTCTTTTTCAATGCCTTTTAAGGTGATTTGTTCCAAAAAGTTGATTTCTTCCTCAAGAGAAAGTACATACTTTTCTTGACTGAACTTTCCGCTGATGTTTGAAGGGCTATTGCACGCAGTCAAACAGCCTGTAAGCAAAAATGCGAAAATCAAAAGTGTAAAGATTTTTTTCTTCATGACTAAACCTCTTTTCTTAGTATTTTCATATTAACACTTTTTAAGCCCCATATGCAAATGTTTTGACAAATTTTGCTAAAAATAAATGCAAGTTATATATTTTTAATATATACCCCTGAAAATAAAAGCAAAAAATCAAAGAAAAAATTAAATTAAAAATATTAAAAAAAATACAATAAAAATTGATTTTTAAGCAAAAATTAAAAAAATAAATAAAAAAAACATATTTTTATCGGTAATTATTTAAAAAAAATATCTGTTTTTCTTAAAAACAAAAAAAATGTCTGAAAAATCAG
>CAZVYB010000010.1:0-24042 GCA_964631405.1 uncultured Lachnospiraceae bacterium
GACGCTTTTTTAAGCCTATCAAATCATATCTCTGTGGTGCTAAATATAGAAGAGGACCACCTTGATTATTTCAAAAATTTCCAAAATATTGTGAAATCTTTCAATAAATTCATAAAAAATACATCAAAAAAGGGATTTATTATATATAATTATGAAAATTGTCATCAAAAACTTCACGCAAATATTTTAAAAAATCACAAATCAATTTCTTTTGGCCTGTCGCCATATGCTCAGCTCAGAGGGGGAAATTTTCAACAGGGCGACAATGGTATAAATTTTGATGTGTTTTTTTTGGGAGAAGGTTTGGGAAATGTTTTTTTGCCATGCTATGGCAAACATAATATGTTGAACGCTCTTGCAAGTATTGCGACCTGTCTTGCCCTCGGCGTAAGTTTTGCCGTAATAAAAAAAGGGCTAAAAAATTATCAGGGTGTCGCAAGAAGAATGGAGGTTGCTTGCCACCAGCCATTTGTAATTCATGACTACGCACACCACCCTCAGGAAATTGAAGCTACGCTAAAAGCATTGCCGTTTAAAGAGGGAAGAAAAACAATTTGCGTTTTCCAACCCCATACATTTTCACGCACACAAACTTTGTATCAAGAATTTTTATCTTCATTTTCTGGCTGTGATGAGGTATGGCTTTTGCCAATTTATCCGGCACGAGAAAAACCTATAAAAGGTGTTTCCTCGTTTGTTTTATATAAAGATTTGAAGAAAAAAGGGCAAAAAGCACGCTATTTTGCATCTTTTTCTAGATGTTATCAAGAAATTGTCAAGAATAAAAATGAAAATGTTTTGTATGTCATTTTGGGGGCGGGAGATATAGAAAATCTTGCAAAAATGTTTTCTCGCCATTGACAGAAATGGCGGGGTGTGATATAATACCAGCAAAGGTGAAAAAATGTTTGTTGAAGAATTGTATTTGCGAAGCCGATTGAATAAACTGCTTGGTAAAATCAAGATTGACTCAAATGAAAAAATTGAGGATACTCTTGTTTCTTGTGTGGGAGGAAAACTTGTTTGCTATCATACATCATACGCAAAAATGCACCATATCAAAGAAATCACTTCGGAGTTTACAGATTTTGAAGTGAAACTTATTTATGGTTGCAAGCCTTCCGCTTATGACCAACAAGTTTATATCAATATCATGAGCGAAATTTTCAAGGAACAAAAATATTACGATAAAGCCCGCAAATATTGGCGTGGTCAGGAGAAAAACGCCCTCAAATGCCCAGAGGACGAAGATGATGGCAATGCGGATAGTATTTGAGAAAAAACTTTTCAAAATCACTTTGTTTTTCAATCAAAATGTGCTAACATTAATCTATCACGACCTTAGATAATTTAAAGTTGTACGCAAGAATTTCACAAACATAAAAAGTGGCACAAGCCACTTAAAAAATGCTGATGTGGCTCAGTCGGTAGAGCGTCACCTTGGTAAGGTGGAGGTCACGGGTTCGATTCCCGTCATCAGCTCCACAAATCCCGCAATTGCGGGATTTTTTCATTTGGCTCTGCCAAATGAAGCAAAAACTATGTTTTTGTGTGGAACTTATCAGCGTTCGCTCCGCTCACTGAACAGCTCCACAATTTAAACCTTTGAAAAAAACTTATTTTGAGGCACTGAAGCGAGCCCTGTGGGGTTCGCTTCAAATTTTTTAAGTTTTTTCTATTCAGTTAAAGGGGCGATGAGTAAGGGTGCTTTTCTTTAAGCAGAGTGAAGCGTTACCAAAGTTCTGATTGCAGGTTCTTATTTTTAATTTCTTTTCTTGCTTTAATAAAGAAAGATAAATTAAAACTCTCTATAATTATAACCACAGGAATTTTGATTTTGGCAGGGTATTTTTGGGGTGTTCGACAAAACAAGTCAAAATATTTTTTTTGTTAGACAAAAAGAACTACCTTGTTTGGTAGTTCTAAATCGCATAAGCATTTAGTCCCTCTATATAATCTTCGGAAGAAAATTGTAAACAATTTTTGCTTTGCAATTCATTGACAAGTCAATGCTTCCTAGATTGAATATGCGTCGAGCTTCTGAAAATACCACCAAAGGTGTCGCTTTTATTTTCCCTCCCGTATATATAAGGACAATTTTTTAGCAAAAATTAAGGCAAAATTGAGTTTTTGTTAAAAATTTAATTAAAAATTTTCTCAAACTTTGACTTTTTTTATTTTTTGTGCTATATTATTTAAAATATCGAACAGCATTATAGCGTAAAATTTCGAGAAAGTTTTATGCTATTTTTATGTTTATATGAGTTTCAGTGCACCTTTTCTCCTTAAAGAGTCCAAAGAAAAAATTAAAGGAGAAAAAATATGAATAACAACAAATTTTTAGAGGAAGTTAAGGTTGGTAAACTTTTAAGAATGTTTGCAATTCCTTGTGTTATATCACTTGTGGTTCAGGCACTTTATAACATTGTTGACCAAATCTTTATCGGTTTCACACAAGGTCTTGGAGAACTTGGGAACACCGCAACCGGTATTGTTTATCCATTAACAGTTATTGCTCTTGCAATTGGTTTGTTAATTGGAGATGGTATTGCCGCAAAATTAAGTATCAACCAAGGACAAAACAACACAAAGAATAACAGTAAAATTATTGCTTCAAATTTAACTTGGGGCTTAATTATTAGTTTATTCATGATGACGCTAGGTCTTATCTTTATAAAGCCTATTTTAACAGGTTTTGGTGCCAATGGAGTTATTCTTCCATTTGCATTAGATTATTCAACATTTATTTTAATTGGTTTCCCATTATTTATTGTGGGAACAATTATTAACCCAATTATTAGAGCAGATGGTAGCCCTAAATATGCAATGTTTTCAATGATTGCGGGTGCTATTACAAACATTATTTTAGACCCCGTGTTCTTATTTGGTTGTAAAATGGGAATGAATGGGGCTGCACTTGCAACATTTTTGGGGCAATTGGTAACTTTTGTTTTAAGTGTTGTTTATCTATTTAGAGCAAAAACATTCAAATTAAAGTTATCTAACTTTATTCCTAATATCAAATTATTTGGAACAGTATCTAAACTTGGCATTTCTAGTTTCTTAACACAAATTTCAATCGTTATCATTTCAATCATTAACAACAACTTAATTTTAAGTTTATTACCAACAGATAATAGTGCTATTGGTATGCTCACCATTGCATTTAAAGTGTTTGGGATTGTAATTAGTATTATTGTTGGTATTGCTTGTGGTGGTCAACCTATCATTGGCTATAACTATGGTGCAAGAAGATTTGATAGAGTAAAACAAACATTGAAATATATAATGATTTCGACATTGATTGTTGGACTTCTTGCAACATGTTTATTTTTGTTCTTACCGAAGCAAATATTTGCTTTGTTTGGCTATTCACAAGTATCTGACTTTGGCGTAAAATGTTTTACAATTTATATGAATATGATATTGCTGACTTGCTTTACAAAGACAACAGCAATCTTTTTCCAATCTATTGAAAAACCTGTAAAAGCGACGCTTGTTGCTATGTGTAGAGATGTATTATTCCTAGTTCCATTAACATTTATTATGTATAACTTTGGTGTTGATGCTTTCTTATGGTCTGCTCCAATAAGTGATATTTTAACTACAATTTTAGCAGTAATTTTCCTAGTGTTAGTTTTCAAAGAATTTGGCAAATTATCTGCAAACGCACAGACAACAGAAAAAGATATTAAAATTGAAAAATCTAAACCGGGCTTAATTATTACTATTTCAAGAGAACATGGTGCTGGTGGTCGAGAAATTGCATTTGAACTTGCTAAAAAATTAAACATTCCTTGTTATGATAAAGAGTTAACATCAATGGTTGCAAAAGATTCGGGTCTTGCTGTTGATTATATTAATCAATTAGAAAATACTGTATCCCAACCAATGTATGAATTATATTTAACTAAAACTCCAACTGCCATTGCGAGAGAAGCACAAAACAATGTTCTTAAGGCAATTGCCGATAAAGGATCTTGTGTGATTGTTGGAAGATGTGCTGATAACATTTTAAAAGAATATAACCCTTATAGAATATTTATTTATGCTGACATGGAATACAAACAACAAAGAATTATGAACAATTATAAAGATGCTAAAAACACAGCATACGAAAACATTTTAAAGTCTGATAAAAACAGAGCTAGATTTTATAACGAAACCACCGGTCAAACTTGGGGAGCAAAAGAAAACTATGATTTGTGTATCAATTCAAGTATAGGGGTAAAAGAGACAGTCAATTTAATTTACAATTATATTAATAATAAAAAATAAGTAGTGGTTGTAAATTTACTCAGTTTGATTTTTGTATTTTTTAAGTTGTTTGTTTCCTTTTACAAGCATTATGACTTCATTGTTGTTGCAAATCCGATAACTGAAACACCGCAATAAGTAAATATCCACACAAAATAGATTTCTTTAATTCAATAGCGGTTTCTTCATTTGCCTTATATTTTCTAGTATGTTTTACGAGGAAAAATCTCAGAACTCCTAGGATAATATAGCAAGCAAACATTGAGAAAAACCAAAAAGATTTATGAGAAAAACCACGCACCAACTACAAAGATGCAAAGGCGACATTCCAAACCAGCGAGCCATATAGAGAAACATTCATTCTTAATAATTCAAGCGAAGCAAAAAACTTGCTTCGCTTGAATTTTATACTAAACTAGATTTTTCAAGAATTGCTTTGCTTGCAAATCCAATTCCAAAACTAAACAAAGCAGAGCCGACTAAACATAATAATACATTTACAATTGTGCTATTAAGTGGGGTAATAATTGGTATCATCATAAACATAAGCATTCCCGTGCCAAAAGCCATAATTAGCGATAACCATAATTTTTGTTTTGCGAATACACTTGCCAATATATAGATTGATACAAATATAGCAACAATTGCTATTTTTGAAAGCATACTCATTATTACATTAAAAGCAGTTGCACCTTCTAACGCAAAAGACAGCCCAGAAATAGCACCACCAATCATTGAACCGACAAAGAAAGCAATTAGCATACTTGCTCCTGCAACAAAACAAGTGATTGATTTTGATATAACATAATCATTTTTTTTGCTTCTTACTGTAAATAGGTTTTTAGCATAACCACTTCTAAAATCATCTCCAACGAACAAGCAAACAAAGATAGCTATCATAAAGAATATCATATTTATATTGCACATACTGACAATATCCAAACTCATTGTTTGCTCACCACCACTAACAGAACCTATTATTTGCCAAACATTTTTAAATCCTTCCATAACAGTTTCAGCACTTGTTTGTGGGTCAACGGTAACGCTACCGTCCAGCATTGTTGTCATAACCAAAATAAGGATAGGCAAAATAAGTGAGATTCCAATCATTATATAAAAAAGTGGAGAAGTAAACATTCTTCTAAAATCTACCCCAAGCATACTTTTAATTCTTTTCTTAAAAGTGTTTTTCTCAAAATTAACTGACATATTATTTTACCTCCTTGTTTGCCATAAGGTTAATATAATATTCTTCAAGCCCGATTTTGTCTGTTTTTAATTCATTAACGATTATGTTGTTATCATATAGATATTTAACAACTTCTTCTGGACTTTTAGCGTCATAAATTCTTACAAATTCTTTCTGCTCATCTTCAAGCACTTTTGAATATTTTTTATTTAAAACTTCTTTTGCCTTTTTCATATCTTTTGTTTGAATAGCCACAAATGTAGGGCAACTTTTTTCAAGTTCTTCGGCTGTCATTTCTGCAATCATTTTGCCACCACGAATAATGCCATAATGAGTAGCAATTTTTTCAAGTTCTCCAAGTATATGAGAAGAAACAAGAACAGTTGAACCCGATTTCGCAATATCTATAAGAATTTCTCTCATAATTCTCATGCCATCAGCATCAAGACCATTTATTGGCTCGTCCAAAACTAAAAGTTTAGGATTGCCAAGAAGTGCCATCGCAATGCCAATTCTTTGTTTCATACCAAGAGAACAATTTTTGTATTTGTTTCCAGCAGTACCTTCCATTCTAACCATTGTTAAAACTTTTCTAACTGCATTTTCTTTGTCAGGAATTGATAAGTTTGTTGCTTGTATCATTAAATTATTCCAAACGCTTAAATTAGGGAAACAGCCCGGAGCTTCAATTAAAACTCCTACGCTTGCTCTAACATCAGAGTCTGTATAATCTCTGCCGTAGAGTTTAACTTGTCCACTGGAAGGGTGAATAAGTCCACAAATAATTTTTTCAGTTGTAGATTTTCCACTTCCATTTTCTCCAATAAAACCATAAATGGAGCCCATAGGAACGGTCATATTTAGTCCTGCAAGTGCTTGTTTTTCACCAAAGTTTTTACATAAATTTCTAATTTCTATTGCATTCATGAGCCACCTCCTAATACACATCACTTTTATTTAAAATATGTGTTCCGAGCACATTGTAGATAACAGCCCAAAAAACCGAAACTATTAAGCAAGTTAAAACCGACAATATTCCACTTGATAGACAAGACGCAACTGATGAGCCATACAAGAAGATGTTTAAAATAGCAGAGTTTCCAAGTATTGTAGCTACTCCAATAATTAAAATACCTGTTCCAAAGAAGAATGAAGAAGCGATTGAAATCCAAAAATGCTTTCTAAAAATAATGTTTAAGAAAACATAAAGACTAGCCCAACCTAAACTCATTAGTAATTTTCCAAGTAGTGCACAAACAAGTGAGCCAAAATTTACTGAAAAAGATAGTCCAACAAGTGCTCCTGCAAGTATTGTTCCAATTAAATATGTTATACACATTGAGGCCATTGCAAAAGCACAAGTAAGAGATTTGCTCATCATATAATCTTGTTTTTTTGCGTGAGTTGTGAATAATTGTTTTACATAACCACTTTTATAGTCGTGTCCAATAAAGATTGAAACCATTATTCCACCAAATATAAATACCATATTCATATTGGCATATTGACCGATATTTTCAATTACATATAATGGCTTATCTACTGCAATTGCTTGCCAAACATTAGTAAATAATCCGCCAGTCTCACTTCCTTCCATTCCAGTAGTTCCGATAATCATTGCAGGAATAATAGAGGCGATAGCAAGAAATATATAAAATAGTGGTGTGTGAAATAATCTATAAAAGTCAACCGATAACATTCCTTTTATTCTTTTGCCAAAACTAGGAGTTTCAAATTTTAAGTTATTTGTTTTTTCCATATTATTTTACCTCCTTGTTCGACATAAGTTCAATATAATATTCCTCTAAGCCAACTTTGTTTTTCTTGATTTTGAGTGGAATGATGTTGTTATCTAATAAATATTTCACAATTCCGTCAACATCTTCCTCATCATAAACTCTAATATATTTCTGTTCTTCACGAACATTTGAATATTTTTTCTTTAATAGCATTGTTGCTTTTGTTGGTTCGTTAACTTTAAAAGAAACAAAAACCCTTGCTCTTGCTTCCATTTCTTTTGCAGAAAGTTCTTGTATCATTTTACCTTGACGAATAATGCCGTAGTGGGTGGCAATTTTTTCAAGTTCGCCAAGTATATGAGATGAAATAAGCACCGTGCAATTATAATTTTTAGTAATATCAACTAAAATTTCTCTCATAATTCTCATTCCGTCAGTATCTAATCCATTTATTGGTTCATCTAGGATAAGCAGTGCAGGATTTCCAAGAAGTGCCATAGCAATACCCACTCTTTGCTTCATACCAAGTGAGCATTTTTTAAATTTAAGTTCTCTGTGTTCTTCCATTCTAACAATTTTAAGAACCCTTGAAATTTCTTCATCAGAATTTTCAATGCCCAAATTCAAACATTGCATTTTTAGGTTCATATAAATACTAGAGCCCGGGAAACAGCCAGCATTTTCTATAAGTGCTCCAACTCTTACTCGTGTTCCAGCATCTGTATAATCTTTACCAAACAACTTTATCGTTCCACTATCTTTAACTAAATGTCCACAAATAAGTTTTTCAGTTGTGGATTTTCCACTTCCATTCTCGCCAATAAATCCATAAATAGAACCAACAGGAACTGTCATATCAAGTCCGTTAAGTGCATACATACCTCGAAAAGACTTCTTTAATCCTTTAATTTCTATTGCATTCATAAAAATCGCTCCTTTTAATAAAATTAGAAGAAGACCACGAAGATAAGCCTTCTTCCCAAAAAAATCTATTTAGAGTTTAAATAAAAAAAATTATTTCTTTTTCTTCTCAACTTTTGCAGTAGCATATCTTTCGTTTGCGACTTTAATTCTCTCATTTGCTTCTTCAATTTGTTTCTTTTGTTCTTCACGGGTTTTTGCCGTTCTTTCAGCGGGGCTCATATGAGCATCGTCCCAAGATTGTTTAGCTATTGCGTTTGCTTTCTTTAAAGAGTTTGTTCCGCGATTTTCTTCAAAAGTTGCTTTTGCTTCTGCTTTTGTGGCTACAAAATTTGCCCTATCTACTTCGTGTTGAGCTTTCGCATTTTCTCCCATTTCTCTAAATGCCTTTTTAAAAAAGTTTTCTTTCTTTTCTTCCATAATAATATTCTCCTTTAATTTTGAATTTAAGCCAAATATTATTCCAACACTTGACTTATTAATAAAATTATAGTAAATTGTTTTCGCAATTACAACGAATAAAAAAATTTGCACACCACAAAAAAAGACGCTTTGTTGGAATAATAAATAATACATAAACAAAGAGCTTTTATTTGTTGGGATAATAAAATATAGGGGTAAAAATGAATATAAAAAACAATTCAAGATATAAAATGAGCAGTGAGAAAATTGAGACCGCTTTTTTAACTTTAATCTTAAATCACCAATACGAAGATATAAGCATTAGTCAAATTTGCAAACAGGCAAATGTTAATCGTAGCACTTTTTATGTTCACTATGATGATATAAATGACCTTATAATCAAGATAGAAGGCAAGTTTGCAAAAGGTATGGCAACTATCTTCAACTATGGCGAAAGACAAACTCACGAAGCATTTGTAGAAATGTTTAACTTTGTTAAAGAAAATAAATATTTTTACAAAGCATTTTTAAATATCCCTTATGTAACTCTTGCAGAAACAAACACAAAAATAGATGTTCTTAAACACATAGGAGATAATACTAAAATTGACAAATCAAATAGAATGGGAATATTTTATCGTGCAAGTTTCTTTGGTGCAGGAATTAAAGAAATGTGTAGATTATGGCTTGAATTTGATTGTAAAGAAACGCCAGAAGAAATGGCAAGTTTACTCCTTGAAGAATACAAAAATAGAGAATGTTAAAATAAAATAGCAAAATACAGCAAATATTTTTTAATATGCAAAAACCCTTTTATTTATCTATGATTTAAAAACATAGGGCTCACACACTTTATGAAGCAAAAAAATTTTGCGTGGAGCCTACTGGGAACTTGCGTTTATGATAATTTTAAAAATTGGTCAAACTATGAAATATACCACAACAGATGTTGACATAAGACAGCGTGCAGAAATTTTAAATAAGAGGCAGAGTATATAATTTTAAAAAGGCTTACATTGATTTTGTTGGCTTTATCGTTTTTACAAAAACAATAAAATAACCTTTGAAAAATGATGTAGATATGTTATTATATTATAAAAGAGGAGGGGGGATATGGCCTTTGAAGAATTTAGAAAGTTGTCTTTTGACAAGCAAAAAAGTCTTTTGGGTGATAAAGGTTTTGTAGGCGGGTTTGCCGGAGAACTTTCAAGCAAAGATGCCCAGTGGGTATATCGTTTTCTTTTGCGGGCAGGAATGGATAGTCAAAAGTTTTATGATGAAAGAAAAGTTGTCATTGATGAAAAGTTTTTGCTAAATCGACAAAATTTATCACAAGAAAAGCCGTATGAACTTATGAATTTGATTGCCGAACGCTTTTTAGGCGATAGCGTGGTGAATGTCCAACTTACAATTGACACTATTTTGGAGTTTGTTAAAGATTGTCCCCAAATGGCTGACAAAATTGAAAATTTGCCTATGATTGTTGATATAAACGACAAATTGCTTGGTGGCAAAACTTGTGAGGATATGTATAAAGAATATCAAAAATATCTCGCAATGTCTATGGAGAGTGGTGACGATTTGATAGCCCAAAAGAAACTTGCAAGTTCTATGCAATCTGCGACCTATCTTGCGGGAGAGGCATTGATAAAGGGATTAAAACTTCCAGATGAAGATGGGGAGTTTGCAATTTTTACGCACACTCATAGATGTGACGGCAATGCGACCGACCAAGAGATATTGAAGGAGTGGAACAATCCTTCTGGTGTTGAAAGGGAGGAAATCAGCCTTTGTTATATAAGCGACAAAAACCCAAGATTTTTTCCTGCCTCAAACAGGTCTGTGACATTTGGCTTTTTGGAGTTGGAGGCAGAAAATATCAGACACATTTCGCCGACCAACAGTTATTCACTCGCAAAAAATGTAAGACACAATCAAGGACTGTTTAGTCCCCAAACTTTTGCGGAGATTTCTTACAACTATATTGATAGCAGAAAGGAATATAATTTCAATGAAATAGTATATCGCAAGTCAAAGGGTGCGGGGGGATTGATACCAAGCGTGATAATCTCTCAATCAGACGCACCGACGGCGTTGGAAGAGCAATACGCAAGGGCATTTGGAGTGCCAATTTTGCATATAAACCCACTTGAATATATGACAGGGGCAAATTTGGAAGTCGCCGATAAATGGCAACAAGAGGTGTATAGATACTAAAAGGTTTACCTAAAACCAACATTTTTTGATAAATTTGACAATATTTTTGTGTTTTTTAGTTTGCTATGCTATAATACTTAAATAAAATACAAAAGTTTTACAAAAGGGGAGAAACAAATGAAAAAATATGCAATCATCACAGATTCTGCCTGCGACCTTGAAAGCAGTTTCCGTGAAAAGTATGATATAAAGTGCCTCATGATGCACTATATTTATGACGGCGAAGATTATGAGGCGGACATGGATTGGAAAAAGATTTCCGCACATGATTTTTATGATATTATTAGGGGTGGCACTCGAATTACCACTTCACAGGTCACTCAACAAGACATCAAGGACCTTTTTACAGAGTGTATTGAAAATGGGCAAGATGTGCTTTATGTTGGTTGCTCTTCGGCACTGTCTGCCGGCATCAAGTCGAGTTATGTTGTCCGTGATGAACTTCTGCAAAAATACCCAGACGCCAAAATTATTTGTGTAGACGCTTTGCGTGCCTGCTACGCACTTGGTATTCTTGCAATTTGTGCGGGCAAAAACCGTGAAAATGGCATGAGCATTGAAGAAAACGCACAGTGGCTTGAAGAAAACAAGTTGAATGTGAACATGGAGGGCTCGGTTGAAAGCCTTGTATATCTTAAAAGAGCGGGAAGGGTGAGTTCGATAAGTGCCTTCTTTGGCAATATGCTGAATATCAAGCCAATCATCATCGCCGACGCAAGAGGACAAAACTTCGCCCTTGAGAAGGTTCGGGGAAGAAAGGTATCTTTGGCAAGAATTGCCGACAGATTTGTTGCATCATATGAAGATGTGCCCCATCAAATGGTTTTCATTTCTCACGCAGACTGCGAAGAGGACGCCAAGTTGCTTAAAAATATGATTATTCAAAAATTGGGCAGAGAAATTGACATTCATATTGGTTATGTAGGCTCATGCATTGGGGCAACTGTTGGTCCGGGAATGATAGGTGTTTACTTCTTTGGAAAAGAGGTGACGGTGAATAAAGGGAAGGAAGAATAGTGACGAAAAAACAAAAAGAATTTAAAGTGCCAAGCGGAAGACAGCCAGTTTATCGTGTGACAAAAGTTTTTATGCGTAGGATTTTTAAGCGTCCACAAATCATCAATTTGGCGGGAGAACTGCCAAAGAAGGCAATCATTTTGGCAAATCATTCTGCCAAAAGTGGGCCTCCCGGACTTGATTTATACTATCCAGTGCCAAGTTGTAAGTGGGGAGCATATCAAATGTTTGGCAACTATAAAATGAGAAAGGCATATTTAAGAGATGTGCTTTATATTCAAAAATGTGGCAAAAAACCGGGATTTGGAACTTCATTTAAGGCATCAGTTTTGGCGATATTTAATCCATATATTTATAAAGGTATGAGAATGATGCCAACATATCCCGACGGACGACTTACCCAAACAATCCGCAACAGCGTGAAAGTGCTTGACGCAGGAATGTCGATTATGATTTACCCAGAAAATTCAAACAATGGCTATAAACCGGTGTTGACAGAATTTTTCCCCGGTTTTGTGATGCTTGCAGAAAGATATTTCAAACAAACTGGCGAAGATTTGCCAATTTATCCTGTATATTATAGCGTTGATAAGAGAATTATGGTGATTGGCAAACCTCTTTTCATGCAAGAAATGGTAAAAGAAGGACTGGATCGAAACGCAATCACAGAAAGATATCGCGATGCCGTCAACCAATTGTATTTTGACTATGTTGAGAAGGCAGAGCCATACACAGGCAAGAAAAATAAGAAAAATGCAAAATAAAAAATCACCTTCCAAGCGAGAAACTTGTGAAGGTGTTTTTTTGATTGGGAGGGGCTTTTTGTTGCACTTTTCAATGTTTTTTATTTGGCTTCCTCTCTTTTGCCATTTTCGTTTTTGTTGTCTGCGTGTAAGATTGTATGTGCAAGGATACATTCGGCAGGGTAGTAAGTGCCTAGGCAAAGCACTCCAAAAATTATTCCAGAAATGGCGGTGAAATTGTCAAACACGAGCATCAAGTCAGAGAAGAAGAATAGGGCACTTCCCACAACAACCAAAATGTTGAGAAGGTTTCGCTCGTGAATAAGATTTGCAATTGCCTTGCCAAGCATAAGTGAAATAATAAGAGCGTAGAAGATGCAAATTATTTGCATAAGCACGCTTCCAAAATCAAAGATTGGCACAAGGGTCAGCACAAGCACGGCAATCACAAAGATAATTCCGCCTGCAATAAGGTCTGTCCATTTGAATTTTGAGATAAAGCAGTATGAAATAAAGAAAAATATGTGTCCAATTGCGAAGAGAACTGCTCCGCCAATGAAATGTACATTCAGCACAATGTCGCCCAGCATTGCAAACACCAGCCCGATAAACATAATAATTGCATATTTCAGCCTACTTGATTTTGTGATGCAGGCGTAAATAAGATTGATAAGACCAATCAAAACAAAGCCCGCACTTGTGATGCTTTTCAGCCACAGCCCGCCAAACAACATATAGCATATGTCACCTGCAAGCACGGCAAGTGCAAGCAAGATGTTGGCAATAAAAAAATGTTTTTTCATTTGTTTCTCCTTTTTTACTTAAGTTTTCGATATATATTTTCAAGTTCCTCCGCCGTAAAAAGCACAGGGACTGGATACAGGGGATTTGCCTCATGTTCTGCTGTTTTTGCAAGTGAGGCGATGTCGCAGTCTTGAATTTCGGTGATTTTTCTGCCGATATTCATGCTCTCGTTCATGCTTTCAATTTTTTCGATAAAAATTTTAGCACCAACTTCTATTGGGGTGTTTTTGTCAAATAGATTTGCATAAACCCCCATTGTGTGAAGTTTTTTATAAATTTTTCGCCCATACTCTTTTAAAACATATGGCAGAATGATTGCATTTGCCAGCCCATGGGCAATGTTGTATTTCCCGCCAAGCGAGTGAGCAATTGCGTGCACATATCCAACATATGATTTTGTAAAGGCAAGCCCTGCGTGAAATGAGGCGTCAAGCATCTTGCCTCTCCCGTCAAGGTCAGCCCCATTTTCATAAACCTTTGGCAGATTTTCAAAAATGGTCTTGACGGCGTATAGGGCAGACTTTCTTGTGTCCTTCGTTGTGCTTCTTCCGATGTATGCCTCAATTGCGTGAGTGAGTGCGTCCATGCCTGTTGTTGATGTGATGTGCTTTGGCAGTCCAGCCGTCAGTTTTGCATCAAGCACCGCATATTTTGGGATAAGAGGAAAGTCGTTGATGGCATATTTGTGCCTAGTTTCGCTGTCGGTGATGACTGATGCAAGGGTTGTTTCACTTCCCGTACCAGCCGTTGTGGGTATGGCGATAAGAAGGGGAAGTTTTTTTCTTACCTTCATCACTCCCTTCATTTTGGCAAGGCTTTTCTTTGGGCATACAACCCTTGCCCCCGTTGCCTTTGCACAATCCATAACCGACCCGCCACCAAAGGCGATGATGCCCTTGCAGTTGTTTGCCAAGAAAACTTCCAAAGCCTCTTCAACATTCTGAGAGGTTGGGTTTGGCACAACATTGTCATATATGCAAATATTGACGCCATGTTCCGCCAAGCACTCCTCTAGAGCCTTTGTCAGCCCAAGCGAGCGAATGCCTTTGTCGGTGACCAAAAGGACATTTGAAATTCCCTTTTCCCCTAGAATTGACGCAACATCTTTTTCATCTTCCAAAATATGGGGTTTGCGATATGGAAGAAGAGGCAACGCCATTTTAAAAACAAATTGATAAGTTCTAAAATAAATTTTCTTAAAAATATTCATTTTTTTGTTCCTAAAAGCAATGATAAACAAAACTTGTTGTTTTGTCAACAAGATTTAGCGTGATGTGCAAAATTTTTCATTTTCCCCCTTGTTTTAGCAAAATAAATATGTTAAGATAGGGTAACGAGGGAGAATTTTATGGGAAATCACGCAGATAAAGACCTTAAAGTTGTCAAAAACCGAGAAAGAGTTTTTCAAATGCTTTCAGAAAAACCACGGGACTTGACTTCTTTAAGGTCTTATTCAGTTAAAAGAAAGGTTGTTGCTTCTGGCAATAAATTTGACAAGGCGATTGAGATGCTGAAAAGTCAGGGCAGAATTTTGGTCAAGGCGGGGAAGGTGTCGATTGTGCCAAGCGGGCTTAAAAGTGCCACATTTATTGCAAAAGGAAGGGGAGGATATCTTCTTATTGATGGCGACACCCGTCAGTGGCAGATTGATGCACGCCTCAGCGAGGGGTATAACAGCAATGACCGTGTCAATGTTGCATTCAATGACTATGAGGGAAAGAAATTTCCTTTCATTGTGTCGAGAATTGCCGATCCTGAAAATGAATATTCCTATCTGATTCAAAAACCAAAGACGGTGCTTGGCAGATGTGTCAAAACCAGTCATGATAACCTTGTGTTTATCCCAAATGACAGAAAATATAGCCAAAATATTATGATTTTAAATCAAAAAAGCACACTTTCCCGTTACCAAGACAAGATTTGTGTGCTTACCATTGTTGACGACGAGACGAGCGGGCATCGTGCAAGCGGTGTTATCGCCGAAATCAAGGGCGATGCTGGCAACCCAATTCATGAATACGACGCAATTGCAGAAAGCCATGGTGCAAATATGAGTTGGGCGGGCGAGGCTCTTCAAAGGGAGATTGATGCCATTCCTGCTGAGGTTGACGAGGGCGTGCTGAATAACCCAAATGTCGCCGACCTTCGCCACCTTGCTTTCACCACTGTTGACCCAGCCACTTGCAAGGATATGGACGACGCCATATATTCCACATTCGACGAATATGGCAGACTTGTTGTTTATACAGCGGTTGCAAATGTCACCAAATATGTGGGCTTAAATAGCGAGATTGGCAAACGATATGTCAAGGCGGGTTTTACTACATACGCACCAAACAAGGCATACAATATTTTGCCACCAGAACTGTCAACGGGCATTTGCTCACTCAATCCAAATGTTCCACGCAGGGCATTTGTTGTCAAAACGGTGATTGACGAGAAAAGCGGAAAGCCCCTTTCAAGCCAGTTTTTGGACGCCGTGATTGAAAGCCGAGAGAAGTTTTCTTATGAAAGGGCACAAGAACTTGTTGACGAAAGCGGGGAGAATTACCCTTCACTTAGACGCAAAATCCTCACAGGTGGCACACTTTCCACTGAGGAACAGGTTGTTTTCAACAGCAAGGTGGCGGACATTTTGTGGAAGGGTTTTAATACACGCCAAATGCTGAGATTTGAAACAAAGGACGAATATGATATTCATTTTGACGAAACTTTCAGCGATATTGTTGACATCACCGCTCAGCCACATATCCCATATCATAAGGTGATTGAGGCGTTTATGCTTACGGCAAACGAGGCAAGTGCAAAGTTTGCCCTTGAAAACGACATTCCAAACATATACCGTGTGCATGACGCACCAAACGAGGATAAACTTGAACAGGCGTATGAATTTTTCTCATACCTTGGCGTGCCATTTGATGGAGACCTTTCACCGCACGGACTGCGAATGATTATTGCCTCAGTCGCTGGCAGTTATAAAGAAAAGGCGGTCAACAACTTTTTGATAAGAATGCAAAGCAAGGCAAAATATAGTTCCTCAACCAGCCCACATGATGTCGAAGTGGTGGGCAGAAGACATCATAGAGGCAGAGGACAGACAAAACAACAAAAACTTATGCAAGAAAGTCTTTCCGATATGGAAAACATCAGCCACTTCGGACTTCAAAGCAAACACTACTCACACACAACCTCGCCAATACGCCGAATAACTGATTATGTCACACATTATAATATTTTGGCGTACTTAAATGGAGGGAAAATGCTTGATGAAAATCGAGTGTTGGAACTTGCTCAGTGGGCAAACCAAATGCAGGACCAAAATGATTTGGCAGAGCGTGAATTTGCAGAGGTCAACTCGGCAATTTATTGCGAGGGACATATTGGAGAGGTTTTTCATGGCAGAGTAAGCGGGTTTAAACGCACCGCTGACAGCCATACCGCAACAATTGACGACTTTATTGTGTTTGTCGAAAATGAGGATAAGGGCATCAAGGTACAAATCCCTGCAAGCGAAATTGTTGTGGGGGGGGGTACTAAAAATATTGCGATTTCACCATATGGCAGTGCAATAATTTCAAAATCTGGTGAAAAACCACTTGTTCGCCTATGCGATAGCCTGTCATTTAGGATAACCGAGGCAAGCAGGCTGACACGAGAGGTGAAGGCAACGGCAAATCTTGAAATGACACAGGAAAGGGTGGCGGAAGTTGAAGAGAAGTTTGTCAAAGGTTCTACAAACCTAGCCCTAAGTGCAAAACGCCAAAAGATGCTTCAAAATGTAGAATATCATAAGGCTCGCCAAGAGGAAGAGGACGCACAGGAAGCAATGTTTGCCAGCCGTGGAAAAAAACATCAAGAAATGGTGTCGGCACGGACGGGATTTCCTGTTGACAGTGTCGAGGCATATCACACAAACAAAAACGACGGCATAAACCATAAAAAGAAAAAATATACCAATCAGGCACAAGAAATAGCGGAACTTGACAACGGCGATATAGAAAATGAATAATAAATGCCCATGCAAAAGCGTGGGTTTTTTCATGATAAAATGATTTTATTCGTTTGACAATTTTTGCGGTGAATATTACAATAAAATCAAGAAAAGGCAATTGCGAATAAAATATTCATTTTGCAGTAAATTAAAATAGGAGAATTTTATGGCAAAAACAATTTTTGACACCAAAGAATATTTTGAAAAACTTGATAAATACTTCCGTGCAAGCAACTATCTTTCAGTCGCACAACTCTATCTTCTTGACAACCCTCTTTTGAAAGAACCACTCAAGGAAAAACATATCAAGAAAAAGATTGTGGGTCACTGGGGCACCGTGCCGGGACAAAACTTCGTTTACGCCCACCTTGATAGGGTGATAAATAAATATGACCTCAATATGATGCTGATTTCAGGGCCGGGTCATGGCGGAAACTTTTTTATATCTAATTCATATTTGGAGGGCGTTTATAGCGAGGTCTATCCAAAAGTTTCTCGTGACAAGGCGGGCATGACACGCCTTTGCAAACAATTTTCATTCCCTTGCGGGGTGTCAAGCCATGTTGCACCAGAAACGCCGGGTTCAATCCATGAGGGGGGAGAACTTGGATATAGTTTGCTTCATGCCTTTGGTGCGGTGTTTGACAATAAAGACCTGATTGTCGCCACCATTGTTGGCGACGGCGAGGCAGAAACAGGGCCACTTGCCACATCTTGGCAATCAAACAAATTTTTAAACCCAAAAACCGACGGTGCAGTTTTGCCAATCCTTCACCTAAACGGATATAAAATAAGCAATCCAACCGTGCTTGCAAGAATAAGCAAGAGGGAACTTTCTTCATATCTATACGGCTGTGGCTGGCAACCAATTTTTGTTGAGGGGGACGACCCAAAACTTATGCACCGCAAAATGGCAAAGGCGATGGACGAGTGTATTGAAAAAATCAAACATTTTCAAACAGAGGCAAGAAACGGAGTGGTGAATGAACGCCCACTTTGGCCTATGATTGTCCTTCGCACACCAAAGGGGTGGACGGGGCCAAAATTTGTTGGCGGAAAGATGGTTGAAAACTCCTTCCGTGCTCACCAAGTGCCAATTCCAATGAATAAACCAGAACATTTGGGTATGCTTGAAAGTTGGCTTAAAAGTTATCACCCAGAGGAACTTTTCACCGACGATTATCAACTTAAAAGCGAAATTGCCGACATTTTGCCAAAGGGCGATAAAAGAATTTCCGCCTGCCCACAAACAAACTGCGGTGCAAGCAAACTTATTTTGCCAAACCTTGCCGATTATGAAGTGCCAATTGAAGGACACGGCAAGACCAAAGCACAGGATATGCTGGAACTTGGCAGATACATCAAAGATGTCTTTGCCCTTAATAAACAAAACAAAAACTATCGACTTTTCTGCCCAGACGAGGCAATGTCAAACAGACTTTATCATGTTTTTTATGAAGAAAATCGTGATTTTAACGCCACCATTTACCCGACCGATGAATTTCTTGCCCACGACGGACGCATTATGGACAGTTTCCTCAGCGAACACGCCTGCGAGGGCTGGCTTGAAGGATATTTGCTGACAGGCAGACATGGGGTGTTTGCAAGTTATGAGGCGTTTGTCCGCGTGGTTGACAGCATGGTTTCTCAACACGCAAAGTGGCTTAAAGTGATAGGAGAACTCCCTTGGCGAAAACCAATCTCTTCACTCAACCTTCTTCTCACCTCAAATGTATGGCAACAAGACCATAACGGCTATACACATCAAGAACCGGGATTCCTTGACCATGTTGCAAACAAAAAGGCGGATATTGTAAGGATATATCTCCCACCAGACGCAAACACACTTTTGTCTTGCTATGACCATTGCCAAGCAAGCCAAAATTATGTCAATGTGATAATCGCTTCAAAACACCCAAGTTGGCAGTGGCTGAATATGGAAGAGGCAATTGAACACTGCACAAAAGGTGCAGGAGAATGGGAATGGGCAAGCACCTGCCCAAAAGGCAAACAACCAGATGTTGTGATTGCCTGTGCGGGCGATACCCCAACTCTTGAAGCACTTGCCACAATCAGTTTGATAAAAGAATATCTGCCAGAGGTCAAAGCCCGCTTTGTCAATGTTGTTGATATGATGAGGCTAGAGCCGGCAGAGCGTCACCCACACGGCATGACTGATGAAGAATTTGACGCACTTTTCACCAAAGATAAACCGGTGATTTTCAATTTCCATGGCTATCCAAAATTTATTTATGACCAAGTTGTGACAAGGACAAATAAAAAGATTTATGTGCATGGATATATGGAAGAGGGCACAATCACCACCGCTTTTGATATGAGGGTGCAAAACCAAATTGACCGCTATCATTTGCTTTTAGATGTGATTGAAAAACTTGGACTTACCAAAAAGGAAAAACTGGTGGAAGAAATCAAGGCAAAACTTGATAAACACAAAAAGTATATTGCCAAATATGGCGTAGATATGCCAGAAATCACTGAATGGCAGTGGAAGGAATAAGAAAACCTCCAAAATGTGTTATGACTTCTTATTATGTTACCTTTCTTCACAAGAAAAGTAAGCAACAGAAAACTAAACCACCAAAAAAGGCTTGGATTTTTCCAAGCCTTTTTTATAAACTCTTTCCTACAATGTATCCGCTTGTCCATGCCCATTGAAGGTTATAGCCTCCGCAAAGCCCGTCGATGTCACAAACTTCTCCGCAGAAGAAAAGGTTTTTGTGGGTTTTGTGCTCCAGTTGTGTCGACAATTCATGCAAATCAATTCCGCCAGAAAAAACCTGATTGTTTTCATAATATCCGTTCACGCTAAATTGCAGATTTTTGATTGCTTTTGCAAGGGTGATAATTTCGCCATCGGTGAGGGCAGAGCAACGGCGATTTTCGTCAATCTTGCATTTTTCAAAAAGATAATAGGCAATGCCACCAACAAACATACCCTCAAAAAACTTGCTCACGCAAACAGCCAATTTTCTTCGTTCCTTCAATTTTTCAATCAAATCTTTTTGTGAGATATTTGGAAGAAGGTCAAGGGTGATTGTGCCAGAGAAATCATTTCTTGCAAAAAGTGCAGATGCGTTGAAAATTGCAATGCCACTGATGCCCCTGTCTTTAAAAAGCACCTCGCCAATTTCTTGATATTTTGCCCCGCCATGTTCGGCAGTGACTTTGACGGGAGAAATGCGGACGCCGTTTAAAAGTTTGGTGTTTTCTTTGGTTTTGATTGCACACAAACTTGGCATAAGGGGATTGACTTTGATGCCCAAACCGCTCAGCAAATTATGGGTGTTTCCGCCAGTTGCAATCACAAGTTTTTTTGCAATAAAAACATCGTTATTGCAGGTTATTTTATAGTTTTCGCCACATTTTTCAACTTTTTCTATGATTTTTTCGCCAAAAACAGAAATATTGTCATATTTGGCAAGGGCGTTGTTTAAAACCTCAATCACCGATTTTGCAGAGCCTGAAAGGGGATAAATTCGTCCCTCTTCGTCCGTCTGCGTGCAAAGCCCAAGTTCTTCAAAAAAGGTAAGGGTATCTCGTGTGGGAAACCTTGACAAAAATCTGTCAATGTCTTGGTTATAAAATGCTGTTGAAGGGGTACAAACGGCGTTTGAAAGATTGCACCTTCCATTTCCCGTTGCCATAAGTTTTTTTGCGGGCAGTTTGTTTTTGTCGATAAGGGCAATGCTTTTTCCTGAGGCTGAGGCGATAATGGCGGTCATAACACCGCTTGCACCACTGCCTAAAATTGCGATTTCAAAATTTTTCATGCTTTTCCTTTTATTTTAAGAAAATTATATCATAAAAAGCCATATAAATAAAAGGAATTTTTCAAAAAAGCCTATTGATTTTTGGCTTTGGTGATGTTATAATCTTGCTAAGGAATGTGATTTTTATGAATTATTTTGATTTTTTAAAGGAAAAAGACTTTTTGGAAGTTGTTGTTGAGGGCATGAAACTTTCCCGAGATAAAGAGGGATTTTGTGAATTTGCCAAAGAAAATTGGGATATTTCAAACGGAGACTATGTTCGTGCTGTGGTTGCAACTGCAAAACTTCTTAAAGAAAGTGGAGCAAACAAAACCCATGATATTCATGTTTTTGATTTTATCTTTGGCGAGTTGGGGATTGAAAAGCCACTTGAAAAATATTTTGACAGCGACGGCAGTTTGATTGAGGAGTATGCCGAGTGCCTTTCCGACTATGACGAAATAGACGCTCTTTATGCCCAACTTCAAAAACTGACACGCTATGAATATAGCCCGCTTATCAAAAATATTGATTTTTGCAAACTTATGGACTATCGCAATAAAAATGTAATCATTTCCACTGTTTATGGCGGGCAGGTTTCAGACAAAAAATTGTGCAAACTGCGTATGTATGGCGGAAGCAATCCTCGCAACACAAAAGTGCGAGTAGACGGCAAAGTTCTTCCACTTGTTGGCACTGAGAGGGGCGTGCTTGATATTCGTGACCCTGAAACGCTTGAAATGCTATATCAAAATCACTATCTTGACAGCGAAAATCTTTCTTCTGTTCAAAAGGCGGGCTTTGTGTACGGAGTTGACGAAGCACTTAGCGAATATTCAAAAAGGGTGAAGGAAATTTCTTCAAGAAGTCAGGGACGCAGTCAGGTTGCTCAAACTGAGGGCGAGGGAGAAAGAATTATATAAATGAGAAAATCAACCATTATAGGTTGATTTTTTTTTGATTGTTTGCTATCATTTTTCTATGAAAATCGCAATACTCACACTTGGGTGCAAAGTCAATAAATATGAAAGCGACGCCCTTGAATATGAACTTAATTTAAAAGGCTATCAAACGACAGACGCTCTTTGTCATGCCGATGTTTATGTCATCAACACCTGTGCAGTGACACAGGAGGCAGAAAAAAAATCACGACAAATGATTGCAAGGTGCAAAAAGTTTAATAAAAACGCAAAGATTTTTGTCTGCGGTTGTGCAAGCCAAAAAAATGCAAAACAATTTTTAGACAAAGATGTGCAGTGCGTCAGCGGTGTTGCAGGGAAATATAAAATCACACAATATATAGAAAATTTGGCAAAAAATAGCCAAAATAACCATCAAAAACATGAAATTATTGACGAACTTCCTCTTATTTATGAGGACGCACTTCATGCAAAACAAAACCGCACTCGGGCATACATCAAAATTCAAGACGGGTGCAACAACTTCTGCTCATACTGCATAATTCCATATTTGAGGGGACGCAGTCGCTCCCGCCCAATTTTTTCAATCATAAACGAGGTGGCATCTCTTGACGAAGAGATAAAAGAGGTGGTGCTGACTGGTATCAATGTCACCGACTATCAAATCGACGGTCAAAAGGGACTTGGAATTTTGCTTGAAGAACTTGACACCATGGGCAAACGCCTCCGACTTGGCTCGGTTGAGGACACTGTGGTTGACGAAGATTTTGTCGCAGGACTTGCAAAACTTGACAACTTCTGCCCGCACTTTCACCTGTCGCTTCAAAGCGGGTCGGCAGGCGTGCTGAAAAAAATGAACAGACACTATACGCCAGAGCAGTTTGCCCAGTCGGTGCAACTTATAAGAAAATATTTCCCATTCGCAGGCATAACAACAGATGTCATTGTGGGCTTTGCCGACGAGAGCGAAGAGGAATTTGAAGAAACTTTCAACTTTGTCAAAGAGGTTGGTTTCAGCCAAATACATATTTTTCAATATTCAAAGAGAGAGGGGACGACGGCTTCAAAACTATATAAAGACCTTCCTCCACAGGTGAAGCAAGAGCGAAGTGCAAGGCTTGAAGAACTTGGCAAAACTCTTAAAACAAACTTTATCAAGAAAAACAAAAAGGGAAGAGTGCTGTTTGAAGAGATAGAGGACGGCTTCTATGTCGGCTATACTGAAAACTATATAAGGTGCTACGCAAAATCGAAAAAGGACATAACGGGGAAGGTCTTGCCAGTCAAAATAGGCAAACCATTCAAAGACGGAGCAATGGCAAAAATTGTCAAAAAAATATAGCCCTTTTCCTTGACAAATGACTTTTAAATCAATATAATAGTAAAGAATTTTGAAAATTAGAAGGTGGTGAGAATATTGACAACTGTTAAAGTAGGCGAAAACGAAACTCTTGAAAGTGCTCTTAAAAGATTTAAGAGAAAATGCCAAAAAGACGGTATCATTGGCGACATAAGAAGAAAAGAAGCCTATGATAAGCCAAGCGTTGCTAAGAAAAAGAAAAGAGAAGCCGCTCGCAAGAGAGCAAGAAAAAGAGGCTAAACCTCACACCTTGTGCCTTACGCACAAACATAAAATGATAAAAGGAGAAGAATGATGGCAAACATAATCGACCAAATCGAGAAAGAAAACATGAAAGAAAATCTCCCTGAATTTAATATCGGCGACACTGTCAAAGTTGGCGTTCAAATTAAGGAAGGAGATAAAACAAGAATTCAAAATTATGAAGGCGTTGTTATCGCTCGCAAGAATGGCGGAATTCGTGAAACTTTCACTGTAAGAAAAATTTCAAACGGCGTTGGCGTTGAAAGAACTTTCCCTTGCCACTCTCCACTTGTTTCAAGTGTTGAAGTTGTAAGAAAGGGTAAGCCAAGACGCGCGAAACTCTATTATGTAAGAGAACTTACAGGCAAAGCAGCAAAAATCAAATCTGCTGACAATAGATAATCAAAATCAAAAAGGCATTGCAAAAGGCAATGCCTTTTTTTGTGCCTAAAAACAAGTCGCACGCCGG